>JAURRA010000028.1 GCA_030835825.1 Flavobacteriaceae bacterium
CCCTTAGATCCTCAAATGATAGCGACTTGTGAAGAGTTTAATGTGGATAGCACCACCATTGCTATCAATGGCGGTGAGGATTATGAATTGCTATTTACCATCGATCAGAAGGATTTTGACAAGATCAAAGGCAATCCTAACCTAACGGTAATTGGCTTTATGAAAGAACAGGGAGATGGTGCTCATTTAGTTACTAGATCAGAGATGCGTATTCCGATAGAAGCAAAAGGCTGGAAGGCGTTCAGTGCCTAAATCGTCCGAATCTAGCGATTCATTAAGTCCTCAATTTCTTCCACATCAACTGGAATATCGGCCATTAAATTAAATGGCTCACCCTTGTCTTGAATGACAACATCATCTTCTAATCGAATACCGAGGTTTTCAGCTGGGATATAAATGCCGGGCTCAACGGTATAAACCATATTTGACTGCATGGGAGTTTTGAGAGCACCATAATCGTGAGTGTCCAATCCCATATGGTGAGAGGTTCCATGCATGAAGTATTTTTTGTAAGCTGGCCAATCGGCGGACTCGTTTTGAACATCTGCCTTATCTAAAAGACCCAGGCCTAATAGCTCTGCGGTCATCATTTTGCCAACTTCAAGGTGATAAGCATCCCACATCGTGCCGGGAACTAACAGCTTTGTGGCCTCGTCTTTCACCCTTTGTACGGCCTGATAAACAGCTTTTTGACGAGCTGTAAATTTGCCATTGACTGGGATTGTTCGGGTCATGTCGCTAGAATAATTGGCGTATTCAGCACCAACGTCCAGCAACAGCATATCTCCATCTTTACAACTTTTGTTATTCTCAATATAATGTAAAACACAAGCGTTATGACCTGATGCTATAATAGGGGTATAGGCAAAGCCTCGCGATCTATTTCTGAGAAATTCATGGCTAAACTCCGCTTCAATTTCATACTCCATGACCCCGGGTTTGACAAACCCTAAAATTCGTCTGAATCCTTGATTTGTTATCGCGCAAGCTTTTTGAATTAAATCGATTTCTTCTGCCTCTTTGACGCCTCTCAATTGCTCCAAAATGGGATAACTGCGTTCCCATTGGTGGGCTGGGTATTTTGCCTTGGTTTTTTTAATAAAACGATCTTCCCGAGTTTCCATTTCAACCGCTTGACGGTAATGCTCGTTAGTATCTAAATACACGGTTTGGACCTCGGCCATCAACTCCCTAAACAATCTGTCGAAATCACTCAACCAGTGAATCGATGCTATTCCAGAAACCTCTGTAGCTCTGACTTTGTTCAATTTCTCTCCTTCCCAGATTGCAATATGATCATTGGTTTCTTTTACAAATAGGAGTTCTCGATGCGCTTTATTTTGGGCTTCTGGAAAAAGCACCAAAATACTTTCTTCTTGATCGACTCCGCTCAAATAAAAGATATTGCGGTGCTGGTGAAATGGCAAACTAGTGTCTGCGCCCGTGGTAAAAATATCGTTTGAATTGAAAACCGCTAAGGACTTGGGCTTCATGGCGGCCATGAATTTTTTACGATTTTTAATGAATAGACTGTTGGAAATGGCCTCGTATTTCATTGGGATTTTTTTCTGATTGAATCAAAAGTAGAACATTTTATGTGTTAATCCTATTCAATTTTATGTCACCTAAATGATTTTGGTTTGTTTATCATGGGGTATTTGCATAAATTCACTCCGTTATTCTATGGAAAGGGTTTCCACCGAAAATGAATAAGTCGTTAACGTTTTAAATAATCAATAATGAAATTTCAAAAGATTTTCCTTGTCCTTCTGGGATTTACCATCCAATTTGGATATTCTCAAACAGCCCCCCCAACCCTTGATATCCTTGACCAATCGTTGGTAAAAAATCTGAAATTTGACAATATAGGTCCAACTATTATGAGTGGACGTGTTACTGATTTGGCTGTTAATCCAGAAATGACGTCTGAATTTTATGTGGCATATGCCTCAGGGGGTCTTTGGTATACGATTAACAATGGCGCCAGTTTCACCCCTATATTGGATAACAGTCAAACCCAAAACGTTGGTGCTCTTGCTGTGCATTGGCCGACCAGAACAATATGGGTCGGAACAGGAGAAAATAATTCTTCTCGATCGTCTTATGCAGGAATAGGGATGTTGAAATCTACTGACAATGGAAAAACATGGGAACATATGGGACTGTCTGACAGTCATCATATCGGGAATATTCTCATCAATCCTGATGATCCCAATGAGGTAGTTGTTGGGGTAGTAGGACATTTGTATTCTCCTAATGATGAACGGGGGGTTTTTAAAACAACTAATGGAGGTCAAGATTGGAGCAAAACTCTTTTTGTCGATGATACTTCTGGCATTATTGAGATTCAACACGAACCAGGAAACTTTAATGTTCAATATGCGGCATCTTGGACAAAAGACCGAAAAGCTTGGAACTTTTTAGGCAATGGTGAAAACTCCGCTATTTATAAAAGTACTGATGCAGGATCATCTTGGGCCAAAATCAGTACACCGAACAGTGGTTTTCCAACAGGAGAAGGGGTTGGTCGAATTGGTCTTGCCGTTTTCGATGCCAATACAGTTTATGCCGTGCACGATAGTCAGTTTTTGAGACCCGCCGCCGATGCCAATAGAGGCAAAGATGGGTTGTCAAAGGAGGATTTCAAAGCGATGAATAAGCAGCAATTCTTGGAGCTAGAGGATAATAAACTACAAAGTTTCCTCAAGTCCAACGGATTTCCGGAAAAATATAGCGCTAAAGCTGTCAAAGACATGGTCCGAGAAGGTAAGGCCAAACCAGTAGATTTAGCGAAATTTTTGGAAGATGCCAATGCCATGTTGTTCGATACACCTGTTGTTGGCGCTGAGGTTTTTGTGAGTCATGATGGTGGACAATCGTGGCGTAAAACTCATGAAGGTTACCTCGATGGGGTCTACAGTAGTTATGGCTACTACTTTGGTAAAATTCATGTTTCGCCTTCCGACAAAGACCATGTTTATATCTATGGTGTTCCAATCATTAAATCAAAGGACGGGGGAGCAACTTTTTCTTCAATCGACTACGGCAATGTGCACAGTGACCACCACGCACTTTGGATTAATCCGAACAATCCGAATCACCTGATCAACGGTAATGACGGCGGTGTCAATATATCTTACGATGATGGCGCGCATTGGATTAAGTGCAATTCTCCAGAGGTTGGTCAATTCTACGCGATTAATGTTGACGACGAAAAGCCTTATAATGTCTACGGTGGCTTGCAGGATAACGGTGTTTGGGTTGGTGCTAATAATGCTGACGAGGATGCGAGTTGGCATCAGAACGGTCAATATCCATGGAAATTTATCATGGGGGGAGATGGTATGCAAATACAAATCGACAACCGCAATGCTAAAGTTGTTTACACCGGGTATCAATTTGGAAATTACTATCGTTTGAATTTAGATACTCAAGAGTCGGTTTACATCCAGCCAAAGCATGAACTGGGTGACAACCCTTACCGCTTCAACTGGCAAACCCCCATTTTGTTGTCTTCTCACAATCAAGACATACTTTATTTCGGTACTAACAAACTATTGCGTTCGATGAACCAAGGTAAAGATTGGTCTGTTATCAGTCCCGACCTTACCACAGGAGGCAAAAAAGGCAATGTAGCTTATGGTACATTGACGACTATCAGCGAGTCACCATTCAAATTCGGTCAAATTGTAGTCGGCAGTGACGACGGCTATGTTCATCTGACCCAAGACGGTGGAGATAGTTGGACCAAGATATCAGATAGTTTTCCGAAGGACCTATGGGTGTCTCGAGTCGTGGCCTCGGCGCACGATCAAAATAGACTATACGTCACCTTGAATGGCTATAGATGGGATGATTTTAAAACCTATGTCTATCGCAGTAATGATTTGGGTGCTACTTGGACAGAAATTTCAGGAAATATACCAGCATCCCCTGTCAATGTTATTCTTGAGGATCCAGTCCGTGAGGATATGCTCTATGTTGGAACCGATTACGGGCTGTATGTCAGTCTTGATTCGGGTGCCTCATGGCATGCCTTGGCTGGTGGTATGCCCCACGTAGCGGTTCACGATTTGAAAATCCAAAGAACGGCTAATCATCTATTAGTTGGGACACATGGTCGTAGTATTTATCGTGCAGAGATTGGCGTCTTACAGGGTTTGACTACTGAGGTGCTTAATCAAGAAACTCATGTATTTGTATTGGACAAGATGAAAAGATCACCTTATTGGGGAAGGCAGTGGAGCCAGTTTAGAGATGCCAATAGTCCTAAATTGACCATTCCATACTACACCAATGAAGATCGAACCATGCAGTTTTTAATTACAGATGAAACTGGTAATGAGGTGTTTAGCAGTCAGGTGTCTGCCGATAAAGGATTGAACACCCTTGATTACGATATGAGTTACTCAGAAAAAGCGCTCAAAAAGCTTAAGAAAAACGCACCCAAAGCAGGAGACAATGGCCGGGTGTATTTGGCTAAAGGTACTTACAATGTGATGATTGGAAATGCGGGGAAAGAGCTTGTTATTGAGTAAAATTATATTTGATTTAAATTGCATTATTTGAGTTTTTTCTGTCACAGGATTTGCTGTAGCGATTGCTGTGGTGTACTTTTGTAATTCTAAATCCAAGACCACTTATGGCTCAACTGTTTCAATCTTCAATAGGACGAAAAGTAGCAATGGCTCTTTCGGCCTTTTTCCTGATGGTTTTTTTGTTACAACATTTTGCTATCAATAGCTTGTCAGTCATTAATCCAGATGCTTTCAATGAGGTGTCTCATTTTATGGGTACCAATCCTGTGGTACAATTTGCATTGCAACCTGTTCTGATTTTTGGTGTCCTTTTCCATTTTATGATGGGCTTTATTTTAGACTTTAAGAATCGCAAGGCCAATGGAAAGAGCTATGTGAAGTATAATGGAGCTGCAAATGCTAAATGGGCCAGTCGCAATATGATCTTGAGCGGCTTAGTCATCTTAGGTTTTATGGCGCTCCACTTTGTTGATTTTTGGTTTCCTGAAATGAACACCAAATTTATCCAAGGAGATTGGTCGGGAACTGCCGAAGGTGTGGAAGGATTGCGCTATTATGAGGAACTTCGACATAAATTTGTTAACCCCTATCGCGTAGGAGCCTATGCTTTAGCTTTTGTATTTTTAGCTCTTCATTTGAATCATGGTTTCACCTCAGCTTTTCAATCCGTTGGTAGTACTTGGGGACGCAAAAAATTGCTTCAGACCATTGGACTGATTTACGCCTACGTTATTCCAGTAGGATTTATTGGCATCGCCCTGTTTCATCACCTTACCCACTAAATTGTAATGTCTATGTCAACTTTAATATCCAATGTCCCAGAAGGTCCTATAAAAGACAAGTGGACAAATCATAAAAATAATATTGACTTGGTTAATCCAGCCAATAAGCGTCTTATTGACGTGATTGTTGTTGGTACAGGTTTGGCTGGGGCATCAGCATCGGCCACCTTGGCCGAATTGGGTTATAATGTTAAATCGTTTTGCTTTCAAGATTCACCACGTCGGGCTCACTCAATTGCGGCCCAAGGAGGTATCAATGCAGCTAAAAACTATCAAGGTGACGGTGATTCCATTCACCGCCTATTCTACGATACGGTAAAAGGCGGAGATTATCGCTCTCGTGAGGCTAATGTTTATCGATTGGCAGAGGTGTCTGGAAATATTATTGACCAGTGCGTTGCTCAAGGGGTGCCTTTTGCTCGAGAATATGGCGGACTGCTAGACAATCGTTCCTTTGGAGGTGTTTTAGTTTCACGAACTTTTTATGCTAAAGGGCAAACCGGACAGCAATTATTATTGGGTGCCTATTCTGCAATGAACCGTCAAATAGGGCGCGGTAAAATCAAAATGTATAACCGTCATGAAATGATGGATATTGTCAAGGTGGACGGCAAAGCTCGGGGTATCATTGCGCGTAATTTGGTTACTGGAGAGATTGAGAGACACGCTGCTCACGCGGTAGTTATAGCCTCTGGCGGCTATGGTAATGTGTTCTTTTTGTCCACTAACGCTATGGGAAGCAATGTTTCTGCAGCTTGGAAAATACATCGTAAGGGTGCCTATTTTGCCAATCCATGTTTTACTCAAATCCATCCAACCTGCATTCCTGTTTCGGGAGATCACCAATCTAAGTTGACCTTGATGTCTGAGTCCTTAAGAAATGACGGGCGTATATGGGTACCAAAAAAATTGGAAGATGTCAAGGCCGTCAGAGAGGGTAAATTAAAGCCTACTGAAATAGCCGAGGAGGATCGAGATTACTATTTAGAAAGACGATACCCAGCCTTTGGAAATTTGGTTCCACGAGATGTTGCTTCTAGGGCGGCAAAGGAACGCTGCGATGAGGGCTATGGTGTGAACGCAACAGGTGAAGCTGTCTATTTGGACTTTGCAGCCTCGATTGAAAGATATGGCAAAGAGCAAGCCCACGTCAGAGGATTGGATGAGAACGACAAAGCCGTCGTCCAAAAGTTGGGCAAGGAAGTCGTCAAAGCGAAGTACGGCAATCTTTTTCAGATGTATTATAAAATCGTAGATCAAGATCCTTACGAAACACCAATGATGATTTACCCGGCAGTGCACTACACCATGGGTGGGGTTTGGGTAGATTACAATTTAATGACAACCATACCCGGATGCTTTGCTATTGGTGAAGCCAACTTTTCAGACCACGGAGCTAACCGCCTAGGTGCTTCTGCGCTCATGCAAGGTTTGGCCGATGGTTATTTTGTACTACCTTATACTATAGGGGACTATTTGTCTGATGATATCAGAACAGGAGCGATTTCCACCAATAGTCCTGAGTTTGATCAGGCGGAAGCGGAGGTAAAAGCTCAAATAGATGCGCTGATAAATAACAAAGGAACCCAATCGGTAGATTATTTTCACAGAAAGCTAGGTAAAATTTTGTGGAATCAATGTGGAATGTCCCGAAACGCCGAAGGACTTCAACAGGCCATTGTTGATATACAAAAATTACGAGAAGATTTTTATCAAAACGTTTGTGTCCCTGGCTCCGCCAATGAATTCAATGAAGAATTGGCCAAGGCTGGACGTGTAGCGGACTTCCTAGAGTTAGGTGAGCTATTTGCAAAAGATGCCCTTGAACGAGCTGAGTCATGTGGTGGGCATTTCAGAGAGGAATCGCAAACGCCTGAGGGTGAAGCCCTTAGAGACGACGTTAATTTCGCCTTTGTATCGGCATGGGAGTATACTGGTCAACCCAGTGAGGCCGTGCTACACAAGGAAGATTTGACATATGAAAACATAGAATTAAAAACCAGATCATATAAATAGGATTATGCGTTTAACACTAAAAATTTGGAGACAGGAAAACACCCATGCCGAGGGTGCCATGGTTACATATCCCATTGACAATATCTCACCAGATATGTCTTTCTTGGAAATGATGGATGTTTTGAACAAAGAACTCATTGAAAAGGGGGAGTCACCTGTGGCTTTCGACCACGATTGCCGAGAGGGCATATGTGGCATGTGTTCTATGTTTATTAACGGTGAAGCACATGGTCCAGATCGCAACGTCACAACTTGCCAATTGCATATGCGTAAGTTTAAGGATGGAGATACAATCCATATTGAGCCGTTCCGTGCAAAGGCCTTTCCAGTTATTAGAGATTTGGTTGTTGATCGAAGCGCTTTTGATCGCATTCAACATGCCGGAGGTTTTATTTCCGTCAATACTTCTGGTAACACCCAAGATGCCAATGCTACACCCATCAGTAAGCATGCTGCAGATACCGCTATGGATGCTGCTACCTGTATCGGTTGTGGCGCCTGTGTTGCGACTTGTAAGAATTCATCGGCCATGCTATTCGTTGGAGCGAAGGTGTCACAATATGCCTTACTGCCTCAAGGTCAGGTTGAAGCGGCCGATCGTGTGCAACACATGGTAGACCAAATGGATTTGGAAGGGTTTGGTAATTGTACCAATACGGGTGCTTGTGAAGTGGAATGCCCTAAAGGAATATCCCTAGAAAATATAGCGCGCATGAATCGCGAATTACTCAAAGCTAAACTGCTTTAAGTGTTTCTAATCGAGAATAAACTCGATAATTTCGTCCCAACCAGCCCTGATATCTAAAGATTCAGGATAATGACTGATGTGTTCGCTTTGCCGACTTTCTAGGAACCGACCACTATCATAAACACCGTTACTATTGCTGTCCTTTATGAGCCTCAAGTAATAGATCCCTGGCACGAGGAATTGAAAATCAATGGGACCAGATTGGGCGACGTAAAGTTCTCTTTTGATGTCCTCACTGCGGTCTACCAATTGAATAATGACAGGGTATGCAGTGTTTTTTAGGTTAACTCTTAAATTGCCATAATCATCTATACTTTTTGTTCTGAGACGAAATTGCAAGCTGTCATTAACAGCTTCGAAAAAATCTGTAAACGCTCCAGGAAGAGCCGTTAACAAATAATCGTTTGAAGGCTTTTTTTCAAAATCAAAAAGCACCTGATTGGACATACTGTCTAGGGTATATTCAAATGAGACGGGTATGGTGTCTTTATCGATCAAATTGATTAATGACTTATCAACCCTATTCAGAGGAAGGTTGGCCGAAACAATGAACTGCTCATTCAGATTGATGCTGCTTTGAGGAGTAGCTGTCAACCGCAAAGAGTCTCGCTGAATATCGCGCAATTGAACCGTCGAAGTGTCTTTGATAGCCCAGTTGGTAGTTACAAATTGGAGAGAATCATAAGCTCTCGAATTTTTGTACCAATAATACAAACTATCGGTCTTCAGATCACGGGTAATTCTGCTTTTGAAGGTGTCTTCGACTTCAGAGATCAGCGCAATATGCATATTTTCTCCCGCTCCCTCAAAACCAAATACCAATTTATTATTGGTGACTTGCTTAACTTTTTTTGGTCGATATTCAACCTCTTCTTTGAATAGAGCTAATTCAAAGTAATCTTCAGTTGGAAGACTGATTGGTTTTTCTGCAAAACCGATAAAATCTTTTCCCTGTTGGTAGATGTAATCTTTATTTTCCTCTTGTAGCGCAATTAATTTATAATTTCCTGCTTTAATATTTTCAATCTTGAATGCCGCCGTACTATCGGTAGTTTGACTGATGTATTTGGGTTTTTTCTGATACACTATGGAGTCTTGATAGGTAGAGTCTACCTCGTATAGCATCACTGAGATAATAGACTTGGGCTCGCGATGCTCGAGATTGAGAGCTACCCCAGAAACTTGTAAGGAATCAATAAAATTGCCCGTTGAGAAGATATATTTAAAAAAGGGATATGGATTTCCTTCGTTATTATCTATGATACTCTCTCCGAAACTCAGCGCATAGGTGGTCTCCGGCAAAAGACTGTCAATCAATTTTATAGTTAATTTTTTACTGGCTGTCCCCATGGGTAATATCTCCGGTTGGGTATTCATGGGAGGAGATATGATTAATTGCTGTTGTAAATTTTTAAGCTTTACATATTCGTCAAACAGTATAACAATTTCACTTGCCGTAAAATTCACAGCATAATTTTCTGGAGACATTTTTAAAATGACGGGTGGGTCTTCATCAATTTCACCACCTGTAGGGTTACCGCGATTTGCACAAGAGGCCAAAATTAAGCCCAGTCCAACAGCCCAAAAAGAAAGTTGCTTCAGCATAGGTCAAAAGTAAACATAGCCAATGATTAAATGAAAAAAATATGCAAGATTGTAGTTTAGGTGTTATCGGTAATTGCAATAGCTGCAATACTAAGGTGGTGATAAGCTGCATTGTTGAGTGTCTTGGCACATGACTCGAGGGTGGCTCCAGTAGTGATTAAATCGTCAACGAGTAATATACGGGAGTTTGTGTTTACGGGGCTATCTTCATTGATACTGAAAGTATTGAATAGTATTTTAGCTCGCTCGTTGGCGTTTAGAGTAACTTGAGATTGAACATCTTTAGTCTTTACCAATAATTCGGTCATACAATGACTTCTCAGTTGCAGGGATAGAGCTTCGGCAAACTTTCTGACTTGATTATAGCCTCTCAAGCGATGGCGTTGTTTTGAAATAGGTACTGGAATAACAAAGTCAATTTTGCCAAAAAAATGAGATTCATAAAGTAGCGCACCAAACCAATGCCCCAGGCAGGTTCCTATGGACTGCTGGCCATGATATTTTAACTCATGCAGCAGATGCTGCACCTTGTTATTGGGCTGAAACTTTAAAAAAGCCGTAGCCTTTTGAAGGGCAATTCTACCCTGAAATAATTGCTCAACGGGATTTGGATGAAACAAATGATAGTTAGTCTGGGGAAGCTCATGCCGGCATGTGGTGCAGAGGTCTCGTTCTCCTTGCGATAGCACCATTTCACAAGCTGGGCATAAACGGGGAAAAAGTAGGTTAAGCATGTGATGTAACTTGTTGATGATGTTCAAAAGTATGTGGTCAAATCCTAAATATCAAAAGCAAGTATATATATTTCAGTAATTCGATTTTTGTCCGTTGCGTTTTTTTATTTTTGTAAAATGATGCAAGCAGACGATCAATTCAAAAAAGTCCTATCTCACGCCAAAGAGTATGGCTTTGTTTTTCAAAGTAGTGACATATATGATGGCCTAAGTGCGGTCTATGACTATGGACAAAATGGATCGGCGCTAAAGAATAATATTCGCAATTATTGGTGGCAATCCATGGTTCAACTCAATGATAATATCGTAGGTATTGATGCGGCTATTTTTATGCATCCAACGACATGGAAGGCCTCTGGACATGTGGATGCCTTTAATGATCCACTCATTGATAATAAGGACTCAAAGAAGAGATACCGCGCTGATGTTTTGATAGAGGATTATATTGCTAAAATAGAGGCGAAAATAGATAAAGAGGTTTCCAAAGCAGCAAAACGATTTGGAGAAAGTTTTGATAAAGATCAATTTCTAGCCACCAATGGAAGGGTTGTGGAATACACAGCCAAAATTACAGCCATTCAAAAACGCTTAGGGCAGAGTTTAGAGGCTGAAGACTTGACCGATGTAAAAGCCTTGATTGAGGAATTAGAAATTGTTTGCCCTGTCTCCGGCAGTAAGAATTGGACAGAGGTTAAGCAGTTCAATTTGATGTTCGGGACAAAACTAGGAGCATCGGCCGAACACGCCATGGATCTATACTTGCGGCCAGAAACGGCTCAAGGTATTTTTGTCAATTTTTTGAATGTACAAAAGTCTGGCAGAATGAAAATCCCTTTTGGTATTGCTCAGACAGGTAAGGCCTTCAGGAATGAAATTGTAGCAAGGCAATTTATCTTTAGAATGAGGGAATTTGAACAAATGGAAATGCAGTTTTTTGTTCGTCCTGGCACCCAAAAAGATTGGTATGAAAGCTGGAAAGCAAAACGACTCAAATGGCATTTGTCATTAGGAATTGATGCAGAAAACTTCCGTTTCCACGATCATGATAAATTAGCACACTATGCTGACGCCGCTGCAGATATAGAATTCAAGTTTCCATTTGGATTTAAAGAATTGGAAGGTATACACTCCAGAACGGATTTTGATTTGTCTCAGCACCAAAATCACTCTGGTAAGAAATTGCAATATTTTGACAATGAAACTCAAGAGCACTATGTGCCCTATGTTATTGAAACTTCCATTGGTCTAGATCGCATGTTTTTGGCCATATTTTCCAATGCGCTGCAGGAAGAGGATCTTGGAGATGGTAATTTCCGAACCGTGTTGAGACTTCCAGCCGTCTTAGCTCCGATCAAAGTGGCTGTTTTGCCGCTTGTTAAAAAAGATGGATTGCCAGAATTAGCACAGCAAATCGTTGACAATCTAAAATTCGATTGTGCTGTAGAGTTTGATCAAAAGGATGCGGTGGGTCGTCGTTACAGAAGACAAGATGCCCTTGGCACCCCGTTTTGCATTACTGTTGATCATCAAACTTTAGAGGATCAAACCGTCACACTCCGCCATCGCGATAGCATGGCTCAGGAGCGACTTTCTGTTTCCGAAGCCATAAAACAGGTCATCGAGACGACCTCCCTTTCCAAGTGGTTAAAGAAATTGTAAAAATTTCACTTTAAAAGCATCATAGGTATTTAGCTTAACTTTATTTGTTAAGTTTCTTTTTAGTATAAATCAAATATACTTTATTGGTCAATTTTATTAATATTACGTACTTAACTATTTGATTTACAGACTAATATATCTTTATTTTTCTTTTAAAACAGAAAAATAGTCATTACCTTCGCTTAATTAATTCTCTAAAATCTTCCTTGATATGAAAAAACAGTTACACTTCTTTATTTTGGCTAGGTTACAGCCATATCTTGAATATGTCTTTTATGCCTTCGGGAGTTTACTTTGTTACATTAGGTAACGATCACGTCCAGCAATCTGGCAGAATCATTGGCGAGTAATTAGTTGCTTGGATTTTAGTTGAAAAGCGCCTTCGGGCGCTTTTTTTATTCATTGTAGTAAGAATAATTGGGCATTTAGAAATTGATATAATTAATAAAAATTACAATTATTCTAAATGAATTTTATTAAGTATATTAGACAACATTTTAAAAGTTATTCCTTAATGAAAACAAAATTACACATTTTTCTTTTCACTATTCTTTGCTCGACTTTGACTTTGGCTCAGACCAACGAAAACAAACCTCAAAAACCAAATTATGTTGGCGCCCCTACGTCAGTGCTGAAGGTGCCGTCGATAGCATCAAGAGCAACATTGGTGCGACCAGACTTGAGTCGAGAAACAGTCATGCAGGATGGAAGAGCATCGCGGTATGATGTCATTCCAGGAAAAGGATCAACGGGAAACGATCCTTTACTTGAAAAATCCTCAAAATTGAAAAATAGTATCGCCACAAGGGATGCTGACTTGGTATTCGAAACAGCCACATCGAGCTCCCAGCCGACAGATCCGGCTGCTGCAGTAGGTCCTGATCATTACATCACAGTGACCAATACCGCTTTTCAAATTTTTGACAAAAGTGGAAATTCACTAACAGGTGGTTTGCTATCGCCAAATCCAACCATTTTCTCCGCTTCAGGTTGTTGCGATTTGACAGCTTCCTATGACAATGCGGCAGATAGATATGTCTTGACATTTTTAGGTGGGGGCGCTCAGGTAGCAATATCCGAAGGTCCAGACCCTGTTAACGATGGCTGGACAGTTTATACTTATGCTGCCATAAGTGATTATCAAAAACTTTCAGTTTGGAGAGATGGGTATTATATGACTGAAAATACAGGCTCTGCAAACAAAATTCATGTTTTTGAAAGAGATAAAATGATTGCAGGAGACCCTTCGGCTCAAATAGTGTCGTTTTCACTTCCGGGATTAACTACTAATGGATTTCATAGTCCGCAATTTTTTAACATTGCTTCATCTAATTTTCCAACCGAAGGAGGCGCCCCCATTGTTTATATGCAAGACGACGCGTGGTTAGGTATTAGCACTGATCATATAAAAATGTGGCTCGTGGACATGGACTGGACAACTGTTGCCAATTCACAAGTTTCGGCAGCAACTCAATTTGATGTCACAGATTTTGTGAGTGTATTTGATAATGCTGGTTTTTCTAATTTAACTCAGCCCAATGGCGGATCGGCCATAGATGCACTTCAGGCGACTATTATGAATCAGGCAACATTTAGGAAATTTGGATCGCACAACAGCGCTGTGTTTAACTTTGTGGTAGATGTCGATGGTACATTGGCCAAACAAGCAGGGATTCGATGGTACGAAATGCGTCAAGATACTGACGGCGGACCTTGGACTATTTATCAAGAAGGAACCTATATTGGGCCTGACAACCGACACGTTTGGAATGCGAGTATGTCTATTGATATCTTAGGCAATATAGGTATGGGATATACAGGAATGTCGAGCGGTAATAGTACTGATACTTCTGTGCGTGTGGGGTCTTACTACACGGGTAGATATGCTAATGATGACCTTGATGTTATGACAGTAGCCGAAGGAGTCATTTTTCAAGGAAACTCAAACATACCTGGGACGCGTTATGGTGATTACAGTAAAATAGATATTGATCCTGACGGAGGGAAAAAGTTTTGGTTTGTCAATGAAGTGATGGATACCCAACGTAAAAATATTGCAGGAGTATTTCAAATAGCTGCAATTACCAGTAATGATGTTGGAGTTATTGCGATTAATGCACCAGTTGATGGGTCATTGACCAATTCAGAAGCAGTTACTATAACGATTTTCAATTACGGCTTAAACGAAGCATCAAATTTTGATGTAACCTATCAAGTCGATAGTGGTGCACTAGTTACGGAGACGTTCACTAGCTCTTTAGCGTCGAATGCGACAGCTGAATTTACATTTGCAACAACGGCTGATTTTTCAACCGTAGGTCAAACCTACAGTATTACAGCAGCAACAGCAATGACATCCGATGAAGATGCGAACAATGATAGCACTACGGTGAGTGTGACACACCTCTTTTCTGGAGATGTTGGCGTTACAGCCATTTCGGCTCCTACTACGGGCCAGCTCGGTGCTGCCGAAACGGTAACAGTGACTATTACTAATTTTGGAGCCGAAACACAGACGAGCATACCATTAAGTTATTCGATTGATGGAGGAACCTTAGTTAACGAAACCTATACTGGATCTATAGCACCAGGCGCTACGGTAAATTATACTTTTACTGCTACTGCTGATCTCTCAATTGTTGGATCAACCTACCTCATCACAGCTACAACTGATTTAAATGGGGACGGAGATGACAGTAATGACAGCTTTTCTGTTACTGTGAATAATGTTCTGGCTTATTGTGAACCCATTGCGATTGATGGTTGTAACGTTGACGGGATAAAAAGGTTCGTCTTAGTAGATATTGATGCCGATGATGGAGGCAATGGCTGTAATGGCGCCAATGGATATGAAAATAGGACAGATCTTTCAACGGATCTTGTTGTTAGTGCAACAGCAGCAACCAGTTTTACGCTTCAAGCTCAACACAATTGGATTTCTAGTCCAACTGCTGAAAAACTATCTGTTTGGATTGATTTCGATGATTCAGGAACTTTTGAAACTTCAGAACGTTTGATTTCGGGGGTCTCATTTTTATCAGCGGGACAATTGAATAATTTTACTTTGACCATTCCAGCCAATGCAGCTTTAGGCTCACACACTTTAAGAGCAAAAGCAATTGACAGCACTGCTTCTGGGAATATTTTGGAGCCCTGTTCGGATTTTGCTTACGGTGAGGTTCAAGATTATACCGTTGTCTTAACAACGACAGTTGGCTTCGAAGATTTGGGCATGGATTCGTCTTTTCAAATTGTTGATATGGACAATAACCAATTCGAAATTTCGCTTCCTACTTCAGAATTTAGTGACCAACTGGAGTTAAAAGTGTACAACACTTTAGGTCAACAAATCTATTGGAGATCGTTGTTTAATGAAACGGGCTTAGGATACCAACACCAATTGAACATGTCTTACATGTCAGCAGGAGTGTATATAGTGACAATTGGAAATACGGAAGTAAGCGAGTCTCAACGAATCATTGTAAAATAGTGTATCGCATCTATGCTGAGTAAAAAAGAGCGCTTATAGCGCTCTTTTTTTTATTGTTCTAGCCAATTCCTCAAAATTTCTTTGCCATGGGAGGTCATAATGGATTCGGGATGAAACTGCACGGCGCATATGTCAAAAGTTTTGTGCCTTATGGCCATAGTAATACCGGCTTCATCTTGAGCGGTGACGGTTAAACAGGCAGGCAGGGGGGTGGCAGCAGCCCATGAATGATATCTTCCAACATCGATTGTTGCAGGTAAATTTTTGAAAAGAGGGTCGTTTGGATTGATTTGAACTTCTGTTGAAACCCCGTGAAATACTTGATCAAGATTTGTAATTGTACCGCCATAAACCTCTACAATAGCTTGAAGACCAAGACATACGCCTAAAATCTTTTTGGTTGAGCCGTATCTTAAAATGACTTCCATCAGTAATCCTGCATCTTTTGGCAGTCCCGGACCTGGTGACAATACAATGGTCTCAAATAGTTCAAGCTCATCAAGATCAAATTGATCGTTTTGCTTTACAGTAACAGCGCAATCAAGTTCTTCGAAATAGTGCACCAAATTATAGGTGAATGAATCATAATTATCAACTACAAAAACTTTCTTCATAGAGGTCAAAATTATAGAATATTTGACTGCCATAAAGAATGTGATGTTATTTATTGAGTAGATACGTCAATTACTTGGGCTGGAAGCAGGTTGTCGCATCTATTAGCCTGTCTTAGCCGAACAATTTTAAGAATTATTTGTTGGCCGTTTTTCAGCTGGTGACTTGGTAGTTTTGATTCGGCATCGATTAAGTCAAAGGTTTCATCGCTCGACACACTTTTGAATTGATACTTGCAAGGGCTGTCTTCAACAATTGCGAGAAGTCCTGAGAGATATCCTTCGGGAATAGCGATGGGTTTGTCTGGCTTTTGACTTTTACACGACAATGTGAATAGCGCAATAAGAGATAGAAGATTTACTAGAGGTTTCATGGGGTTTCGTTTTGTTAAATATACAAATATTTAGTTTTAAAAATTAGCTCGTAGTTGAATAGTTCCGGTGTGAATAGTCTTTAGATCGGTCGATTTTCTTCCAAAATAATTGACATTTAAGTCCAGTGTTTTGGTCAATTTTTGCTGTCCCACCAGAGACCAAGTCCAGTTTTCGCCAGTTTGTAAACCCTCTAGAAGTTGATAGGCTACGGGTGTATTGCCTTGACCTGTAAAGTCATTTTTAATGTATCTCAATTCAGCATTTAAGGTCGATGAGGTCTTAAAAGCAGATGAAAAGCTAAGGGCTAATTGTTGCTGATTTAGGGATTCTTTTGCGTTTATTTGGTTCTCTGTCTGGCGCCACTCACCTATAAAATTTAGTTGGGAGCTCGCGTCAAAGTTATAAGATAAATGGGGGGAGATTGAGCTTGTATGTAATTCAAAATTCCTGCCGGGAAAGGATTCGCTGCGCCGCTTTACGATTTCCTTTTCAGCGGACATGTTAGCCACCCAATTGGGATGGAATTGATGAATCCACCTCATTTGGTGTCTTTCGGATTCATTTTTAATCAGTCCAGTGCTCCACAGGTTTTGAGATTGGTTTCTGATATAATAATACGTACTGTTGTGCTGTTGCTCATCCCGATTAAAATGAAGACTGTTGCGCAATTGCAGGTCTAAAGCGAGGACGTCGGCAGACTCCCAATCAGTGATGTTAAAATCAAAATTATTTATGCCTCTCTTAGCTTTACGGTCGAGCGAAAAAGAAGTTTGATTATAAAATTTTTGGATTAATTTTCCGTCCGTATTAGCTGTCATAAGCTTTGGGTTTATAATGAAGTTTTGACGAAAAACCTGTTGTTGCGTTTTTACAAATACTTGATGGGGTAGAAAAAGCCGGACATAAATCCCTTGGTCTTGAAAGTTTGCAATTTCAAATTCCTCTAACTCCTGAATACCATTTCCGTTGTAATCTATCCAGGTATAGCTGCCCTGGCCAGGCTCGACTTCAACAAAAGTATAGCCTTGTTGAGGCAATTGACCAGAGCTTGTCTCAACTAAAGTCTGCCAATCAATTAATTTTTTGAACAAATTTTGACGGTATTGTATTCTGGCATTCAGGGTTTCTTCGCCATCAGAATCTTGCGCAAATGCGGTTTGTTTTCGGTAGTTGGCAAATAAAGACAGTTGACTTACCGAGCTCTTAATTACCGTAGAATTTATATATACCGTACTGGCATGGTTGGCTTTTTGAATACTCCCGTTATAAACACTGTCATTAACGTGAAATCGATAACCAATAGTTCCATGGATTCCTAGGCTATCACCGACCCCTATATATCCATCCAGGTGTTTAAAGCGATTGCTTAGTGGGGACATGTCCTCGGTAAGACTATTCTGCTTTTTCAGATCTTCTGCATTCAAAATTATTCCCGCTCGCCAGGTGTCCTCAATATATTCTATCCTCTGATATAATCTCAGGAAACGTGTTTGGTAGAGCCCGTTCACACTTAAAACACTTGATTCGGTTACTGAAGTCAATCGATTATTGGTCCATTGCGCATCAAACTTGTGTTTTTGACCGTTGTAATGATCTCCTTGATTCAGACTCTCGTAACCATAAGTGAAGGCAGCTGTGCTGTCTTTGATTGCCGTAAGGTAATTCCTTATGTATTGACGTGCGCCCGAAACATCCTGAAGATCCCAGTCCCTGTTAAATTCAATTGAGTAGAGTGCCTCGATGCTTTTAAAATTGTTATGAACTTTTTGAAAAGCACTTTTTACTTGCCACTGCCACGGATTGTCATCCTTTGAAAATTTGTGTAAAAATTGAAGATTTCCAGCAAAGCCGTTATTGTCATTATCATCAATGTTTGAAAACAAATTTTGATCATATTGACTGGCAGCTAAATCAAAGTCAATTTTGGATTTAGGGCCTACTTGATACCCACCTACGATATTAGCTAAACGCAGGCTTTGAGGAGCGACGAGTCGAACAATAGGCTCGAAACTACCTTGAGGTACGCCGTCGATTGGCGCAACATAGGCGTAAATATAAGCTATTGCATCAGTTGAAATCAATTGATAGTTCCCTTGATTCGTCCCTACATTGGTAAATTTCAGCGCATACAGTTCATCGTCTGGATTATTTGAGTATTGGAATACCTCTTGACCATCAATCGTAATTTTTTTGTAAAGAATTCTATTCTGATCAAATGGAGTCATTTCTTCGTAAGGCGCAAAAATGCCCTCAGGACCATCTCTAGCTTCCGATAAATACAGTTGTTGTACTTCTGTTAAATTTTGTTGTAGTGGTTGATTTTTCAGATCACTTTCTGAAAACACGGTCCCCTTTATACGCCAATTATCGCTGTTGTATGCACCTCCGTTGAAGGTCATGAATCGGGTATAATTGCGATCACTGTATTGATAATCGGCAGAAATTCTCATATCCGAAGTGATTGGTAATGTGGCTGTAAAGAGAATTTCGCCAGCATTGTAATCGATAGTATAATCCTTGTCTTGACCTCGTTCCAAGAGAATCCCATTAATATAAATTCTTTCACTACCTGAAACAATAAGAACATAAAGTTCGCCATTTTCCCCCTTAAGCTTATAAGGCCCTTGGTTGCCCTCAACACCTCGAAATTGAGATCGTGCAAATTGGCCTTTTGCCAGAGCTGCTGATGCAAAAAGTTGTTTTTCAGATTCATTGCTGTGCCATTGAGAATTGAAAGAAATGCCTTGTATCCGTTTTGAAAAATTAGCAAATTCTGTATTTTGGTGGGTTATGTCAATATCCCCCCCTCTTAGTCGCCATTGGGAACTTTCGAATTCTATAAAGATTTGATCGAATTCATCAAGACGTTTTGAATATCCGCCATCTTGAATAGGAATGTTTGCATCTTGGATGGATGCTCGAAGTGTCACATTTTCGTTGAGGTTTCCGTAAATTTTAAGATCCAAATTACTGTTTAACACAGTATTTTGATTATTGCCAATGGTCAATCCTCGCGATAAGGCCCCCGAACTATTGAGGCCTCCAAAGAAAGTTTGGTCTTGATCGAGTCTTGGTTGTTTAAGCCGATAAAGTCGCTCTAGATTGCCGGTATTTCTAACGATTAGCGCGTCATCTAAACTTTGATAACTATCGGTTAAAAACGTTGGAAATCGGGAGTATTCGATCACCACTGAGTCGGCGGAGGGTGCTGACAGAAATCTCAACTCGGCCTTTGAATAGTCAACTTTGTAAGTATGGGGTAAAATCAATTCACCTTTCTTATTTCTCACCACAAGGGGTTTTTGAGAGTCTATGCTTACAGCGTCTATAGTTAATGGATTTTGGACAGCTACAGTCACGCGAACATCTAAGTTTGAGTTCACTTGTGCCTTGCTTTGCCATACTGCTACTATAAGACAGCAGGTACAAATCCAACCACTGAAAGATGTCATATTATTCCACACTTCATATCAAACTAAATTTAGCGTAATTTATTTTGCCAAAACCTATTATTGATCAGATTGACTGATGAAACTTAGATTATTAGTTTGTTTTAATAATATTATAAGGGAAAAGCCTCAAATTTAAATAGACTTAGTAACTTCGTTGATATTTTATGAAAATCATTTCTTACAACGTTAATGGTGTGCGTGCTGCTCAAAAAAAAGGCCTGGTTGAGTGGCTCAAAACTACAAATGCTGACGTGGTCTGTCTTCAGGAAATTAAAGCCAATCAAGATCAAATCGATTTGGCGGCCTTTGAAGCCGCAGGTTATAAACATCACTATTGGTTTAGCGCTCAGAAAAAAGGATATAGTGGTGTTGCGATTTTGAGTAAAGATGAGCCTCTACATGTTGCCTATGGCACGGGGATAGAATCAATGGATTTTGAAGGTCGAAACATTAGGGCAGATTTTGAAAAATGTTCAGTGATGAGCGTTTATGTCCCATCGGGCACCAATTTGGATCGGTTGACTCATAAATTGGAGTATATGGATATGTTTCATCATTATATTGATTCCTTGAAAGACACCCATCCCAATTTGATTATTTGCGGCGATTATAACATTTGTCATGAGGCCATAGATATTCACGATCCAATTAGAAATAAGAATGTTTCAGGTTTCTTGCCCGAGGAAAGAGCTTGGTTTAGTCGCTTTTTGAAAAGTGGATTTATTGATGCTTTCCGACATTTTAACAGTGCCCCTCATCATTATTCTTGGTGGAGCTATAGAGCTAATTCAAGAGCAAATAACAAAGGGTGGCGTTTAGATTACACCCTAGTTTCAAAGCCGATGGAGTCTAGGTTGATAAGGGCAGTAATCCTTCCCGAAGCGGTTCACAGCGACCATTGTCCAGTGCTTGTCGAAATATCATAACAATCAAACCAATGAAATACACAACGATTCCCCAAACTGACATAAAAATTAGTAAAATCTGTCTCGGAACCATGACGTGGGGAAATCAAAATTCGCAAGAAGAGGGGTTTGAGCAGTTAGATATGGCCCTGGAACAAGGTGTCAACTTTATTGACACTGCTGAGCTCTATCCGGTGCCAGCTACTGCCGAGACCCAAGGACGAACCAGCACTATCATTGGGAATTGGCTCAAAGAACGTAAAAATAGAGATCAAGTTGTTTTGGCTACAAAAATTGCTGGTCCAGGTGACTACACTGCGCATATCAGTACAGAAGGGTTTAGCCCAAAGGCTATTAAAACGGCTGTCGATAAGAGCCTTAAAAGATTACAGACCGATTATATCGATTTGTACCAACTTCATTGGCCAGAGCGACATACCAATAGATTTGGAATTAGAGACTATCAGCACAGGCCGGATGATCCATGGACAGAAAATTTTCATGAAGTTTTACTAACCCTAGATGAAGTAGTCAAGACGGGTAAAATCAGACATATTGGAATTTCTAATGAATCATCGTGGGGGACCATGAGATTTTTGGAGGAATCGAAAACGCATCAGCTGCCCAGAATGCGTACCATTCAGAATTCATATTCTCTTTTAAACAGAACTTTTGAAGGCGATCTTGCCGAAATTGCAGTGAGAGAAAATATAGGTCTATTGGCCTATTCACCTCTGGCCTTCGGGGTACTTAGTGGAAAATATATTAATAATACTGCTGCTGAAAATTCTAGATTAAAACTCTTTCCACGTTTTTCAAGGTATAGTAGTGAGCAATCTACCGAGGCGACTAGGAAATATATGGCAATTGCTAATGAGTTTAATATCAGTTTGGCGCAAATGGCATTGGCTTTTGTTAACGCTCAACCTTTTGTAACAGCCAACATTATTGGAGCTACCAATTTGAAACAATTGGAGGAAAATATTTTAAGTATCAATCATACCTTATCGGATGATGTATTGAAAGCAATAGCTGAAGTGCATGCCCAAATTCCTAACCCTGCGCCTTAATTTTAGGATATAAAAAAACCCCACATTTGTGGGGTTTTTAATTAGCGCAATCTCTTTCCTTTTGCGTCGAGAAAATGAAATTCGAGATAGGTATAGGCATCCCTAGGTAGGATTTTCACCCAGGCCTTGTGTTTGAAGTACCATTTCATTCGTATGGAAGGAAAGCCTTGTTTCAAAAAGGCTGCAATAAAGGGATGTACATGAAGTACCATCTTTTTATGTTTCTTGCGAATAAGGGATTCTAGCTCCAAAGTCATAGTTTGTAACAATAAAATAGGTGCTTCTACCTCTTCATTGTTTCCGCCGTTAGGGTCCTTCTCTTTGGTTTTGATTTCCATTTCTGGACGAACACGCTGTCGTGTCATTTGTATCAGACCAAATTTTGAAGGAGGCAAAATTTTATGCTTTGCCCTATCATTTTTCATCTCATCTCTAAAGTGATTGAAAAGCTGTTTTCTGTTTTCGGCTCTGCCCAAATCAATAAAATCGATAACAATAATACCGCCCATGTCGCGCAAGCGCAGTTGCCGGGCAATTTCAGTTGCTGCCAATAAATTCACTTCGAGTGAGACCTCCTCAGGATTTTTCGAGTTGTTTGATCCTTTGCCACTATTGACATCGATAACATGCAGTGCTTCTGTATGTTCTATGATAAGTGAGGCTCCTTTGTCTGTTGAAACATGGCGACCAAACGAGGTTTTAATTTCTCGTTCAACGCCGTACTTCTCGAAAATAGGAACTGAAGATTGATAAAATTTGACTATCGACTCTTTTTGGGGTGCTATTTCAGCGATGTTGTCTTTGATTTGATAATATAAATTCTCGTCGTCAACAACGATTGAAGTAAATGAGTCGTTAAAAATATCTCTAAGAATGGAAAAAGCCTTGTTGCCGTCTTCATGAATTTTTGTCGGAAAACTCGCTTTTGGAATTTTCTTGCACAATGCAATCCATTTGTTGTATAGATTAGACAAGTCCCGATCCAAATCGGCAACTTTCTTATCTTGTGCAACTGTTCGTACAATTACTCCAAATCCTTTGGGAGTAATACTTTTTACTAGTCTTTTGAGTCGGTCTTTTTCTTCATGACCTTCAATTTTCTGAGAAATCGAAATGCGGTCTGAAAAAGGTACCAATACGAGGTATCTTCCAGCAAGTGATATTTCGGAATTCAGTCTGGGACCTTTTGTTGAAATAGGTTCCTTAATGACTTGTACCAAAATGGATTGATTGACTTTGACGGCGTCAACTATTCTTCCGTCTTTATCAATACCGTCTTCTAACTCGTAATTTTTGAGAGAAAAATCTTTTAACTTACCTGAACTTACGCTTTTGACGAATTTTATGAGAGATGGTACATTAGGACCTAAATCGTGATAGTGTAAAAAACCATCTTTTTCGTAGCCAACATTAACAAATGCTGCATTCAATCCTGGAACACATTTTCTTGCTTTAGCAATAAAAATATCGCCAACTGCAAACTGTGTATCTCCTTCATCTCTGTGTAATTCTGTCAATCTACCATCTTCCATGAGGGCAAAATCAACTTGTCCCGAATCAGAACGTATGATTAATTCTTTTGACATATATAGTTAATTTAAATCCATACCCAAAACGGGTACAGATGGATTTATGTAATATTTACAGGATAATTATCGTAAAACTCAACGCGACACTTGAGTGAAAACGCTGAATTTAGATGTCAAAGAACGCTATTAGATGAAGAGTAATCTAAATTACTTCTTCTTGTGACGATTCGCACGTCTGCGCTTCTTGCGCTTGTGCGTCGCTACCTTATGTCTTTTACGTTTTTTACCGCTTGGCATAAATAATTATTTTTAAATATTATTAAACAATAGGGCAGCTTATTTCACCTTAACATGTTCCTTGACAGACTGAACAAACACTTTGGCCGGTTTAAAGGCAGGAATGTTGTGTGCAGGGATAGTTATTGTGGTGTTTTTAGAAATATTGCGGCCAGTTTTTTCAGCTCGGGTTTTAACAATAAAACTCCCAAAACCTCTTAAGTAAACATTATTACCACTAGCCACGGAGGATTTTACTTCGTTCATAAATGATTCAACAGTGGCAAGAACATCTCCTTTTTCGATGCCCAGTTGATCAGATATTTTCGAAACCAATTCAGCTTTTGTCATAAGTATAAATTTATATCTGGTTATTCTTTAAAGGGTTGCAAATATAGAGTTTAAATTCAATAATTCAAGCTCATTTATTAATTTTTAAGCCCTTAAAAGCTTACTTTTGAACTCGCTATATGGTTCAGCCCAATTTATCCGATGTCCTTTTAAGATGGTTTGATGATAATCAAAGAGACTTGCCGTGGCGGACTACGAAAGAGCCTTATTTGATTTGGCTTTCTGAAGTTATACTCCAGCAAACTCAAGTAGCGCAAGGCTTGCCCTATTATTTAAATTTCCGGTCCCAATTTCCTACTGTTTTTGATCTGGCCAAAGCCAATGAACAGGAAGTGCTCAAGGCTTGGGAAGGCTTGGGCTATTACTCGAGAGCCCGCAATTTGCACAAGACGGCTATTGAAGTAGCTACTCACTTGGAAGGTGATTTTCCTAAAACAGCCACTGGTTTAATGCAATTGCCGGGAATAGGCCCTTACACTGCCAATGCGGTGGCTTCAATTTGTTATGACGAGAAGGTTGCCGTTGTCGACGGTAATGTATACCGCGTTTTGTCGCGCTATTTTGGTGTGAGTTTGCCGATTAACGAATCATCAGGGATTAATTATTTTAAAACCTTATCACAAGAAATATTGCCTGACCAAAGGATTGGTGATTACAACCAAGCTGTTATGGAATTTGGGGCATTAATATGCACCCCCAAGCAGCCCAGTTGCTGCAAGTGTCCTTTGAACAGTAGCTGCGCTGCACTTGCTAATAAGGAAGTAATCAATTTGCCTGTCAAAACCAATAAAGTGAAAGTCCGAAAAAGGTATTTCAATTATTTGATATATCTCGATCTGGAGCGGAAAACCCCCTTGAATAAGCGCTTGGAAAAGGACATATGGCAACACTTGTACGAATTTCCGCTAATTGAATCAAATGGTTTGCTCGGGGTTAGGGATATGCGACATCAGGTGTCTGAGCTCTTTAAATATAACATTCAGGGGGACTTATCTTTAATTAATGCAAAACCTATTGTGCAAAAACTAACCCATCAACATATTTTTGCGAACTTTTGGCTTGCTCGCGCAGACCAAATCAATGCTGATTTTTTGTCTTTAGAAGTCTTTGAAAAATATCCAATGCCTCAGCTCATCGTTAGATTTTTGAAAAATTTCAGAAGACATTTATAGTAAGCTTTCATTTTTTTGTATTTTTAATGTCAATTGTATTAACAAGCCTTTTAGGCTATAAAAACCTCAAGTTATGTCAGGAACTTTAAATAAAGTCATGTTGATTGGTCATCTGGGAGATGACGTTAAAATGCACTATTTTGATGACGGTGCCTGCGTTGGTCGTTTTTCTTTAGCTACAAACGAATCTTACACGAACAAACAGACCAACGAAAGGGTGACTAACACAGAATGGCACAATGTTGTTGTCCGAAATAAGGCAGCTGAAATTTGCGAAAAATACCTTAGTAAGGGTGATAAAGTTTATATCGAAGGCCGGATTAAAACTAGGAAATGGCAAGATGACAAAGGTGTTGATCGTTATTCTACCGAAGTGGTTTGCAATGAATTCACCTTTTTGTCTACAAAATCAGACCCTAGTAGCGCCTCTAAAGACAATACCTTAGCGCCAGAATCACCACCAACTGATAACTCAGACTTACCCTTTTAGGACTAACTAACACAACAGAATTTGGACTCAGACCCATTAAGTTTACTTGTACTACTTGGTACGATTGATTTCGC
Organism: Flavobacteriaceae bacterium; assembly: GCA_030835825.1. Lineage (GTDB taxonomy): Bacteria > Bacteroidota > Bacteroidia > Flavobacteriales > Flavobacteriaceae > JALRKI01. The sequence goes on from JAURRA010000028.1 coordinate 25,878, forward strand.
TTTTTTTCAGGGTTTATTTGTTTTCACAATACTGTTGGGTATGTCTGCCCTAGTGTCTGGGTCAGAAGTAGCGTGTTTTTCATTAACTCAAACGCAATTATCAGAGTCTGATTCTGAAAGTATCAAGCTGATACAGTGCATGATCCAATGGCCAGAACGTCTTCTGGCAACCATTTTAGTCGCGAACAATTTTATCAATATTGGGATTGTTCTCTTATTCTCTAAATTAGGAGATACTTTATTCATCGACATTGAGGATACAGTGCTGAGATTTGTCGTTGAAATTGTCGTAGCTACTTTTTTGCTTTTGATATTTGGAGAAATATTACCCAAGATTTATGCCAATCGAAACAATCTGAAGTTTGCCCTATTTGTTGCCCGACCTTTATATGGATTGTTTTATGTGCTAAAGCCAATTAGTAAACCCATGCAAATGATTACTTCTTTTCTGAGAAGTGGGTTTTCACAGAGAAAATCTAGCTTTAGTGTAGATCACTTGTCTCAGGCTTTGGAGTTGACAGATCCTGAGGATACCTCAAAACAAGAGCAAAAAATATTAAAAGGAATAGTTTCTTTTGGTAATACAGACACCAAGCAGGTTATGAGTCAAAGGCTTGATATTCATGCAATAGATATTAACACGCCCTTCGAACAAGTGCTTGCCGATATTCTAGAAAATGGACACTCTCGAGTGCCAATCTACGATACAGATATCGATCATGTCGTTGGAATATTATACGTAAAAGATTTGTTGTCACATTTAAATGATGCGTCCTTTGATTGGACTGGCCTGCTTCGCGATCCGTATTTCGTCCCTGAGAATAAGAAACTGGATGATCTAATGGCTGAGTTTCAAGAAAAAAAGGTGCACCTAGCTTTGGTAGTAGACGAATATGGTGGTACTTCGGGACTGGTTACCCTTGAGGATATCATTGAGGAAATTGTTGGTGATATTTCTGACGAATTCGATGATGATGATGTGAATTTTGTAAAAATTGACGACTTGAATTTTATGTTTGATGGTAAAACCAATTTGAAGGACGTCTATCGCATTGCGCAAATTGACAATGTAGATCTTTTTGAAGCTGCCAAAGGAGAGGCCGATACCTTAGCAGGTTTAGTTCTCGAATTGTCAGGAAATTTCCCCAAAAGGGGTGCCGTGATTAATTTTCACCACTGTACCTTCACCATTGAACAACTGGACAAAAAACGAATCAAAAAAATCAAATTATCAAAAGAGCAAGTGCACTTTTTGTAACCCTGCTAACGGTGCTTGTATTGACGCAATCGTGCGAAGAAGCTGCAGTGCCAAAACCAAAAGGCTATTTGCGTTTGTCTTTTCCAGATTCCCGCTACCTGCTGTTTGACCAAAATGACGCATTTACGTTCGACAAAAATATTTGGTGCGATGTTTATCAGTCTGTTAATAAAGATATGACTAGGCGAAAACAAATGAATTTGGTTTATCCCAAACAAAACGCTGTTTTGTACTGTACCTATGTTTCTTTAAAGTCAAACGATTTGGAATCGCTTTTGTTGGATGCTCAAAATAGAACTCAAAAACACGCCATCAAAGCCGATGCCATAGAAATGCAACCATATCAAGATGTTGTCAACAAGGTATACGGTATGTTTTACGATGTTACGGGTAATGCCGCGTCACCCTTGCAGTTTTATGTTACGGATAGCATAAATCACTTTTTGTCGGGCGCGCTCTATTTCTCTAGTCAACCCAATTATGACTCTATCCTCCCAGCAATTGATTACTTGAGATCGGATCTCCGTCGTTTCATGGAAAGCTTGCAATGGAAATCTCAGGAATAACTAAGAGCTTTTTGTCTTACAGCATTCTTTTTTACAATCGGCAGCACAAGCCTTAGCCTCTTCTTTTGCTTTGTCTTTGCAACAGGGCTTTTCACAATCTGCCTTACAAGATTTGGCGTCAGTTTTTCCTTTACAGCAAGCCATTTTACAAGCCGTTTTATGAGATTCGTTTGTATTAAAATCGCTTACCCTCTTTATGTTTACAGCTTGGTACATGTCTCCTGAAGCTTTGACTGAGGATTCAATATCATCGAGATCTAAAACTGTTGGATCAAACTTGACACGGGCAGTTTTGGAGTCAAAGTCTACCGCGGCATGGGCAACGCCCTCGGTTTTAGATAAATTTGTTTCAATAGTCTTCGCGCATCCCATTGCGCAGGTCATACCTTCAATAGTGAATTCTGCTAAAGCATAATCTTCATTTTCAGGCATTATTTGTTTTGTTTCGGTAGTATCGACATGTACGATTTCGACTTCTTCTGGAGCATTCTTACATTGAAAGCTTAATAGGGTTAGGAATGAAATTGTTAGGTATTTTTTCATAACGTAAATATTAATTAAGTGGAGGCTAAAGTAATAAAATTATACATTTCTTTGCAATCATAAATATATTAATGGTGAGCGTATCAATAATATTTGAGACCTATAAAAAATGGTTTTTTCTCGTAGCCCTTTCTGTCATTTGGGGGAGTTCATTCATTCTGATTAAAAAGGGTTTAATCGGGCTTGACCCAGTTCAATTGGGATCGCTTCGATTGCTCTTCTCTGGGGCTATGATTTTATTAGTTGGCTCACATTTGATTAAAAATATTACAAGACAACAGTGGCCGTGGGTTGTGGGTTCTGCTATTTTGGGAACATTTTTCCCAGCTTTTCTTTTTGCCATAGCCGAAACTGAAATCGACAGTGCTGTCGCGTCTATTTTAAATGGACTGGTGCCTCTTAATACTATCCTATTCGGTTTGGCCCTTTTTAAAATTGGAACAACAACCAGACAGGCGGTCGGGGTTGTAATCGGTTTTATGGGAACAGCGGTTCTGATAGGTTATGGAGCTCAGTTAAATCCAGAACAAAATTATTATTATGCCGGATTTGTGATTTTATCAACCTTGATGTATGCCCTAAATATTAATATCATCAAAAAGCACTTGCAAGAAATGACAGCACTCACAATTGCTGCTGGCAATTTTGTCGTCTTAATGGTTCCCGCATTTGCTATTCTTTATTTCAGTGGATTTTTTGAAAATGGAGAATATCAATCCCCCGAGGTATTGGCATCTATGAGGTATGTCCTGATATTGTCACTCTTCGGCACAGCAATTGCCAAGGTCTTGTTTAATCGATTGGTCCAGATGTCTACACCCGTATTTGCATCTTCGGTGACCTATTTAATGCCTTTGGTAGCCGTTTTGTGGGCTACCCTTGATGGTGAGAAATTATATTTCGAACAGGCTTTGGCCGCAATTCTCATATTGTTTGGGGTGTATTTGTCCAATAGAAACAAGTGATTCAACAAGTATAGCGTAATATGTCTTGAAAGGTTTGTTGGTTTTTCAAATTACACTATATTTGCAAGCATTTTAATAATGATCAACCCTTAAACCCAGCGCGATGTACGCAATTGTAGAGATAGCAGGGCAACAATTCAAAGTTGTTAAAGACCAAAAAGTCTTTGTAAACCGTTTGGATTCTGAAGAAGGCAACAAAGTCACTTTTGACAATGTGCTTCTTTTGGACGACAGTGGCAAAGTAACTTTAGGCGCCCCGGTTATAGATGGTGCTCAAGTGAGTGCTAAAGTATTGAAACACTTACGCGGTGATAAAGTCATCGTGTTTAAAAAGAAACGTCGTAAAGGATACCGTGTTAAAAACGGTCACAGACAATCCTATACAGAAATTCAGATCGACAACATTGTTGCCTCTGGTGCCAAACCAGCGGTATCAAAAACTGAAAAGGCTCCAGCAAAACCAGCTGCCAAGTCCAAGCAGGTTGAGGACAAAGCGCCAGCTGTCGATTTGAGTAAAATGTCAGTTGCTGATTTGAAAGCTTTGGCAAAAGAAAAAGGTATTACAGGAATTTCGGCGATGAAAAAAGCCGATTTAATTGCGGCCTTAAGCTAAACCTAATCCATTTAAAAGACATAAATCATGGCACATAAAAAAGGAGTCGGTAGTTCTAAAAACGGTAGAGAATCAGAATCGAAACGCTTAGGTGTTAAGATATTTGGAGGCCAAGCGGCTATCGCTGGCAATATTCTCATTCGCCAGCGCGGTACAGCTCATCACCCTGGTGAGAATGTGTATGCGGGAAAAGACCACACGCTTCACGCGAGAGTTGACGGTATCGTCAAGTTTCAAAAGAAAAAAGACAATAAATCTTACGTATCAATTGTTCCTTTTGAGGCCTAATTGCTACTCAAATTTATTGAAAGCCCCACTTGTGGGGCTTTTTTTATGCAAAAATCTTAAGATGATACCGGTGTATTTCATTGGATTATTAGGTGTACCTTTGCCGCTTTAATAAGGGGAGGTCTTTTAATTGCATCTGATCGCTCTCAAAAAACCACTCTAAATGTCATTTGACAAACTCGGATTATCTCTTGAGCTACTAAAAGCAGTAGCTAAACAAGGTTACACAACACCCACTCCAATTCAAGAACAAGCCATTCCCCATGTATTATCGGGTTCGGACATGCTGGCTTCGGCCCAAACTGGAACTGGAAAAACAGCAAGTTTCACTTTGCCCATTTTACATATCCTTAGTAAAAACGAAATTAAAGGACGCCGTCAACCGCGTGCGCTGATTTTAACACCTACTCGAGAATTGGCAGCACAGGTTTCTAATAATTTGAGATCGTATGCACAGTTTACAAAATTGCGCTCAACGGTAATTTTTGGAGGTGTCAATCAAAACCCTCAGGTCAGAGCCCTTCAACAAGGACAAGACATTGTGATAGCAACTCCAGGTAGGCTACTCGATTTATACAATCAAAGACATCTGTCACTTAAATCGATTTCTATGTTTGTGTTAGATGAGGCTGACAGAATGTTGGATATGGGTTTTTTAGGAGACATTAAAAAAATTATTTCACTGATGCCGCCACAACGCCAGAATTTAATGTTTTCAGCAACCTTTTCTGGTGAAATCAAAAAACTAACTAAAGATATTCTAAATCAACCTGTTACTGTAGATGTGTCACCGCCCAATTCAACGGTAGAGTCTATTTCTCAAATGGGATATCGCGTTGATAAGTCAAAAAAGCGCGATTTACTTTTAAAATTGATTAATGATCAAAATTGGAATCAAGCGTTAGTTTTTTGTCGGACGAAGCATGGAGCTAATAATCTCAGCGAGCGTATTGAAAAGGAAGGCATTACCTCTGTAGCTATTCATGGTAATAAAAGTCAAGGTGCGCGGACTAAGGCCTTGGCCGATTTTAAGCGCAATAAAGTGAGAATTCTTGTCGCTACCGATATTGCTGCACGAGGGTTGGATATTCCCTTATTACCTCATGTGGTTAATTTTGATTTACCAAATATATCGGAAGACTATGTTCATAGAATTGGACGTACAGGAAGAGCTGGCGCCGATGGTGTCGCTATTTCTTTTGTTAGTCCAGATGAAAACAACTACCTCCGAGGAATAGAAAGATTGATTGACTTTACTTTGCCCTTGGAAGAAATTGAAGGTTTTTATACACCAAGAAAACCCTCGAAAAAGGCAATAGCCAGGGGAGAAGGGAAATCTGGTTCTAAATCAACTGGTTCTGGAAAAAACCCCTCGAGAAGTGGTCACAAAGGTAAAGCCTCATCAACGACTACCTCAGAAACTAATTCCAAAGCACGTAAGCCTAAAAAACGCTGGTACTAGTATCTGTAGTAGTCTGGTTTAAATGGACCTTCTGCTTTAACACCAATATAGGAAGCCTGCTCTGAACTCAATTTTTCGAGTTCGACACCAAGTTTTTCCAGATGTAGTTTAGCCACTTTTTCATCCAGATGTTTGGGTAGCGTGTATACCTCGTTCTTGTAGTTTTTAGCATTTTTCCACAATTCTATTTGAGCTAACACCTGATTTGTAAATGAGTTGCTCATTACAAAGCTGGGATGACCTGTGGCACACCCTAAATTGACCAATCGACCTTCAGCTAAAATGACAATATCTCTACCATTGATGGTATATTGATCGACTTGTGGTTTGATCTCCGATTTTGAGTGACCATGATTTTCGTTTAACCAAGCCATATCAATTTCATTGTCAAAATGACCAATGTTGCATACGACCGTTTTGTCTTTCATGGCTTCGAAGTGCCTTTGTAAAACAATGTCTTTATTTCCAGTAGCAGTGACAATAATGTCTGCATTACGGACAACGGAGTCTAGTTTTTTAACTTCATAACCATCCATAGCTGCTTGAAGGGCACAGATAGGGTCAATTTCTGTCACAGTAACAATACTACCTGCTCCTCTGAACGAGGCAGCAGTGCCTTTGCCGACATCGCCATAGCCACAAACAACAACTCGTTTTCCGGCCAACATCAAATCTGTTGCACGTCGAATGGCATCGACGGCACTTTCTCTACAGCCGTATTTATTATCAAATTTACTTTTCGTAACAGAGTCATTGACATTGATGGCCGGCATAGGCAGAGTGCCATGGGCCATGCGTTCATATAAACGGTGAACACCTGTAGTTGTTTCTTCAGACAAGCCATTAATCCCATGGACAAGCTCTGAGTAGTGGTCAAAAACCATATTGGTCAAATCACCACCATCATCTAAAATCAAATTGAGAGGTGCTCTGTCTTCACCGAAAAACAGGGTTTGTTCAATACACCATTCAAATTCTTCTTCAGTCATACCTTTCCAGGCATATACTGGTATTCCAGCGGCGGCAATAGCTGCGGCAGCGTGATCTTGAGTGGAGAAAATATTACAAGAACTCCAAGTAACCTGGGCTCCCAGGGCAACCAATGTTTCGATCAATACAGCTGTTTGAATGGTCATGTGCAGGCATCCTGCGATCCGAGCACCAGCAAGCGGCTGGGACGGACCATATTCTCGACGAAGTTCCATCAAGCCCGGCATTTCGGCTTCTGCCAAAGTAATTTCTTTACGACCCCAATCGGCCAAGGACATGTCTTTGACTTTAAATGGTACAAAGGATACTGTTTTAGTGCTCATAAGATTATATTTGTCTTTTAAATCGCTGAGCAAAAATACGCATTCCAAACAAAACGACCTTGCCATTATTCAAATCCATTAAGGTAAATTCTGAAACTGCTGTACACATTTGGATGATTACAGAAGCTGCTGACGAACTTCAAGCCAATCTGGTTTTGACCCCAAAGAGTGGAATTCGTTTAGCAGGCATGAGAAACCTCATCCACCGCTGTGGATTTCTCAGTGTTCGGCATTTGTTGGCAATCGAAAATTACTTTGATGCCGATTTGATCTATGATGACTCGGGCAAACCTCACTTGAGCGATGGTCGCTATATTTCGATTACCCATTCTTTTGACTATGCCGCAATCATTGTCAGCGATAAACCAGTAGGTATTGATATTGAAAGGGTTAGATCCAAAATTGTTAAGATAGCAACGAAATTTATCGGTTCGGAATGGGATTATCTGGATCAAGAGAGTGATCAATTTGTCCGTCAATTAACTGCTATTTGGTGCGCCAAGGAGTCCTTGTATAAGCTGTTAGCTATCCCTGGTTTGAGCTTTAAGAATCATCTGCAAATCCCGCCCTTCTTACTCACCGACCATTCACTAATGGGAGAGTGTCATTACGATGCTGTTTTGCAGCAGTACCAATTAGCACATTTGTCTCTTGGAGATTATCATTGTGCGTTTATCATCAGCTAGTGCTACCCTATAAAGTGTATATTTGCTCGACATTAAAATAATCTATAACAATGACTCAGGTCATCGATTTTTTTATTGAGCCCTATGTGGGACGTTCAACCAGTCTAATTCTACTCGAAGTGGTAGCGTTTGTCTTTGGCATTGCTAGTGTGGTTTATGCCAAGCAGGCCAATGTTTTGGTATATCCTACAGGACTTGTTGCTACCATTATTACGGTCTATCTGTTGTTTTTGGCAGAACTGATGGGGGATATGATGATGAACTTCTATTATTCCATTATGAGTATTTACGGTTGGTGGAACTGGTCGAGACGGCAAAACAACCAATTGGCAGTTGCGGTGTCTAGAACCAATACCAAGGAGAAAATGATAGGTGTAGCCATGTTTATTGCCACTGTTGTGATTACTTCTGTCGTATATCTGGGTAGTAATGTTGCTATTGGTCCAACCAACTATATCGATATTTTTACCTCTGGATTATTTTTTACGGCCATGTGGTACATGGCCAACAAAAAACTAGAAAATTGGACCCTTTGGATAATTGCGGATATTATTACGGTTCCGCTTTACCTCTATAGAGGATGGGGCTTTTTGTCACTACAATATTTAATTTTTACCATTTTGGCTATTCAAGGCTATCGTGCATGGAAGAAACAATTGAGCAACAGGCTTCAGACTGCCTAAAGGTAGTTTTATTTGGCCCAGAATCGACAGGAAAAACTACCTTGTCACAGCAGTTAGCAGCGCATTACCAAACCCCATGGGTGCCCGAATTTGCGCGAGATTATTTGCAAGAAAAATGGGATCGGGAACAAAAGTCCTGCGAGCCAAAGGATCTGATGCCCATTGCAGTAGGGCAGATGGCTCTCGAAAATAAACTGGCACAACAAGCTGATAAAATCTTGATTTGCGATACGGACTTGCTCGAAACTAAGGTTTACTCTGAAACCTACTACGATGGGTTTTGTCCCGAGCCCATTGCCAAAGCAGCCCTGTCTCACCAATACGATTTGTATTTTTTGACCGACATCGACGTGCCTTGGGAAGCTGATGACCTGCGCGATCGGCCGCTGTTCAGACACGCCATGTTCGAAGCCTTTAAAGCTACTCTAGACCGTTACCAAAAGCCTTACATCCTGCTAACAGGCTCCAAGGAAGTGCGATTCGAAACCGCGGTTAAGGCGATAGAGGCTTTGATGGATAAATTCTAAATTATTGTCTGGATATTAAAGGACATCGGTTAGTGACGGTTCTAAGGTTGTCTTATTTGGATTCTTGATGAAGGTCTAACAGGACGTCTTTACCTTGACATTGAGCGAACATCAATAAAACAGCCATACTCGCAACGTATCGAAAGATTGTTTTCATGAAAGGAGCATTTGAGGGTTTGATTTATATAAAGTTCAAAATGGATATTGAGACATGCAACTGGTGTTAGTAAGCGCTGGTCATTTCCGGCTGAAATGATCCTAAAAGGCTATAAATGAATTATTTATTGATATCATATAAAAAGCAAAACACCAATTAAAAAAAACCTATATTTGTGCCGTTCTCAAAAGGGGTGCCAAAAGCGGCTGAGATCATACCCATTGAACCTAGAACAGATAATGCTGTTTAGGAAATTTTTGTTAAACCAGAGGCGCTAAGGCGCATCACAACTTGGAGTAATTCCCCTTTATTATTCTGTTTGATCAAAACATGAATACCAAACAAATCCTTTTAATTGCTGGTATATTACTGCCAGCACTAGCCTTGGCTCAACAGCCTCAAGATTCCTTAACAATTCAAAATTTAGAACCTGTTTTGCTGCGATCAATCAAAGTAAAACCCACAGCACCTATCGCACATACCAATGTGACAAAAGCTGAATTGGTGTCACGCAATTTAGGTCAAGATCTGCCCTATTTGCTCAATGACTTGCCTTCGGTGGTTATCACGAGTGATGCAGGGGCTGGGATAGGTTACACGGGCTTGAGAGTGCGCGGGGTGAGCGCACAGTCTACCAATATTACCATCAATGGGATTCCCTACAACGACGCAGAATCCTTGGGCACCTATTGGGTTGACCTTCCTGATTTTGCTTCGTCCGTGGAGCAGTTGCAACTGCAAAGAGGAGTGGGTGCTTCGACCATGGGTACAGGTGCCTTTGGCGCAAGTATCGCCATTCAAACCGAACAACAATCCGAGCTAGCCTTCGCTGAAATGTCACATAGCGCGGGAAGTTTTAACACCTTCAAACACACCTTGAAGTTTGCCACAGGCCTTATTAATGAACGTTTGTCTTTTTCGGGTCGTGCTTCAAAAATCAATTCAGATGGGTATATCGATCGCGCCAGTGCCGATCTCAAGTCCTATTTTATCCAAGGGGATTATCAAACAGCGCAAACTGCACTTAAAGCCATCGCTTTTGGAGGTCATGAGCGCACCTATCAAGCCTGGTATGGTATCGATCCAGACACTTATGCGAGTCATCCTACTTTCAATTATGCCGGTATTTTCACCGATGCCAATGGAAATCTGCAATTCTATGAAGATCAAGTAGATGACTACCAACAAGATCACCACCAATTGCACTGGCAAGAGAAATGGAATGCTGTTTGGTCAACCCAATTGAGTCTGAATTATACCAAAGGACGCGGCTATTATGAGGAATACAAAGAAGACGATGACTTGTCAAATTATGGTTTTCAAAGTAATATGGAATCGACTAGTGATGTGGTACGCCGTCGCTGGTTGGATAACGATTTTTATGTAGCAAGCCTATCGGCAAGCCGACTGAAAAAGGACTCTGAGTGGCTCTTTGGGTTGTTTTACAGTCATTATAAAGGCGATCATTTTGGAGAAGTGGTTTGGACTTCGGAAGCGGTTAGTACGTTGCCTGGGCAACAGTATTATTTGGGTCAAGGGGTGAAAAATGAGTGGAGTGGGTTTGGCAAATTGACAAAAGACCTGGGACAAACTTGGCAGATATTTGCAGATACCCAATGGCGCTTTGTGGACTATACAACCTTGGGGTTGAATTCAGATCGCTTGCCATTTGAAGTGGCGGTGTCCTATCATTTTTTCAATCCTAAACTTGGCACCACTTACCAACTCAATCCGGACAGCAATATCTATGCCTCTGTATCACGCGCCAATCGTGAGCCAGCGCGCTCTGATTTTGAAAATAACCCAGAGGTGAAACCCGAAAGATTGACTGATTTTGAGCTTGGATGGCGTTATACTAAAAAGCGATCAACATTGAAGTTAAATGCCTTTTATATGGCCTATGAAGAACAACTGGTACTCACAGGAAATATTGATAACAATGGTACCCCAATCCGAGATAACAGCGGAAAAAGCTATCGTACGGGATTAGAATTATCGGCCAAAACCACATGGAGTCAAAGACTTCAAATGTTAACCAATTTAACTTGGAGCTCTAATCAAACTCAAGAAACAATCGCTTCTTTTAATGGGACCTTAACCAACTTTGGCAAGCGCGATTTGACCTTTTCTCCAGAATGGGTAGGAAGCAATAGATTGAGTTATAAAGTCAATCAAAAATTAGAAGTCAATTGGTTTTCTAAGTTGGTCAGTGAGCAATTCATGAGCGATATCAACGCGCCTATTTCTAAATTGGCAGGCTATTTTTTAAATGATCTAGGGATCAGTTATGTCTTATCACCATCGAGGATTGTTAGCAGTATGCGATTTGACGTATTAGTGAATAATATATTGAATGTTAAATACATATCTAAAGGTTATTACTACTCCTATGATGATGATTATTCAAATCCAGAGGTTGTCCAAACCATTGAAGGTATAGGTTATTACCCTCAGGCTGGAACCAACATATTGGCGGGTGTTACTTTGAGGTTCTAATTGGAAATATAGAGTGTATTTCCCGATCTGGTAACAGGATAACTTTTAAGTGCACATCTCAGGCTCGGATTTTCCATGGGTTGGCCAGTAAAAAGACTGTAAGTATTGCCATCATCGCAACCGCAGACACCCAAGACACCGTCAATAGTCAGAGTTCCACAATTGCTGGGAATATGGTTAGGATCGGCAGCGTCCCAAGCCAAATAGCCAGTGCCAACGTTAACAACTATTAGCCCCGAATTGGCTGTGCTGGGCACAAAAACGGCATTACTGGTAAAGAGTAAATTACTATACTGGGGTAAATTCATATTAACCACTTCATTGACTCCAATATTGAGGAGATAATTACAGCTAGGATCTATACTGTCTTTTTTACGACAGGCTTGTGTGAGGAGCAATAAAAATACCAACGATAGAGCGGTCGATTTCATGAAATTATCTTAATAGGTCTAAAATTACACTAAAAAGCTTAGAATCATATTTTTTTATAACTTTGCGTAGGATCTCGTGATAACGAGATTTTTCTATTTAGGGAAATAAAAGAATAACCGTACGAAAAGCCCCCAGCTTAACCGATTCCAGAAATGACGTTTTGTGATGTTTTGAAATCGGTGTATCGTGGGGTTCAGGTTAAATATAATTATATATGAATAAAGTATCTTATTACACAGAAGAAGGTTTAAAAAAGCTTCGTACCGAATTGGCACAATTGAAGGATGTAGAACGGCCGAAAGCCTCGCTAGCTATCGCTGAAGCCCGAGATAAGGGCGATTTAAGCGAAAACGCAGAATATGATGCAGCTAAGGAGGCACAAGGCATGCTTGAGCTGCGTATTGCTCGGCTGGAAGAGGCCCTGTCTGGCGCTCGTTTGATTGACGAATCACAATTGGACAATTCCAAAGTCTTAGTACTTTCGCAAGTTAAAATTAAGAACCAAGCCAATGGCACGGAAATGAGTTATACCCTGGTGGCGGAGAGCGAGGCCAATTTGGCTGCAGGTAAAATTTCTGTGAATTCTCCAATTGGAAAAGGTTTGTTGGGCAAGTCTGTGGGTGAAATAGCCCAAGTACAAGTCCCTAATGGCGTGGTTAATTTTGAAATCCTTGAAATTACAAGACCCTAATGGCCTCCATTTTTTCTCAAATTATTTTAGGAGATATCCCTTCTTACAAGATCGCTGAAAATGCCCATTGTATTGCATTTTTAGATATCAACCCTAATACTGTTGGTCACACCCTGTGTGTCCCGAAAGTAGAGGTTGATAAATTCTATCAGATGAGCGGCAAAGAGTATCTAGAATTGATGAGATTTGCTAAAATAGTCGCTACGGCTATTGAAAAGGCAATCCCTTGCAAAAGAGTAGGCCTGACCATCATTGGACTTGAAGTGCCTCATACTCATATTCATTTGTTGCCTTTGGTCGATATGGTGGCAACAGATTTTACAAAAAAAATTGCTACACCTTCGGTTGAGGAGTTTCAAGCGACTGCAGACCGTATAGCCAGTTTTATACCAGACTCAATTTGATAGAAAAGGTGGTTCCAACACCCAATTCGGATTTCAAAACTTTGATTTGTCCGCCGTGGTAGTCTTCGATAATTCTTTTAGCTAAAGACAATCCCAGGCCCCAACCTCTGGCCTTGCTAGTATATCCAGCCTCAAAAATCTTCCTAAATTTGTTTTTGGGTATTCCCGCTCCTTGATCTTGTACTAGAATTTCAACGGTATTTTGTTGCTTGCGCATTTCGATATGAATCGTTCCTTTGCCTTTCATGGCATCAATGCCATTTTTAATCAAATTCTCAATAGTCCAGCCGTACAACTGTGGGTTGAGCAGGACCATTAATTCATCATGGTCACTATTAAAATCTAAGGTAATAAGAGCCGATTGTCTTTTTTGATGGTAGGCAGCAGTTTCTCGAGTGATCTGGACAACGTTCAGCCAACTTAACTTGGGCTTGGCTCCAATTTGACTGAATCGTTCCGTAATGGTTTGGAGCCGATCAATATCTTGAGTCATTTCGACCAACGGCAAGGTGTTGTCCTCTCGAGCTTTGAGCAATTCGACCCAGCCCATCAAGGCCGAAAGAGGTGTTCCAATTTGATGTGCTGTTTCTTTGGCCATGCCTGTCCACAACTTGTTCTGTTGAGCAATTTGTGCACTTCGATTAAAAAAGAAAACCAATGCCAAAAACAACAATACTATAAGCAAAAGTGCCAGGGGGTAGTATTGCAGCTTTGTCAAAATGGGGGCATTGCCGTAATAGATGGTTTGCACCACCTTGCCATCGATAAGGACTTCGATAGGTTGGTTTTCATTTCTGAACTTAGGGATTAACTTTTGAAGTTTTGTTTGATTTTCAGCATAGTCGTCAGGGAGATTGTTAGAGCTCAAAGTGCCATCAATATCAGCCAATATCATGGGTGTTGTTTTGTTACTCGTCATAATGGAAAGCACGATATCCAAATTGCGATTTTCATTGACATCCGAAGCCAAAAGTTCTTGATAGGCATTGGCCCAGATAGTCATTTTAGCCCGTTCTTCAGCCTTGAAATTTTTAAAAAAAACGTTTGTGTTCCATAAAATCAACACAACAATACCTAAAGATAATGTGGTAATAACCCAGCGCCATGTTCTGTTGTATGCAATAATCATGCTGTCAATTTACGGAACAATATACGCCAAATAACTTGCTTTTAGAATTTCATTTATCGCTCCAGACCATTCTATTTTACTAAATTTGTAAACAGAACGCGTACAAATATTACACTACAAATGCCTTCCTTTTTAACCAAAGACCTGAGCACGCCAAAGATGCAAGAGCTGCTTCAAAACAGTATTGGGCCACGCCCAATTGCTATGGCCAGTACTATGGATGCAGAAGGACGTCCCAATTTATCGCCCTTCAGTTTTTTCAATGTCTTTAGTGCCAATCCCCCTATTTTGGTCTTTTCTCCTGCAAGAAGGGTAAGGGATAATTCCACCAAACATACTCTGGAGAATGTAATCGCCTTGCCAGAAGTAGTGATTAATGTGGTAAATTACGACATGATCCATCAAGTATCTTTGAGCAGTACGGAGTACCCGAAAGGTATCAATGAATTTGTTAAGGCGGGCTTTGATATGGTTGAATCTGACGAAGTTCAACCATTTCGGTTGAAACAATCGCCGGCTCAATTTGAGTGCAAAGTAATTGAAGTGGTGTCGTTGGGGGAAAATGGCGGCGCGGGTAATTTAGTGATTTGCGAGGTGATCAAAACACATATCTCCTCCCAAGTTCTCGACGATAAGGGCCGAATAGACCCCTATAAAATGGATTTAGTGGCTCGGGCTGGTGGAAATTATTATTCACGAGCGAAAAGCGGTTTTTTTGAAATACCCAAGCCCATTTCTTCTATGGGAATAGGAGTTGATGCCCTTCCAAAGGCGGTTATAGAAAGTTCAATTTTTACAGGAAACGATTTGGGTAAATTAGCCAATATCACTAATTTGCCATCATCAGAAAACGTTCAGTTGTTTCTAGCAGAACAACGCCAAAAAGGCCTCGATCTGCTGAGAATGAACCAGACACAAAAACAACAACAAGCTAAGTTATTTCTAGATCAAGACGATGTAGAAAACGCTTGGCATGTGCTTTTATCTTAATTTAACATATGGAAGTTCAAGGAAAAATTAAACGCATCAGTGAAACACAAACGCTCGGTAGTGGCGGATTTAGAAAACGTGAGGTGGTAGTGACTACTGAGGAACAATATCCCCAGCATCTAGCTATTGAATTTGTTCAAGACAAAACAGAATTGCTAAATAACTTTCGCGAGGGACAAAGTGTGAAAGTAAGTATCAACCTCAGAGGTCGCGAGTGGGTGAGCCCTCAGGGAGAGACCAAGTATTTTAACTCCATTCAAGGATGGCGTATCGATGCTTTGGACACATCTTCTCAAGGGGGGTCAGATTTGCCCCCAGTGCCGCCGGCTGCTGCATTTCAGCCCTTAGAGGAAATGAATGACGATGAGCAAGACGACCTGCCTTTCTAGACAATGAATATCACTAGGTCAATAACCGCCTTTTACCAACGGTTTTTTCCTTCGCCATTTACAATTGCCATTTTACTCACTTTGCTGACCATGATTTTGGCATTTCTTGTGGGAGATAGCAAAGGATGGTCTGGTGTTATTTCTATTTTATCTTATTGGGAACAGGGCATCTGGAATAATGATCTTTTGGTTTTTGCCTATCAAATGATGCTCATTTTGGTTTTGGGACACGTTTTGGTTTTGAGTTCTCCGATGCAAAATCTCATTGGTAAATTGACCAAATATGCTACCAACACCCAAAATGCGGTAGTCCTGGTCAGTGTGACAACAATGCTAGTCGCTTTTTTTAACTGGGGACTGGGATTGATTTTTGGTGCTATACTTGCCAGACAGATTGGTGAACAAATGCATCGTGCTGGGCATCAATTTAATTATCCTTTGATTGGTGCTGCTGGTTATTCTGGATTGATGATTTGGCATGGAGGTATCAGTGGGTCAGCTCCTATCAAGGTGGCTGAGTCTGGTCACCTTTTAAGTTTAATGAAAGGTGTCGGGTCTCCCGAAAACATGGCCTTGCTCCCTCAGAGTATTAATTTTGATCAAACCATTTTCAGTTCTGGAAACCTCTTGATTTTTCTCGCTGCACTAGTGCTTGTCCCGTTGACTTTAAATCGCATGGCTAAATTCGCACCATCAACAGAGGTCTGTTTTAAGGAGGCCATCGAAAATTTTAAAGATTCAAAACAGGAGGGCGGAGAACGGCTCGATCATTCCCGACTCCTGTCAGTGGTGTTTGGAGCTTTAATACTTATCGTCTTCTTTATCCAATACTCCAATTCTTTCTCAAGTTTGCAGATCACACCCAATATGCTCAATTTTTTCATGTTTGGTTTAGCCCTGATTTTACATCGTAATTTCTCAACTTTTGGACAGGCTATTACTAAGGCCATAACTGGGGCTTCTGGTATTCTGATACAATTTCCACTTTATTTTGGTATTATGGGAATCATGAAAAGCGCAGGTTTAGTCACCGTATTATCTACTTTTTTTGTTGGTATTTCAACCGCTGTTACCCTTCCGATTTATACTTTTTTTAGTGCAGGTCTGGTCAATATTTTTGTTCCTAGTGGCGGTGGTCAATGGGCCATTCAAGGGCCTGTAATTGTTGAGTCGGCGCAGCAATTGGGCGTGCCTTTACCCAAGATGGTATTGGCGTTAGCCTATGGTGATCAGATTACTAATATGTTACAACCTTTTTGGGCTTTACCCTTGTTGGGAATCACACAGATTAAGGCCAAGGACCTATTGCCCTACACGCTCATAATGATGCTGGTTGGTGTACTTGTTTTTATTGGAGGCTTACTCCTGATTTAGAAGATGGTGTGCCACTTCGTTATTTCAACTCTTGATATCTGAAACAACTTTGTAAATGGTCCATGACCATACCCGTGGCTTGCATATGTGCATAGATAACCGTCGATCCAACAAACTTGAATCCCCGTTTTTTTAAATCATTACTGATGGTATCACTAAGTGGTGTGTTAGCTGATAAATCTGAAAGAGTATTGAAAGTATTCTGAATAGGTTGATGATTGACAAATGCCCATATATAGGCACTAAAACTGCCAAACTCCTGCTTGATTTTTATAAAGGCTTGAGCATTTGTTATTGCGGCCCTTATTTTTAATTTATTCCGTATGATTCCAGCGTTGTTTTCTAAGTCCGATATTTTGCTAGGCCCGTATTTGGCGACTTTTTCAAAATCAAATTTATCAAATGCCGTCCTAAAATTCTCTCGTTTTTTTAGTACTGTGATCCAACTGAGTCCGGCCTGAAAAGTTTCCAGAGTTAAAAACTCAAATAATAATTGGTCGTCCTTTACTGGAACACCCCACTCCTTGTCGTGGTAGGCCTCGTAAATGGGGTCGCCTATGCACCAGTCGCATCTTGTCATTGGGGTTGTGTATTTAGGGCGTGCAATTCACTGATTAAGGTGTCAAGTTGCCACGCTTCTTCAATGTCAAAGTCACCGATTTTTGTGCGTCTAAGAGCTGAAAGATGTGCTCCATTGTTCAAAGCGCGACCAAAGTCATAAGCTAAGGATCGGATGTAGGTACCTTTACTGCAAATGACCTCAAATTCAACATGGGGCATTGCTATTTCCGTTATTTCAAATTTCTCGATGCTAACAGATCTATTGTTTATTTCAACTTGCTCTCCAGCTCGAGCATGCTCGTAAAGTCGTTTGCCTTCTTTTTTGATGGCAGAAAATATTGGTGGCCTTTGTTGAATGTCACCCACAAATTGACTGGTCGCGGCGTATATCTCTTCATCTGAAATCAAACTGGTGTCAAAAACTTCGTTAATCTCTGTTTCAAGATCGTAGGATGGGGTGGTTGCACCCAACCTAATGGTTCCCGTATAGGTTTTGACTTGGCCTTGAATATTAGATATACTTTTTGTTTTCTTGCCAGTGCATAAAATCAACAAACCACTTGCCAATGGATCTAAAGTACCCGCATGACCTACCTTTAGTTTTTTAATTCCAAAGGTGTTTTTCAACTCATATCTGATTTTATTGACTACTTGAAAAGAAGTCCAATGAAGCGGTTTGTCAACACAAATGACTAATCCCTCAATGATCTCATCCTTTGTCATTTTAAATAAGTGTTACATAGAGTATGGCGGCTAAACCGATAGCCACACAGTAGTAAGCAAAAAATGACAATTGACTCCTTTTAACTAACCTGATCATCCAGCTACAGGCTATGATGCCAATGACAAAAGCAGATGTAAATCCACAGAAAAGAGTAAGTGATCCTATTGAACTTTCGTTTAGTGCACCGTCATAAAGATCTTTGAGAATTTTTCCAAAAATTAAGGGCAATACCATTAAAAAAGAAAATCTGGCTGCTTTGCTTTTGTCAACGCCTAAAAGTACTCCCGAGGCGATGGTGGCTCCAGACCGCGAAATGCCTGGCAAAATGGCAATTGCCTGAGCACATCCAATGAGAAAAGCATCCTTGGTGGATACTGATTTTGCTGTCTTTTTTGCCCGATCGGCCAAAAACAATAGGAGCCCTGTTATGATAAGCATTGCACCAACGAAGCGTATTTTGCCGTCAAAAAGAGCAGACAATTCTTCTTCAAAAAACAGTCCAATGCATGCTGCGGGCAGGGTTGAAAGAGCAATGTTTAAAGCCAAATGGGTATCGGCAGAAGATTTAAATCGAAAAAGATCTTTCATGATAATCCAAATATCATTTCTAAAAACAACCACTGTGCTTAGTGCTGTCGCGGCATGAAGAACCACTGTGAAGAGAAGGCTGTCGGATGGCAAAGCATTGTCGCCCAAAATGGCTTTGCCCAATTCTAAATGACCACTCGAGGAAACAGGGAGAAATTCGGTTAGTCCTTGAACGGCACCCAATATTATCGCGTCAATGATTTCCAAAATCAGGAGTTTTTATTCCGATGCGATAGGATGGCATAAAATTGAATGCCAAGCCCAATTATAACGAGGGTAGGAGCCAGTCTTATCCGCCTCCAATTAAATACTTCAGGGTTGAAGACATTGGGGTCTTCACTACCACCTCCCGACATTAAAATAAATCCCAATGCAATGAAACCAATTCCCATAAGCATCCATTTGAAGTTGTGTTGTCTAAATATGAATTCAGGTTTGTCTTTGTTCGCCATCATTTAATTTTTTTTTAATACAATTGGTCGCTACGTAATTTTAAAAATCTTTGGGTCGCAAAAAATGTACTAACCCAACTGATAATCATGCCAAAAAGAAGTATACCCAAACCAACGATAATCAATTCAATCGGTTGTTCGAACAACTCTAATTCGGGCACATATTTTTCTAAATAAAATAAGGCTATAGCCAAACCAGCCACAGCTAAAATAGAGCCAATAAGTCCTAGCTTAACACTGTGTGCTATAAACGGTTTTCTAATGAAACTTTTCGTAGCTCCAACCATTTGCATGGTTTTAATGATGAATCGTTTTGAGTATATGGACAAACGAATGGAGCTATTAATCAATAAAAAAGCGATAATGGAAAAAATAGCACAGATGACCAAAATCCAAAAACTGAGGCGTTTAACATTACTGGCCATCAAATGGACTAAATCACGATCATAACGCACGTCAGAAATAAAAGGTTTTTGGAGTTGTATTTGAGACAAGCTATCTAAAAATTGCTCTGTGACAAAATCGGCTTTTAGATTAATGTCTACAACATCCTCCAATGGATTGTAGCCTACATCATCGAGAAAATCTGCGCCGTATTCCTCTTGCATCATACTTGCAGCGTCTTCTTTTGAAATAAATTTGACAGACTTCACTTCCGGGGTCAATTTAAAAGCCTTTTGCAATTGGGTAATATCGGCCGCTTTGGCTGTTTCGTTAAAATAGACACTTAGAACCACCTGCTCCTTAAATTTGTTCGATATGGCTTTGGTGTTTAGAACAAGTAGTCCAAGCGCACCCAATAAAAATAATACTAAGGAAATACTTAAAACAACTGAAAAATAGGAGCTCATCAATCGCCTATTTTGGAATCTTTCGAAGGGGGTTTGCATAGTCATTTAAAAGCATAAAGATATAAAAGTTCAGTCAATGCGCTAGGACTTTTCAAGTGTGGCAATATATCTTACTTTTGTGGAGCAAATTTTTTTGTTTATGCGATACGATTTTAAGGCCATTGAGGCCAAATGGCAAAAATATTGGGCCGAAGCTCAAACTTATAAAGCCGAAATGCCTTCGAAAAAGCCCAAGTACTTTGTTTTGGATATGTTTCCCTATCCTAGTGGCGCAGGATTGCATGTAGGCCATCCGCTTGGCTATATTGCCTCCGACATCTATGCGCGTTACAAGCGACTTCGTGGATTTAATGTCTTACATCCTCAAGGCTATGATAGTTTTGGACTGCCAGCAGAACAGTACGCCATCGAGACAGGTCAGCATCCCGCCACCACAACTGATCAAAATATACAGAGGTACAGACAGCAACTCGATCGGTTAGGATTTTCTTTCGATTGGTCGTGTGAAGTAAAAACAAGCGACCCGAGTTATTTCAAATGGACTCAGTGGATTTTTCTAAAACTTTTTGACTCTTGGTATGATAAGGAACACGACAAGGCGCGACCAGTTAGCGAACTTATAGAAGTTTTTCGAACTCAAGGAAATGCCGCTCTTTCTGCAGCCTGTGATGAAAAGACTCCTGTTTTTAAGGCTCAACAATGGCAGCAGATGGATCAAGACCAACAGGCTGATATTCTTTTAAAATACAGATTGACCTATTTGGCCGAGACAGAAGTAAACTGGTGTCCTTATTTGGGAACGGTTTTAGCAAATGATGAAATTGTCAATGGATTATCAGAAAGAGGAGGTCATCCTGTAGTCAGAAAAAAAATGACTCAGTGGATCATGAGAATATCTGCTTATGCCCAAAGATTGTTGACAGGATTGGATCATATTGATTGGACTTTTGCGCTCAAAGAATCTCAGCGCAATTGGATAGGCAAGTCTGTTGGAGCCCTGGTCCACTTTGAAGTTAAGGATTTAAACCGCAAAATATCAGTATTTACTACAAGGCCTGATACCATTTTTGGGGTCAGTTTTGTGACATTGGCGCCCGAGCATCCTCTTGTGTTGGAATTGACCACGTCGGAACACCGCGAAGAGATTCAAAGTTACATCCAAGCCACTGCGCGCAGGAGTGAACGCGACAGAATGGCCGATGTTAAAACTATTAGCGGAGCGTTTACCGGGGCCTATGTATGGCATCCCTTCACAAAAAAACCTCTTCCTATTTGGATCGGCGATTATGTGCTGGCTGGATATGGTACTGGAGCAGTAATGGCCGTACCCTGTGGAGATCAAAGGGATCACGATTTCGCTCATTTTTTCGATTTACCCATTCCAAATATTTTTAAAGACACTAATGTCGATCAAGAGGCATTCACAGAAAAGTCAGGTTTTATAATTCAAAATTCTGATTTTTTAAATGGCTTGGATTATGTCTCAGCAATGAAAGTTGTTATTGAACAATTAGAGTCCGCAGCGGCTGGCCAAGGTCAAACTAATTTTAGACTAAGGGATGCCGTGTTCTCGCGTCAGCGTTTTTGGGGAGAGCCTTTTCCAATGTATTATGTCAATGGCCGTCCACAACCTATAAGTCCAGATCATTTACCCATACGACTGCCTCATGTCGATCAATACCTGCCCACAGAGGATGGTGCGCCGCCTTTAGGAAGAGCGACGCAATGGGCTTGGGACACTGAGCGTAATTCAGTGGTAGACAACGCTAATGTCGACCATAAGAAGGTGTTTCCTTTAGAACTGAACACCATGCCAGGATGGGCAGGTAGTGCTTGGTATTTCTTTAGATATATGGATGCACAGAACGAAAAAGAATTCGCCAATCAAGAGGCTATGTCCTATTGGAAGCAGGTGGATTTGTATATTGGAGGCAGCGAACATGCTACGGGGCATTTACTCTATTCAAGATTCTGGACCAAATTTCTATTTGACCTTGGCTTGGTTCCAGTTGACGAACCTTTCAATAAACTTATCAACCAAGGGATGATTCTTGGAACAAGTGCCTTTGTTCATCGCCTCGAAGGAACTTCAACTTTTTTGTCTAATGATAAGGTTGATGGTCAAAAAACGCAACTTATTCATGTTGATGTCAATATGGTAGATGCCAGTAACCACTTAAATATTAACCAATTTAAAGGTTGGCGTAAAGATTTTGCTGATGCTGACTTTGTGACGAATGATCAAGGACATTTTGTGGTTGAAAGAGAAGTTGAAAAAATGTCTAAGTCCAAATACAACGTCGTAAGTCCAGATGAGATTTGTGATCAATATGGAGCCGATAGCCTTCGGATGTATGAAATGTTTTTAGGGCCTTTAGAGCAGGCTAAGCCCTGGAATACGGCCGGGATTAGCGGGGTTTATAATTTTCTAAATAAGCTGTGGCGCCTATATATTGATGACCAAAACCGATTGAAAGTAGAAGCGTCTGAGCCCTCCGCCGAAAATTTGAAAACACTGCATAAATCCATTAAAAAAGTGCAAGATGATATTGAAGGATTTTCTTTTAATACATCGGTTTCTACTTTTATGATTGCTGTTAATGAATTTTCTACCCAATCATGTCAAAGTAAACAAGTGCTGGAGCCTTTTCTAATTTTGTTATCGCCTTATGCCCCGCATATTGCTGAAGAATTGTGGCATCGATTAGGTCACTCTACCTCTGTGACTTCTCAGTCATTTCCCGAATTAAACGAGGCACTATTAGTCGAACAAACCAAAGTATACCCAGTTTCATTTAATGGTAAGATGAGGTTTACTTTGGAATTGTCCTTAGATATGGATAAAGCCGCTTTAGAGACTCACGTGCTAAAACATGATCAAACTGTAAGTCAGTTAGCAGGTCACAAACCAAAAAAAGTTATCGTAGTCCCGGGTAAAATTATCAACATTGTGTATTAATTCAACCAGACCGTATTAACTTTGTGTTATAGAAATTAAATGCTTTTGTTATGTTAAATTATTATCTTCTTCTTGGCGGCATTGCTTTAGTCAGTTATTGGGTGAGCCATAAACTCAAATCGAAGTTCAAAAAGTATTCTGAGGTACAGTTAAGAAATGGATTGACAGGTGCTGAAATTGCCGAAAAAATGCTTTCTGATCATGGGATTTATGATGTCAAGGTAATTTGTACAGCTGGTAAGTTGACCGACCATTACAATCCTAAGGATAAAACAGTCAATCTCAGTGAGGTAGTATTTAATCAAACGAATGCTGCGGCAGCAGCCGTTGCTGCCCACGAATGTGGTCACGCCGTTCAGCATGCAACAGCTTACAGTTTGCTCCAATTGAGATCCAATTTGGTTCCAATGGTAAGTGTGGCGTCGCAATTATCTCAATGGCTCATAATTGGCGGCTTGATACTTGGAGCGGCATCTGCTGCTGGACTTGGATTTTATGTAGCGGTTATTGGCTTGATGCTTATGGCAGTAGCGACGGTATTTAGTTTCATAACCTTACCAGTAGAATACGATGCCAGTAACCGTGCTTTGGTTTGGCTAGAAAACAAAAATATGGTTACCCGGGAAGAGTATGCTAGCGCCAAAGACGCGCTTAAATGGGCAGCTCGTACCTATCTGGTCGCGGCAATTGCCGCGCTAGCCATGCTACTCTATTGGGGTTTACGCATACTTGGTAGCCGAGATTAAACAGCTATTTGGCGCTCTATTTGTTGATCTAGTGAAATAAAGGTTTCTGTCCGGGAAACACCGCTGATGGTCTGTATTTTGTCATAAAGCACTTTCATCAGTTCGTCGTTGTCATGACACATTACCTTAATTAAAATACCCCAATTGCCAGTAGTGTAATGGCATTCTAAAACCTCTGGGATTTTAGATATTTCCTTAATAATTTCACAATTATTGGCCGCTTTTTCTAAAACCAGACCAACGAAGGCTGTGGTTCTATATCCCAGCATATCGGTGTTCACCAAATAGCGCGAGCCTGTGAGGAGTTGGTGCTGTTCTAGTTTTTTGAGTCGCTGATGAATGGCAGCACCTGATTCGCCTACTTGACGTCCGATTTCGAGTACAGGCGTGCGAGCATCTTTCATGAGAGCACGTAAGATAGTGCGATCGATGCGGTCTAATACGAAGTTTTCGTTGATAATTTTCATAGGTTGATAAATTTGGGTTTGACAGTTA
Organism: Flavobacteriaceae bacterium; assembly: GCA_030835825.1. Classification (GTDB taxonomy): domain Bacteria; phylum Bacteroidota; class Bacteroidia; order Flavobacteriales; family Flavobacteriaceae; genus JALRKI01. The sequence continues at coordinate 50,220 of JAURRA010000028.1, forward strand.
AAGGTACTAAATATTTTTAAAATAAAACGTTTAAAGGTGTAAAGTATTGTAAGATGTGTACGGAACTTCCTTTTCGTTAAAAGAAATCATTTCATTTTCTAGCGCTGTCATTACTGGATTATAAACTTCTGACTTGACAGGAATGACAACTCCTGGAGTGCAAATTTCACTGTTTAGAATTGCCAAAGCTGCTATTCCTACAGGTAATCCCACTGTTTTTGACATGGCTGTGAATGTGTTGTCTTCACCAATCACTACCATTGTCGCATCAATTTGCTTTTCTTGACCATCTAATTCATAGCCAAATTTGTGGCACATGACAATCATGTCTTTATCTTCTGGAGCTAAGGTCCAATTGTCCATCAATATTTTTTGAAGGGCTTGAGCTGGAGATGCGTTTTTAAGGCCAATTTTTTTTGTTTTACTAAAAATATCCAAAGACAAATATTTGTCCCAAATGATATCGTCCTGATCTATTTTTAGAGCATGTCTGAATTTTAATTCAACAGAATCTGATGGGTGATATGGCAAAAATAGATTGACAAATTCTCTGTAGGAAAGATTCTCACTATGCTCAATTTGATAAGAATCATCAGTCATGCCTAATTGGACAAAAACATGCCAAGCCCGACTAAATCCAACTTTCCTGATGGTGCCGCGGTACATGGTCTTCACATCGGTTAAGCCATAGACCTCGCGGTAACTCAGTGAGTCTCTATTGGCATAAGCTTCAAATTTGCCATAACCGTCAATGTTCAAAAATTCTGTTCGTCGAAACAAGTGTTGGTATGGAATATACTTATAGCTGCCTTCTTGAATAAATTTTGCGGCCCCACCTTGTCCCGCCAAAACTACATTTCTTGGATTCCAAGTGAATTTATAGTTCCACAGATTGTTGTCCGATTCTGGTGCGATCAAACCACCAGTGAAGGATTCGAACAATATCATTTTACCTCCTTGTGATTTGATACGGTCTATGGTTTGCATGGCACTCATATGGTCAATGCCTGGATCGCAACCAATCTCATTTAAGAAAACGAGACCTTGAGCGGCGACCTCATTATGCATGGCCTTAAGTTTGGGACTGACGTAGGAGGCAGTTACCAAGTGTTTCTTGAAAGCCAAGCACTCCGTTGCCACGTCAATATGCAAAGCCGCAGGCAACATGGAAATTACAAGATCTGCTTGCTTGATCAAATTTTGTCTTTCTTCGATATCAGTAACATCAAAAGGTATGGCCTTAAAATAACGAGAAAATTCACTAAACTTTTGCAAATGAGATACTTGAAGGTCAGCTATGGTGAGTTGTAACTCCTGCTTTGGAGCTTCTTTTAATAAAAATCTTATTAAATGTGATGCTGATTTTCCAGCACCAAAGATTAATACTTGTCTCATTAAATCAAAAATTGGTTTATTATTTTCAGAAAAGCTTTGGCAATTCCTGTTTTAAAAATGTAAATAAACAAAAAAAACTTGGGTCTTTATTGTTCTTTGGGTTAATTGAAATTTTCTAAATTTACCTTCTAAACTTCAAATCATGGAAAAAGCGCCAAGAGTTTCGAAAACGATTTCGTTGGAATCGTTAGGAATTTTAAATTCTGACGTAAGGTATCAACTCAGCCCCAAAGAATTACAACAAATTGCTGTAGCCGAGAACCTAGGTATAACCACCAATTCTGGTGCCTTAGCCATAAACACTGGTGATTTTACTGGAAGATCACCTAAGGACAGATTCATTGTGATGGACGATATTACTCGAGACCAAATTTGGTGGGGTAAGGTTAATATCCCTTTCGATACCGACAAGTTTGAGGGCTTGAGGCAAAAAATGGTAAGCTATCTTTCTGATAAAACCCTTTATGCAAGAGATTGTTTTGCTTGCGCTGAGCTGTCTTATCGGAAATCAGTTCGTGTGGTAACCGAACTTCCTTGGAGTTCCATGTTTGTCTATAATATGTTTATTCGGCCATCCGAAGAAGAACTTTCAGACTTCGATCCAGAATGGACCGTTTTGAACGCTCCGGGATTTTTTGCAGATCCAGAAGTGGATGGCACCAGGCAAGCTAATTTTGCGATAATTAATTTCTCTCGAAAAATGATACTGGTCGGAGGTACTGGTTACACGGGTGAGATTAAAAAAGGAATGTTTTCAGCATTGAATTTTATATTACCGGTTTTTCACGAGACACTGCCAATGCATTGTAGTGCTAATGTCGGCGATGACGGGCAGACGGCGATTTTCTTTGGTCTTTCGGGCACTGGCAAAACTACCTTGTCGGCTGTTCCTGAGCGCAAGCTAATAGGTGACGATGAACATGGCTGGACATCAATGGATAGTGTTTTTAATATGGAAGGTGGTTGCTATGCCAAGGTGATTAACTTAACTGAAGAAAACGAGCCAGACATTTTTCGGGCCATTAGACCGGGTGCACTGCTCGAAAATGTCATTGTAAATAACCAAGGCGAGATTGATTTTACTAATTCGAGCATAACCCAAAATACAAGGGTTAGCTATCCGATTGATTTTATAGAAAATATTCAAAAACCTTCCATTGGCTATAATCCCAAACATATTTTTTTCCTTACGGCCGATGCCTTTGGCGTATTACCTCCTATATCAAAACTCAATCCTAATCAGGCTGCCTACCATTTTATTTCTGGATATACAGCTAAGGTTGCTGGAACTGAGGAAGGTGTTGATCAGCCTATACCGAATTTTTCCGCTTGTTTTGGTGCGCCTTTTATGCCCGTGCACCCCACGCGTTATGCCGAAATGTTGAGTCGAAAAATGAATGATGCTAATGTGAGCGTCTGGCTTGTTAACACTGGTTGGACGGGAGGGCCCTATGGTATTGGATCTAGAATGAAATTGAAATATACACGAGCCATGATTGATGCTGCGCTTGAACACAAATTGGATGGCGTGGCTTATGAAACCCATCCTGTTTTTGACCTAAAAATGCCTCTTGAATGTCCCGGTGTGCCCTCCGAAATCTTGAATCCAAAAAACACATGGAGGGATCCTGATGCGTATGATGCCAAGGCCTCTTATTTGTCGCAAATTTTCAAAGAGAATTTTCAACAATTCGAGTCCTTTGCCAGTGCAGACATACTTTCGGGAGGACCAAACTAATGGTTAAATTAGCGTTTGTTAGCTTCTAAAATATACTTTTCCAGAGCCATTGTCATAGAAGGATTTTCAGGAGATGGCGTTACGATATCAGCTCTAAGTCCTCTTTCCTCAAGTGCCCTTAGGGTGGTGCTTCCATAAACTGCTAGGCGAGTTTTTTTCTGCTCAAAATCAGGGAAATTGTGAAATAAGGACTCTATGCCCGATGGGCTGAAAAAGACCAAAATATCATAGGAAACATCACTAAGGTCAGATAAATCGCTAATTACAGTCCTGTAAAAAGTCGTCAGTCTGTATTGAATATTCAATTGATCTAACACTTCGGTTATTTCTGGTGCAACTTTGTCGGTCGTAGGAAAGAGAAATTTTTCATCCTTGTGTTTTTTCACCATCGGCGTGAGTTCTGCCACAGTTCTCTTGCCCACATAAATGCGCCTTTTGCGATAAACCACATATTTCTGTAAATAAAAAGCGATGGCCTCAGACAGGCAGAAGTACTTCATGTCATCAGGCACCTTGAACCTCATTTCTTCTGCAATTCTAAAATAGTGATCTACCGCATTTCGACTGGTTAGAATGATGGCGGTATAGTCATTTAAATCGACTTTTTCCTTTCGAATGTCTTTGGCATAGACACCCTCTACGTGGATAAATGGTCTAAAATCAATTTTAACCTTCAATTTATCGACTAGGTTAAAATATGGAGAATTTTCTGCCTTGGGTTGTGGTTGAGAAACCAAAATGGTTTTCACTTTCATGGGTTATATTTGAATTATGGACTTTAAATGACAAATTTCCAGAGGACAGCCAATGGAGCTATTTCAAAGGCGCAAAGGTACAAAATAAATAGGAGCCATCTATGTCTAATCAAAAATCGAAAGCGAAAAAAGGTTGTAATAAATCCTATTGTTAAAATAGCTGCACCTATTGATAAAGTAACATAAATGAGCCATTGAGCTCTGCCGATACTATAAACCATTAACATATTGGCTAAAAACAACCAGAGTCCAAAAAAATGCAAAGAGTTCATTTTTTGGAAAAGATAGGCACTAATCTGACTTTCTATCTTTAGCCAACGACCTGCGAATAGTTCTAAAAGTCGCTTTAAAAAAACATAAACGAACAGGATGAATATATTTCTAAAAATGGCGTTCAAGGACAAGTTTTGAGTACCGTTATTATTGAAACCAATCAGGTTAAGAAATAGTGAACTCGCCAATAAAAATTGAAAAAATAACAACAAGTCAAACTTTTGAATGCTGAATACAGAGGGTCGTTTGTAAATCTGATTGTAGGTTCCGTATCCTGTTATTTTTAAAAAATCACTAAATCTTTTCGGCTGCAGCAATTTGCACAACATTAATAATAGGGCCGAGATAAAAAAAAGCATGTTGCATTGATCAAGTGTAGTCACGGCTCTAAAATTAAGCTCAAAAGTAGAAAGAAAAACCAACATGGTGGGACACAATCAAAAACTGTATTTTTGTACAAATTCAATTCCCGGATGCAGGAAATTCAATTCAATGACTCATTAGTAATAATTCCGACTGTCAATGAAGTCGATAATATCGATAGATTGATTAGAGCGCTTATGGCTATTGAAATAGCTGTGGATGTTCTGGTGGTCGATGACGCTTCCGACGACGGCACCATAGATTTGGTAGAAACATTAATTCGTGAATTTGAAGACCGAATCACACTGCTGCAACGACCAAAGAAAATGGGTCTGGGAACAGCCTATATAGCCGGCTTTAAATGGGCGCTTTCAAGACATTACTCTTACGTTTTTGAAATGGATGCCGATTTTTCTCATCGTCCAGAAGAGATGATGAAACTATATAAAGCCTGCCATATTGATGAGTTTGATGTAGCCATTGGATCCCGGTATAAAAGAGGGATTCGAGTGGTCAACTGGCCTTTTGGCCGAATTTTATTGTCACTTGGGGCGTCATGGTATGTGCGACTCATTACAGGCATGCCTGTCAGCGATCCTACCGCAGGCTTCATGTGCTATAGAAGAAGGGTTTTGTCCCATATTAATTTGGATGAGGTCAAATTTATTGGCTATGCTTTTCAGATTGAAATGAAATTTAGAGCATATCAAATGGGATTTCGAATGATGGAAGTGCCCATTGTTTTCTTTGATCGAGAAAAGGGAATTTCAAAACTGAGCAAGGGTATCATTAAAGAGGCTATCTTTGGAGTAGTAAAAATGAAGTTTAGCAGTCTATTTGGAAAATTCAATGGAAATTAGAAGTCGCATACTAATAAAAAACGGTCAAATTGTTAATGAGGGAAGGACCTTTGAAGGCGATATTTTGATTGAAAACGATCGAATTTCACAGATCGCCACTCATATTGATGCCGATAATAATATCGAAATTATCGATGCTACGGGATTATTAGTCCTGCCAGGCATCATTGACGATCAAGTACATTTTAGAGAGCCAGGCCTTACCCATAAGGCTACCATCGCTACGGAATCTAAAGCTGCCGTAGCTGGCGGTATCACTTCTTTTGTTGAGATGCCCAATACGATTCCACAGACAACAACTATTGAAAAACTAGAACAAAAATTTGATACCGCTGCGGCCACGTCATTTGCCAATTACTCTTTTATGTTTGGAGGAACTAACGACAACTTGGAGGAAGTGATGAAGTTGGACCCTAAACAGGTAGCCGGACTCAAATTGTTTTTAGGATCCTCGACTGGCAATATGCTGGTAGATGATCTCGAGATTCTTGAAAAGATTTTTTCAAACACGAATTTGGTCATATCAGCGCACTGCGAGGACGAGACTACTATCAAAAATAATATGAATGCCCATCTCAAGGACTATGGTGAGGATATTCCAATGAAGTGCCATCCAGAAATTCGATCGGCTGAAGCTTGTTATTTATCGTCTTCTCGTGCCGTGGCTCTGGCCAAAAAAACTGGTGCTCGGTTACACGTCTTTCATTTGTCCACTGCAAAAGAAATGGATTTATTTAGAAACGATATTCCTTTGAAGGAAAAGAAAATTACTGCTGAGGTCTGTGTTCATCACCTGTGGTTTTCAGATCAAGATTATGAAGAAAAAGGGAGTTTAATTAAATGGAATCCCGCTGTAAAGTCGGCTTTAGACCGTGACGCTCTGTGGGCGGCTTTGTTAGATGATCGAATTGATTTAATAGCAACCGATCACGCCCCCCATACCCTTGAAGAAAAAAATCAGCCTTACACCAAAGCACCTTCTGGAGGTCCAATGGTGCAGCATGCTCTTCTTTTGATGTTGGAATGTGTGAGAATGGGTAAAATAGACCTACCCAAGGTTGTTCAAAAAATGTGTCACAATCCCGCCATTCTTTTTGATATCCAGTATCGCGGTTTCTTGAGAGAGGGCTACTTTGCCGATATAGTGCTAATTAATCCCAATGATCCTTTTCAGGTTCAGAAAGAGCATTTGCTCTACAAGTGTGCTTGGTCTCCTGTGGAAGGATTAAAACTAAACGCTCAAGTGAAATATACCTTAATCAATGGTCAATTAGTTTATTCTGACGGAATAGTCAGTGAAAATAGGGCTGGAAAAAGGCTGACTTTCAACAGATAGATATGATGAATCGACCGCCTCTTTTAGTTGTAATCTTGATGGTGCTCTCTGCTTGTGAAATGGGCCGAGTCGATGCGCCTACAAAGCCGAAAAATTTGATGCCTGAGGAACAAATGATAGAGGTTTTATACGATATGGCTATCTTGAATTCAGCCAAAAATATTAATAAGAAGGTGCTGGAAAATAAGGGTATTGCACCAGTTTACTTTATATATGACAAGTATGGTATTGATAGTTTACAATTTGCAGAAAGCAGTGTTTACTATACCTACAAGAGAGAGATGATTCAAAGAATTTACGACAGTGTGTTCGCTCGTTTGGAAAGGGATAAAATCTATTATGAGGCTGCTTACAGCGAGGAAACGGCAAAAGCTGACTCTTTGAGTAAGGCTACTCTTAAATACAGAGACTCTATTAAGGGACTCGGTGAACGCGAATTGAATGCTAAGCCATTCAAGATTCCTTCAGGAGAAATGCGCAACAAGAGGAGATTGAATCCCGAAGAGAAAGATAGTTTAGGCCTAGGGTATTAGTAATTTTACGACCATCATAAAGGGTTTGGTTGGCCATAGATCGAATGCTGGATTTGGTAATACGTCTTTGTTTTCCCGTCAGTAAACTGCGTAAAGCGTCGGTAAAAAGAGCGATGCCAAGTACACATCTGTTAGCTACGCGCTTAGGGACTTTTGAGGATAGACCTTGTGCGATTTGTTTTAAAACATCCTTCCATTCACCATTGTCACTAACCAAAATAAATCGTTCACTCACAATACTGCTATTCATCAGGCTTGTCATAGCCTTCACCACATCATCGACATGGACAAAACCAGTCCTTCCAGAAGGATAGTAATTCAGTCCTCTTTGAACCATGGTGAAAATAGCACCACTGCCAGAGCGCCAAAATCCTGGTCCTAGGATTACACCAGGGTTTACAATCACAGCCTTGAGACCTTCTTGAGATCCTCTCCAAACTTCCATTTCACCGCCATATTTGGTTAATGAATAGGCTGAAGTCTGTTTTTCGGCGAGCCAATCTTGATCCTCAGTCACTGGTTGCTGCGCATTGCTGGCTCCCAGAGCAGCAATTGAACTGACATAGCACAATTTATCGATTTTATACTGAAGACATAGGTTAACTATATTAGCAGACCCCGATATATTAACCTTCCTCATTTTAAAATAATCATTGGGTTGGAAGGAAATTAAAGCGGCACAATGGAATACCTTCTCGACACCACTAAAGGCGGCCTCTAAACTTGGTAAATCCAGAATATCACTTTCTACCCAATCAATTCTTTGAAAGAGAATTTCGTGATCTGAAGAATAATAAGAAAATACCTTTTTGACTTTTTCTAATCTGCGAGCGTTGCGAAAAATGGCTCTTACGGTTTGCCCTTGCTCCACCAATCGGTAGAGCAGGTGACTACCCACCAGTCCAGTGCCTCCTGTTACTAATATCATAGGACGAATTTAGGGCTTTTTCTTTTCTCCTAAATTGAATGCTATATCTTTGTGAAAATTTGCAATCAAATGGCTCGGAATTTAGTCGAAGAATTAAGGTGGCGTGGTTTGCTTCACGATATGACCCCAGGAACTGAAGAAAAACTTCAAAATGGAATGACTACAGCCTATATTGGCTTTGACCCTACGGCCGATGCCCTTCACGTGGGAAGTTTGGTTCCTGTGATGTTATTGGTCCATTTATTTCGATATGGTCATAAGCCAGTGGCCCTTTTAGGTGGTGCTACCGGTATGATTGGGGATCCGTCTGGAAAAAGTGACGAACGCAATTTACTCGATGAGGCTACCTTGCAGCGCAATGTGAATGGCATAAAATCTATTTTAGAAAAATATTTGGACTTCAAAAGCACCGCAGCCAATGCTCCTCTGCTAGTTAATAATTACGACTGGATGAAATCGTTCACCTTTATTGAGTTTGCAAGAGAAGTTGGAAAGCGCATCACCGTTAATTATATGATGTCGAAAGATTCTGTAAAAAAACGACTTCAAGGTGATTCTGGGACGGGTATGTCATTTACAGAATTCACTTACCAGTTGATTCAAGGCTACGACTTTTACCATTTGCACAAGCATTATGGTTGTGAGCTGCAGATGGGTGGCAGTGACCAATGGGGCAATATTACTACGGGCATGGAACTGGTCCGACGAATGAATCCAGATCAAGACACTAGCGCTTTTGCCTTGACTTGCCCTTTAATCACCAAGTCGGATGGTTCTAAATTTGGCAAATCGGAGTCGGGAAATGTTTGGTTGACTCCAGAACGAACCTCAGTATTTAAATTTTACCAATTTTGGCTTAATGTGTCTGACGAGGATGCCGAGAAATATATTAAAATTTTCACCTTTTTAGATAAATTGACCGTCGATCAACTCATCAGTGCACATCGAGAAGCACCCCATTTGAGGGGATTACAAAAACGTTTGGCTCAGGAAGTGACCAATTTTGTCCACGGTGAGGATAGCGCCAGCCAAGCGGAACAAGCATCAGACATTCTCTTCAGTAAAAATTTTAAAACTGACATCCAAGGACTAGACGAATCTACATTTAACGAAGTGTTTGAGGGTGTGCCGATGGTTAATTTGCCGAAGTCAGAACTCACTAATGGTATGGATATGATTGGCGCCTTGTCTGCCAAAACGCAATTTCTTCCCTCTAACGGTGAAGCGCGACGTGCCTTACAAGAGCAATCTATTTCAGTCAACAAAGAAAAGGTTGGCCTCGATTATAAGCTCTCCTCTTCAGACTTAATACACAACGCTTACGTGGTGATCAATAAAGGCAAAAGGCAGACTTTCATTATTAAGTTTGAGTAATTTAAAGTTCGCATCAATCTGTGCTATTTTCTGAACAATTTGCCTTGTAAAAATCTTCTTTTGAAATAAAGCAACAGAACAAAACTCCCTATTGAATTGATTGACGTTATAACGAGGCTCATTTTGAGATGTTCGTTCAACGTCAATTGGTTATATGCTTGATAATGATTGAAGTGATCAATTACAAAAAAGGAAAAGGCTAATGAGAAGGTCAATAGCACAATGACGATCATTATAATTAGTATTAAACCATTGATTGAGGAATTTGAAATATTCATGGATGCGTCATTATATAAATTACAAGACTGTTGAGCGCCGATTCAAATCCAATACCTAATAGACTTGCGATGATTTCCGTTGTGGCTACAATTCCTGCTCCTCCTGTTGCAGCCCCAATTAAAGCAACCGCTGAAGCTACTAATGCCAATGTCACAAAACTAATACCAGCAGAAATTCCATCCGCAGTTACCCAAGCTGGTCTAGGACGTGGTTTTTCAGGCTGGTCATTTCCAGTTTCTATGTAATACCTTTCCAGTTTCAAAGAATTTTGTGTGAGACCCTTTGTTGAATAAAGCTGAAGTGCTCTTGCGCGAACATCATCAAGACTAGCTGGTTGATTAGAAAATAATAAAGTTAAATTATCGTTGTGTTCAGAGGCAATGCGTATGATTTCGGGGTCACTTAGAATCCTAGTATATTTACTGAAAGTAGGGGCCTCTTCAATCTTGTATTTGCTGCACGAAACAAAAAGTACAACAACCGAGACAAGAATTGAAAAATTGCTTTTGCGAAAATGTTTTAAAATTGTCACAGTATTATGGGGTCTAATAGTAATTCTACTTTATGGAAATTACTTTTATTTAGTTAAAAATAAATAAAAAATAGAAAAAATAATTAATATATGTTTTCACCTAAAGTTTTGACTTAATGATATCTACATACAGTTTGAATATTGTCTTGATTAATTTAGATTTATTCATTTAATTGGCCACAAAATAAATAGAAAAGCGATTTTCGTTGGATATTATTAAAATCTCATCAATTCTCTATTTTGTCCCTATTGGAATTCTAAATAAATATGCAGACTATTGCTAAAAATAAATTTGAATTAATTATTCTTTAGAATTTAAAAAGTACCCAAAAAGTAAATTTAAGGTTAAGTCAACAGTACAGCAAAAGTTCCAAAAAACAAGACGTGCAGTAGCAACAGATTGTTAGCAAAGGCCTGCGGTCGGTCGGCAACCAAATTGTGATATAAAAATTGTAAAGGCAATGCTGCAATAAACCAACCGAGATAGTTGGAGAAAGGAGCTGTCCCTGATTCAAAAGTCCAATAGTCGAACAAGGGAGCTACTGGCTCTATACAGAGGTCAATCAACACCATTAAAACACTGCCTAAAAGTGCGGCTAGTATCATGCGCTTTGGGAAAATTAGGGCAGACACTGCACCAGTCATAAAGGTTAAACTGACCCAATTGGCGCCAATCAATATTGGAACTCCCACAAATTTCGACCCCAGATTGTCGCCATATTCATAAGATCCAAATATCAATCCTGTTTGAACGCCCACTATTTCTACGATCAAACCAAACACATAAACTAAGACAACTGTGGTGATGACTCTTTTGTTAAAATCGTTAAGATTGATCAAAAGCAAAACAAAACACAACAGCAAGTTGAGAGGTGTGAGTTGCAAAAACAAATCGCGATTACCAAATAGGATACCCAAAATACCAGAACAGAAAACCAGCCAAATAACCCCAGTCGAAATCCACATGACCCTGTTAGCAGGAAGAAAGAGTTTTTTAATCATTTTGTATCAAATCAGTTACTATTTTAGCAGATAGTAGGCATAAGGGAATTCCTCCTCCCGGGTGCACACTGCCACCACAGAAAAACAAATTTTTGATCTGGCTCGAAAAATTGGCATGCCTCAAAAATGCTGACATTTTACCATTACTCGATGAGCCGTAAAGGGCGCCTTGATAGGATCCTGTGCGCTCAGCAATCATGGGCGGCGTCATGACATATTCCTCTTCAATGAGAGAGCTGAGGTCTTTTTTCAGAATCACTTGCAGGTGATTTAAAACCGCCTCACGCAGTTGGGCAACCATGTTGTCCCAGTCTTGTCCAGAATCACAGGGGGTGTTGATCATTACAAACCAATTCTCACAACCATCTGGAGCATCTCCATCCACATCCCGAGAAGTGATATTGACGTAAATGGTTGGATCGAGAGGGACTGTTTGGTCTTTGAAAATCGCTTCAAATTCAGCCTTGTAGTCCTGAGAAAAAAAGATATTATGCAATTCAAGGTTTGGGAAAGAAGATTTGATTCCCCAATAAAATATAATGGCAGAACTGGATCGAGATTCACTTAAAATTCGCTCAGGAGCTTTTTGATTTGGAAGCAAGTGGCGGTAGGTCGGTACGACATCCATATTGGAAATTACCAAGTCGGCATCAACGGTGGCTTTTCCTATCCGAATACCAGTGGCTTTTTTGGCTTTTACTATAATTTCGTCTACCCGATTGTTCAGGTGAATGATAACGCCACACCTCTCGGCAAGCGCTGCAATGGATTCACTAATTGACACCATACCTTTTTTGGGAACAAAGGTGCCATAGTGTTGTTCAAGATGTTGAACAAGTGTCATAATACCAGGTGTTTGAAATGGGTCGGAGCCATTGTAGGTAGCAAATCGGTCGTAGAGTTGAACCAAATGCGGCTCTCCTAGCTGTTTTTGGTTGACTTCATGCAAGCTTTGTCCAATTTCGAACAGGGATAAATGTTTGATGCATTCCCAAGTTTCTTTGCGCAATAGACCGCGCCATTTGTGAAGTGATTGCTCCAAAAAAAGAGGAGCAGTCAGTTCGTACTTCAGTTGAGCGCGATCCAGATAGGTCTTGAGCTTTGTCTCAGGAACTCCCAGTTGGTTTTCAACTTCTTTCAAATAGGCCTTTTGGTCTGTGTAAGCGTTTAAAACAATACCATCTTTCCAAAAGTATTTGCACCCGATCGTTTTTGAGGTGTATTGAAAATAATTCTCAACTTTTTCGCCGGCCAGTTCAAATAATTCCACAATATAGTGGGGCATGGTAAAAAGTGAGGGCCCTGCATCAAAACGGTAATTTCCTAATTTGAAGGAGGAGAGTTTTCCTCCGATGAAACCGTTGGCTTCATAAATCGAGACCTGATGTCCAGCAACGGCCATTCGAACCGCAGCGGCCAGGCCCGCAATGCCGGATCCAATTATAGCTACTTTCATCAATTATTGTCAACGCAAAAGTCAGTTATATTTATTTTAAATTATAATGAAATGAGTAAATTTTAGCAAGATGTTTTAAACAATTGTCTTAAAAAGCTAAACCACCATAAGATTACATCCTCTGATATCTGAGTGGTCAAAACGTCCTAATACTTCAAAGTCACCGTTTGAGTGAATGCGTCCAAGATCTTGGGTGGCTATAAACGAACAAGAATGAAGATTGGCCAGGTCAATAATGTTAAGGCCACCAGTAGTATTTAATTTTGCAATTTGGAAGGGGTCTTCTTGTTCTCTGACGAGAACCTTCATCCAAGGGGGGCAATGAAACAGGCCTTTTCCTTTGGAATAGGCTTGGCTCAACAGTTCTGTCATGCCGTATTCACTGTGAATTTGATCAACCTCAAAGGCCTTTGTTAAGATGGCGTGAACCTCACTTCTGACCATTTCCTTTCGACGACCTTTCATACCTCCTGTTTCCATCAAAATGGTATGTTTAAGCGGTTGGGGGAATTGTTCCGCTAAATCGAGTAGGGCAAAGGTTACTCCAATTAGAATGGTTTTTTGCTGAGAGGCTTCAATTTGCTTAATTACTTCAGATAATTCGTTGAGATTATTCAAATAAAATCCGTTGATTTGATGCTGAGATTGACACATCCAGTCTTCCACCATAAAGGCCAAAGAAGCATCATTTCTTTCGGAATATGAGGGTAATAGCGCCAAAACAGCATAATGACTTAAAGGACCGTAGAACATCTCAAACCCCTTCTGTCCAGATTTCTGATATAATTGCATATCAGCCACATGATGCTGGCTTTGAGTTGATCCTGTGGTTCCGCTACTTCTGAAGGTTTTTTGGATTTGGGGCTTCCCAGTGATTACGGTTCTAGTTTTGAAAAACTCAATGGGTAAAAAAGGAATATGCTCTATGGATTTGATGTCCGAAGGGTGCTTGCAGAGTAAGTCGCAATAAGACCTATAAATGGCGTTATTTTCGAATTGATATTTGAACACCTCCCAAGTCGTTTGTTCAAATTCGTTAGCTGATTTAATTGAAAAAATATCTTGTTGTGTTATCACCATTGAGTTAAAAAACAAAAGTACAAAATTCCAAACGCCATCTGAGGGATTTTCCTGAAGAGCGGTCGATGGACTTGTGCAACGACAGACCCGAGTTCAATTTGATAACGTTCTGGTAATATTGTATTTAGATTTGACCCGATAATATTTCATAAATTTACCCCGACTAATAATAATTGACAAGATGAATCCGAGTGACGTTAAGATTTTACTGGTTGACGATGATCCAGACATTCTTGAAATTTTAACTTACAATCTCCAGAAAGAAGGGTATCAGGTTGTAACGGCTGAGAACGGCATTAAAGCTGTTAAAAAAGCCAGAAAAGAAAAACCCGATTTGATAGTCCTAGATGTGATGATGCCCGAAATGGAAGGCATACAAGCTTGTGAACAGATTCGTTCAATTCCTGAATTGAACCATGTATTAATTACCTTCCTTACCGCGAGAGGAGAGGATTATTCGCAACTCGCTGGTTTCGAGGTAGGAGCAGATGACTATATTACCAAGCCCATTAAGCCCAAACTTTTAATTGGGAAAGTGGCCTCGCTTTTACGCCGTTTGAATACAACAGAAAGTAATTTAAAAGTCACGGTAGGTTCCTTAACTCTTGACCGTGATGCTTATACAGTTATTCAAAATGAGGAAGCGCATTCATTGCCTCGAAAAGAATTTGAATTACTGTCATTACTTATGTCCCGACCAGGTAAGGTTTTTAAAAGAGATGAAATTTTAAATATGGTTTGGGGTAACGATGTGGTTGTGGGAGGCAGAACCATTGACGTCCATATCCGCAAGTTAAGAGAAAAAATAGGTGACGACCGGGTGGAAACGGTCAAGGGAGTTGGGTATAAGTTCTCCGAATAGCTAGTTTCGTTTTATGAAAAAATCATACAAGTTTGCAATTAAAACTGCTGTGCTCTATAGTTTGTCCCAGTCTGTCCTGATTTTGTTACTGATGGTAATCATGGGTCAGTTCCATTGGTTGTGGGTATTGATGTCGGCCGTTTTCTCCTTTCTTTTAGTATTTGGATTGGTTCAGTATCGCATTGAATATTTTATTTACCGCCAAGTAAAACAAATATATGATGACTTGAGTCTGCTCGAATCGACGTCCTTTGTTAAGGATCAAATTACAACAGATATGACTAATTTGACTCAAGAAATAGATAACTATGCCAGAAATAAGAAGCTAGAAATAGAGACATTAAAAGTTCGTGAAGCCTATAGAAAGGAATTTATTGGCAATGTGTCTCATGAATTGAAAACCCCCCTTTTTACAGTACAAGGCTATATTTCTACTCTTTTAGATGGAGCTAAAAATGACCCCGACTTGCTGACAAAGTATTTGAAAAGTGCAGAAAAGGGAGTCGATCGTCTGGCCTTCATCGTTAAAGATTTAGATATGATTACCCAATTAGAGGCAGGGGTGATGACTCTCGACCAGACTGAATTTGATGTTTTGGAGGTAGTTAAAAATGTGTTTGAACTGTGTGAGATGAAGGCCCATCGCAAAAACATTACACTTACTTTTGTTCAAAATTACAAGAGCCCTATTTTAGTCAGAGGAGATCAGCAGCGGTTGCAGCAAGTGGTTTCCAATTTGATAATTAATTCAATCAAATATGGAAGTCAAAATGGAACAACTGAAGTTGCCGTTGAGAATTTGACTACCGAAAAAGTAATAGTCAGAATTACAGATAACGGTGAAGGCATTGACCAAAAACATATCCCTCGAATTTTTGAACGTTTCTATAGAGTTGACAAAAGCGGATCGAGAAAAGAGGGTGGATCGGGGCTAGGTTTAGCAATTGTTAAGCACATTTTAGAGGCGCATGACGAAAAATTATTTGTCGAGAGTGCAGTCGATACGGGAAGCGAGTTCTCCTTTACACTCGCCAAAGCTTCCGCACAGCCGCAATAAACTTTTGCTCCAAAAGTTTATCTTTACCAAAAGATTATAACTTGGGTAGTAAAAACAAACTTCGGCGATTTAAGGAAAATGAGACCTTTGAAAATGTCATACAACCGTCTCGGGAGGAACTGATCAATGACAATTTCCCGTTCAAAGGCAAGTGGCGCGAGTTGGTGTTTAAAAACGATCGACCTATCGTCCTTGAGCTGGGCTGTGGGAAAGGAGAATACACGCTAGCCCTGGGTGCTTTGCGTCCCGAAACTAACCATATCGGCATAGATATCAAAGGGGCGAGATTTTGGAGAGGTGCCAAAACAGCATTAGAGACTGGCTTGCGCAATGTCGCGTTTTTAAGGGCGCAAATTGAACTCATTGCCTTCGCTTTCGACAATCATGAAATCGATGAGATTTGGATTACTTTTCCCGATCCTCAGATCAAATACAAGCGAACCAAACACCGCATGACTAATCCGGAATTTCTAAAGTCATATCAAAAAATTTTAAAACCCGACGGCATAATTCATTTAAAGACTGACAGCGAGTTTATGCACGGCTATACTCTTGGTTTATTGCAGGGCCTAGGTCATGAGATTTTGTACAGCAATCACAATGTGTATAAGTCCGATCATACACCAGATGTGGTACGCACTGTTCAAACCTTTTATGAGTCGCAATATTTGGCTGAAAACAAACCCATTACCTATTTAAAATTTAAATTCGGAAGCTAGTGGAGACCCCTTTTCTTTTTTTATTGGGATTTTTAGTAGCTGCAGTTGGAGTAATTCCTCCAGGCATACTCAACATTTCTGCCGCAAAAATTAGTGTTACCGTTGGCTATCCCAGATCGGTGAGCTTCTCTATTGGCGTTTGCTTGGTCGTGTTAGCACAAACGATGATAGCAATATTTTTCTCACGATATATTTCTGATCATCCTGAGTTGATTGCGGTTCTCAAACTTGTAGCAGGAGTGATTTTTATTTTAGTGGGTATTTATTTTGGATTTATCGCCCACCCAAAACCATCAGGATTGCCTACGGTTGATTTAAATAGCAAAAAAAGTTACCTTTTCCAGGGGATGTTTTTATCCGCAATCAATTTTCTACCCATCCCTTATCAAGCCTATATGGCCTTGACTTTTTCGTCCTGGGATTGGTTTCATTTTGACCCCTATGAGATCGGTCTTTACATTGCGGGTGCAACCATGGGTACGTTTAGCATTTTGTATGTGTATATTTTTTTCTTCGACGCTCTGAAGCACTTAAAGATATTTTCTGCGCAGAATATGAATTATATCATAGGTTTAGTCTCCGCTATTATTGCCCTAATCACATTTTATAGTAGTTTCACATCATGACAATTTACGTCCAAAAAGATTTTTATCACTTCATTTATGAGGTTGTTCTACAAATTCCAGAAGGACGGGTTACCAGTTATGGCGCTATCGCTAATTATTTGGGCGCTAAAAGGAGCTCTCGGACTGTCGGTTACGCCTTAACCGTTTCAAACAAAGGTGAGATTCCTGCTCATAGGGTGGTCAACAGAAATGGCCTGTTGACGGGAAAACACCATTTTGGTGGGTCGGATATCATGCGTCAACTCTTGGAATTGGAGGGTGTAAAGGTGGTAAAAGATCAAGTTGTTGATTTTAAGAATCTATTTTGGGATCCATCCCAATTCTTAGGTCCTGGGCAACAGTAAATTCTAACATTACCAGTATATTTGCAATATAAATCAATTCCTAAAAAGCACCCATGACTTTTGATAAAGTGGCAATTCTCAATGCTTTAAAAACCATAACGGCTCCCGGTGAAGCCGAAAATATGGTGGACAGTGGGGTAGTTAAAAATGTAGTCATCTTTGGAGATGAGGTGGTTGTCGATGTGACCATTTCAAATCCTACCCTACAAGCTAAAAAGCGTGTTGAAGTCGATATCATGAAAACAATACACGATTTGGTTTTCGAAAAGGCCAAAGTGGAGGTGCGCGTAACGGTGAACGCTCCAACAGCTAACAACGCCCCGACTATTAAAGGACAACCAATTGCTGGTATTCAAAATATTATTGCGGTAGCCTCCGGAAAAGGCGGCGTTGGAAAAAGCACAGTGACTGCAAATTTGGCGGTATCTCTATCAAACATGGGATTTAAAGTTGGTATACTAGACGCCGATATTTATGGGCCTTCTATACCTATAATGTTTGACGTGTTCGATCAACGGCCTCTGTCGGTTCAGGTAGATGGTAAGGCCAAAATGAAACCTGTAGAAAATTATGGGGTAAAAATTTTGTCAATAGGCTTTTTTACTAAGCCCGATCAGGCTGTTATTTGGAGAGGTCCAATGGCTTCTAAAGCCTTGAATCAAATGATCTTTGATGCGGACTGGGGTGAGTTAGATTTTTTGATTGTCGATTTGCCGCCTGGAACAGGAGACATTCATTTGAGTATCATGCAAGCCATGCCAATTACTGGAGCGGTTGTTGTCAGTACGCCTCAAGCCGTTGCTTTGGCCGACGCTCGCAAAGGAGTAGCCATGTTTCAACAAGACAGTATTCAAGTCCCTGTCCTTGGCATAGTTCAAAATATGGCCTACTTTACCCCCAAAGAGTTGCCGGATAATAAATATTATATTTTTGGAGATGGAGGAGCAGCTTCACTTGCAGAAGATTTAGGTGTGCCATTTTTAGGTGAAGTCCCCCTCGTTCAGAGTATTCGAGAAGCTGGTGATGTCGGCAGGCCTGCGGCTCTCCAAGAACAGGGTCCACTTCCCAAAGTATTTGAAAATATTACTCAAAACATGGTAACGGAAATGGTCAAACGCAACAAGAGTTTACCTCCTACAGAAGTAATTAAAATAACGACTATGGCAGGTTGCTCTGCCTCAAAATAAACGATAATGACAGCAGAAACACTCACGGAGAATATTGAAAAGGCCTTGGGAGAAATTAGACCTTTTTTGCAAAATGACGGCGGTGATATTTCTTTAGTTAGCATTGAAAACATGACTACAGTTAAGGTAAGACTTGAAGGGGCTTGCACCAATTGTAGTGTGAATCAAATGACGCTGAAGTCTGGTGTTGAAATGACCATTAAAAAGTACGCCCCCCAAATAGAAAACGTAATCAATATTTAACCGTTATGATACAAACAGACATTCTAATCATTGGCGCAGGTCCAACGGGTTTGTTTGCGGTTTTCGAAGCGGGATTACTCAAATTACGGTGTCACTTGATCGATGCCTTGGTGCAGCCGGGCGGTCAATGTACAGAGATTTATCCCAAAAAACCGATTTACGATATTCCAGGATTTCCTGAAATTTTGGCTGGTGATTTGGTCGATAATTTAATGGAACAGTGCAAGCAGTTTGAGCCAGGATTTACCTTAGGGGAACGCGCTGAGACTATAGAAAAACAAGCAGATGGCTCGTTTGTGGTGACTACAAATAAAGGAACAGTTCATCGGGCTAAGGTCATTGCTATTGCAGGAGGTCTGGGAAGTTTTGAACCACGAAAACCGTTGATCGATCGGATAGGATTTTTTGAATCAAAGGGTGTCTCATATGCCATCAAGGATCCTGAATTTTATCGCAACAAAAACGTTGTAATTGCTGGAGGCGGTGATTCGGCTCTCGACTGGTCTATTTTCTTGGCCACTATAGCCTCCAAAGTGACCTTGATACACCGCAGAAACGAATTTAGAGGTGCTTTAGATTCCGTAGAAAAAGTACAGCGATTGAAAAAGGACGGCTTGATCAACTTGATCACCCCAGCCGAAGTAGTCGAATTGGAGGGGAGTGATCGATTGGAAGCAGTCTTGGTAAAGCAAGAAGCAAATGAGCCACTGCGCTTGATTGCGGATGCCTTCATACCTCTTTTTGGATTAACACCAAAACTTGGTTCAATTGCAGATTGGGGTCTTGAGATAGAAAAAAATGCTATTAAGGTTAATAATACATTGGATTATCAGACGAACATACCTGGCGTCTTTGCCATTGGAGATGTGAACACCTATCCAGGTAAAATGAAACTTATTTTGTGCGGCTTCCATGAGGCGACCTTGATGTGTCAATCAGCCTATAAAATTATTCATCCCAACAAAAAATCAATTTTCAAATATACTACGGTGAGTGGCGTAGATGGATTTGATGGTACTAGAAAAGAAGCGCCTAAATCCGTTGTAAAATCTATAGACTGATGCTTGATGTCACTATTCATATCACGGATCGCGATGGGGCGACTCATGAAGTACAAGCGCCGACTGATATGGCAATGAACCTGATGGAAGTGGTTAAGGGATTTGAGTTGGCGCCCGAGGGGACAATTGGCATTTGTGGCGGTATGGCCATGTGCGCCTCATGTCAATGTTATGTTGAATCGGATCATCAATTACCCGAGCAAACCGAAGATGAATTGGCTATGTTAGCAGACGCCTTATTTGTCAAATCCAACAGCCGTTTAGGGTGTCAAATTGTAATTTCAAAAGAACTAGAAGGTCTTGCCGTAACCTTGGCGCCAGAGGAATAATTAATCGATTAATTTCAACTTAGCTACTGAAATCAAACGCTCCACGAAAAGGGTGTAAGCGGCTTCAGAGGGATGCAGGCCATCAGTTGCCACAAGGCTTGGGTCATTCAGACCTTCTTGAGTAATGTCTGTTATATTGACGAATGAAATCCCCCTTTGAGTGCAAACTGATTCGGCAAAAGTGTTGTATTCAATGATATCAGAGGTAATTTGATTGGGATTTGACATGGCCTGACCGAAAGGTGTGAAGGCGTAATCTGGAATTGATACCACAATAACTTTAGTTTTGTTGCCGCCTGCCTTTTCGATTGCAATGTCCAATAATTGGACAAACTCTGTCTCATAAATTGAAAAAGGCTTGCCTTGGTATTGGTTGTTGACACCGATAAGCAGAGAAACCAAATTATTATCATTCGATGGCGAAGCCTCGGAAATGGCCTGAAGTAAATCGGTTGTTGTCCAGCCTGTCTGAGCAATGATGCTCAAACTGATTTCAGAGTTAGGTATCTCATCTATTAACGATGCTTTCAATTGAGCAGGCCAGCGACAGGTATCACAAACGCTCTCACCAATGGTGTAACTATCTCCTAGGGCAAGGAAATTGAAATTTTGAGTAGTGGAATCGACCATGTTAGTAGAGTTTTCTTTTTTAGGTTGACATGACAACCCCAGGGTGCAAAGGACTATACTGAGGGTTTTACGCCAAAAAGAATTCATCATGCTATTTTTTAAAAAGTTCAAACGAAGTAAACTTTATTTGAACGCATTCAGTCCAGTCACGTCCATTCCTGTGATCAGCAAATGGATGTCATGAGTTCCTTCATATGTAATAACACTCTCAAGATTCATCATGTGTCTCATAATTGGATACTCGCCGGTAATACCCATTCCACCCAATATTTGTCGTGCTTCTCTAGCGATATTAATCGCCATGTCAACATTATTTCTTTTAGCCATTGAAATTTGTGCTGTTGTAGCTCGGCCTTCATTTTTCAGTACGCCCAAGCGCCATGCTAAAAGCTGCGCTTTGGTGATTTCGGTTATCATCTCGGCCAGTTTTTTTTGCTGCAGCTGAAACTGACCAATGGGCCGATCGAATTGCATGCGCTCTTGACTGTAACGCAAGGCGGTGTCGTAACAGTCCATAGCTGCACCAATAGCCCCCCAAGCAATACCATATCTCGCAGAGTCTAAACAACCTAGAGGAGCGCCTAATCCAGATTTGTTGGGCAATAAATTTTCTTTAGGCACCTTTACATTGTCAAATATGAGTTCACCAGTAGCACTCGCTCTTAGTGACCATTTGTTGTGGGTTTCAGGTGTGCTAAATCCTTCCATGCCCCGTTCGACAATCAGTCCGTGAATTCTGCCCGCTTCATTTTTGGCCCAAACTATTGCAATATCAGCAAAAGGAGCATTTGAAATCCACATCTTCGCGCCATTCAAAAGGTAATGGTCACCCATGTCCTTGTAATTCGTGGTCATTCCTCCCGGATTTGAACCGTGGTCTGGCTCGGTCAGACCAAAACACCCCATAAATTCTCCTGAAGCCAGTTTTGGAAGAAATTTTTGTCTTTGTTCTTCAGTGCCATAGGCGTAAATGGGATACATAACGAGGGACGATTGTACAGACGCTGTGCTGCGAACTCCCGAATCGCCACGTTCGATTTCCTGCATGATCAAACCATAAGAAATTTGATCCAATCCCGCTCCGCCATAGGACTCCGGAATATAGGGTCCAAAAGCACCAATCTCAGCTAAACCTGACACAATACTTTTTGGAAACTCGGCATTTTGTGCTGCATCTTCAATGATGGGAGAAACAGCTCGCTTGACCCACTCCCGGGCAGCTGCCCTAACGAGTTTGTGTTCTTCTGTCAACAAGTCATCAATACCGTAATAATCTGGTGATTCGAAAAGGTCTGGCTTCATAGTTGTAATTTAAGTGACAAAGTTAAGTAATGTGTTAAATAATATCCTTATTCGGGGAGATAAAGTTGAATTAATCCTTGTGGTACATCCATAAAAATGATTTTCTTTTCACGATCAACCCGTTTTATAAAATCGTCGTTGATGGGGATGAGCACCTCATTACTGTGATGATCTATTTCAAAGATGGCCTGAGCTGTTTGGTCGTTCACTCCTGTAATTTCACCAACGGGGCCGAAGCGTTCGTCACTTACGGTAAAGCCAATCACTTCGTGATAGTAAAATTTATTTCCGTTTAACTTAGGGAGTGCGCTCATTGGCAAGTAAAGATCGCATTTCATCAGTGCATCTGCTGCTTTTTCATCGTCAACATCTTCAAGCTTTAATCTCAACAAGGCGGACTTATGCAGGTGTGTCGACGAGATAAAATAGGGCATTAAGCCATTGTTTTTTTCGATTAGTACAACTTCGAGTTGTTCGATTAGTTCAGGTTGGTCGGTATCTGTCTTGACAAGCAGCTCACCTTTGAAGCTGAACTTGCGAACGATAGTCCCAAAATAAAAACAGTCTTTTTTATCCATAATTCAATAAAAAACCCGCTACATCATAGTAGCGGGTTCAAAGATACAATCTAAAAAGAAATGCTTATTCTTCTTCTTGTTTTTCGGTTTCTTCAGCAGCAGCCTCAGGTGTTACTTCTTCAGCAGCAGTCTCTTCGGCAGGAGTTTCCTCGACAGCCTTTAGTGCTACTTCTTCAACAGCAGTTTCTTCGGCAACCTCTGTTGCTACTTCTTCAACAGCAGTTTCTTCGGCAACGACTTCCTCTGTTGCAGCTTCTTCTGCCACAAGTGCGGCAGCTGTTTCAGCTTGCGCCTTTAATCGGGCTTCATTGGCCGCTTTTTCGGCAGCGTGTGCTTCAGCAGCTTTGGCAGCTTTAGCGCTCGCAAGCCCGGAGGCCTTATCTGCAATCGCTTGTGCTTTCACGCTCAACCAATCCTGAAATTTTGCCTCTGCTTCTTCCTCGGTAAAAGCCCCTTTTTTTACTCCACCTTTGAGGTGTTTTTTCATAAGAGCCCCTTTGTAAGACAACAATTGCTTTGCTGTATCCGTTGGTTGTGCACCAAATTCCAACCATTTCACAGCACCGTCAATATCGAGATCAATAGTCGCTGGGTTTGTGTTGGGATTATAAGTTCCTAATTTTTCGAGATATTTACCATCTCTTTTTGAACGGGCGTCCGCAGCAACAATCCAATAGAATGGTTTGCCTTTCTTACCATGGCGCTGTAATCTAATTTTTACTGACATAATAATTAATTTAAGAGGTCACGACCTCGGTTATTAATGGAGCGCAAATATAGTATTATTTTGTCGAGCCGTTTAATATATTTCTATTTTTTGATTACCTTAGTGCCTACATACTGTATCAGATGAAAAGAGTCCTGTTTTTCTTAAGTATTTTGTTGCTTTTTGCTGGGTGCAAAGACAATTTGGTGTCCAGTAATCCTTCGCTTCAAGGTTTGCTGAATGATGATTCGGTTTGGCGAGCAAGTTCTTTTTCTGCAATCGTTGTTTCAGATGTCATTACCGTCACAGGCCATAAGGGCAATAATATTTTACAAATCAAGATTCCAACCACTGCAATTGGAGATTATGGCTTGAGCAGTACTTCTTCGGCTAGTATCGGATTTGCGCAGGATAATTTATCCTTTAGTACATTAAATGACGGCTCTAATGGTTTGGGCGAAAAGATTAGTGGAAATATTGAGTTGAAAGAATATAACATAGAAGAAAAGTATATTTCTGGTGAGTTTTGGTTTACCGCCTATTCTGCCGATGGAAATAGTTCGGTCAATTTTACCATAGGCCGCATGTTTCGAGTACCTCTTGTCCCTGCCATTCCTTAGTAATATAGAGTATGTTTATAACTGCTTGGGTTGTTACGTGACCCTAGCATAGATTTGTCTTATTTTTATACTCTAAATTTAGCGCCTAGTTTGTATTTAATTTTTGACACAGAAACCACTGGCTTGCCCAAAAAATGGGGGGCTCCCGTATCGGATCTTGACAATTGGCCAAGGTGCGTGCAAATTGCCTGGCAATTGCACGATGAGATGGGCGAATGTATTGATCATCAGGACTATTTAATTATTCCAGAAGGATTTAATATTCCTTTCGATGCAGAAAAAATTCACGGCATCTCCACAGAATTAGCTCTTCAAAATGGCAGGTCGTTGAGCGAAGTTTTGGATGTGTTCTCCGAGGTGCTTTCTAAGTCCAAGTTTGTAGTTGGACAAAATGTAGGTTTCGACTTAAATATTTTAGGGGCCGAGTATTTGAGAATAAAAAATGCCAATCCGTTAAATGGAAAGTCTATTTTAGACACCTGCACAGAAACAACCGCTTCAATCTGTCAAATTCCAGGGGGTAGAGGAGGGAAGTTTAAGCTCCCTACACTTACAGAATTGCACAATTTTCTCTTTGGGGTGCCTTTTTCAGAAGCTCATAATGCGACCGCAGATGTTGAGGCAACCGCCAGATGTTTCTTTGAATTGATTCGAACAGGTCAATTTTCTGTAGAAGCTTTAGCAGCGAAACCAGATTATTTGGAAAGGTTCAAAGTAGTGAATCCACATCCCATTGAAAAAATCGGATTGAAGCATGTTAATCTCAAAAAGGCCTCTGACAAAATATCGGAACTTAAGACGGAGTCTGTTAAATTTGATCAAAAAAGTCCGCTGTCAAGAGACTTGGAGGCGGCCCCTTTCGCTCATTTACATAACCATTCTCAATTTTCAATTTTACAATCGACGACCAGTGTTGCGGATTTGGTAAAGTCTGCCGCCGATATGCATATGCCTGCTGTGGCCCTCACAGATCATGCTAACATGATGGGAGCTTTTCACTTCGTAAAAGCAATTCAAAAACACAATCAAAATTCTGAGCACCAGTTAAAAGGTATTCTAGGTTGTGAATTTCAGGTTTGTGAAAACCACACAGACAAATCTTTTAAGGACAATGGATATCAAATAGTTCTTCTTGCAAAAAATAAAATCGGCTATAAAAATCTTTCAAAAATGTCCTCCATTGGCTATACCGATGGGTTTTATTATGTCCCGAGAATTGACAGGTCTGTTATTGAACAATACAAGGAGGGTATTATTGTTTTAACAGGTAGTTTGTATGGTGAAGTACCTTCGAAACTTCTGAATGTTGGGGAGCATCAGGCTGAAGAGGCCTTGCTATGGTGGAAGAAGCAATTTGGAGACGACCTATACATTGAATTGATGAGGCACGGACAAGAGGACGAAGACAGGGTTAACAAATCTCTTATTGACTTTTCTCTCAAACACCAGGTTAAGTTGGTTGCGACCAATAACACCTATTATACCAGTAAAGACAATGCTAATGCCCATGACATTCTGCTTTGCGTAAAGGATGGTGAAAAACAACAAACACCAATAGGTCGGGGTCGCGGGTTCCGATATGGTTTAGACAATCAGGAGTATTATTTTAAATCGCCTGATGAAATGAAGCAATTATTTGCTGATATCCCAGAGGCCATTTTAAATATCTCAGAGCTACTGGATAAGATTGAGCCATACGAATTGGCTCGAAACGTATTGCTGCCAAAATTTGAAATCCCAGAAAATTTTGTCTGCGATAACCCTGATGACGAGGAGAACGCCTATTTGAGGCATTTGACTTTTGAAGGGGCCAAAATGAGGTATGGCGACTTAAGTCCAGAGATAGAAGAAAGGCTTAATTTCGAATTAGCAACAATAGCGAATACAGGATATCCTGGTTATTTTTTGATTGTAGCTGACTTTATTCGAGCAGCGCGCCAAATGGGCGTTTCTGTCGGGCCTGGCCGTGGCTCTGCAGCTGGCTCTGCCGTGGCCTACTGTTTGAAAATTACTAATATCGACCCAATTGAATATAATTTGCTTTTCGAGAGATTTCTCAATCCAGATCGTATTAGCATGCCCGATATTGATATCGATTTTGATGACGAAGGTAGATCCAAGGTGATTGACTATGTTATTGAGAAATACGGCAGCAATCAGGTAGCTCAGATTATAACCTACGGGACCATGGCAGCCAAATCAGCTATTCGTGACACAGCAAGAGTATTGGGTTTGCCTTTGAACGAGGCCGATCGTTTGGCCAAACTTGTACCCGACATGTGGAAGCTCGACAAATTGTTTGGTACCGATGAGAAAGAATTGAACAGTAAACTCCGAAAAGAGGATATGGAGCGAACTAACCAGTTGCTCAATATTGCTGATGGCGAAGACCTTGAGTCTGAAACTATCAATCAAGCGAGAATTTTAGAAGGTTCACTGAGGAACACAGGTACTCATGCCTGCGGAGTTATTATTACGCCTGGCGACATCAGCGAATTTGTACCAATAGCCACCGCCAAAGATTCTGAGATGTTTGTGACACAGTTTGACAATGCTGTGGTAGAGGAGGCAGGGTTGTTGAAAATGGACTTTTTAGGCTTACGAACTCTTACCATTATTAAGGATACCATAAAAATCATCAAAGCGAAACATGGCGTTTCTCTGGATCCAGATCAATTTCCATTGGACGATTTAGAGACATTTGAACTTTTTCAAGGTGGGGAAACAGTTGGTATTTTTCAGTATGAATCTTTAGGTATGCAAAAATATCTCAAAGAACTCAAGCCCACAAAGTTCGATGATTTGATCGCCATGAATGCCCTCTATCGCCCTGGACCAATTGAGTACATACCTCAATTTATCAAAAGAAAGCATGGCGAGGAAGAAATCGAATACGATTTGCCAGAAATGGCACATTACCTCGAAGACACCTATGGGATTACGGTCTATCAGGAACAGGTGATGTTACTGTCTCAAAAACTTGCTGATTTCACCAAAGGTGAGGCGGATATTTTGAGAAAGGCGATGGGTAAAAAGCAAAAAGATGTCCTCGATAAAATGAAGCCTAAATTTGTCGAACAGGCTTCATCAAAAGGACACGATGCCGATAAATTGGAGAAAATCTGGAAAGATTGGGAGTCTTTTGCAAGTTATGCCTTCAATAAGTCCCATTCTACATGTTATGCTTGGATCGCTTATCAAACAGCCTATTTAAAAGCGCATTATCCTGCTGAGTATATGGCATCAGTGTTGTCCAATAATATGAGCGATATCAAAAAAGTCACCTTTTTTATGGAGGAATGCAGGCGGATGAAGATTCCCGTCTTAGGTCCTGATGTCAATGAGTCTTATCACAAATTTTCTGTAAACAAAGACAATGCTATTAGATTTGGAATGGGGGCTATCAAAGGGGTAGGAAGTGCTGCTGTTGAGGCGATGGTTTCAGACAGAAAATTAAATGGGCCATTCGTAAATGTGTTTGATTTGACAAGAAGAATAGATTTACGAGCGGTGAATAAAAAATCATTTGAAAGTCTGGCCAATGCAGGAGCTTTCGATTGTTTCGCCGGCACCCATAGGGCTCAGTATTTTTTCAATTCTGGCGATGGTCAAAGTTTTTTAGAAAAGGCCTTGCGCTATGGGAATCGTTATCAAGACAATGAAAATGCTGCGCAAGTAAGTCTGTTTGGAGATTCTAGCGAGGTTCAAATGCCTGAACCTGAAATTCCCGATTGTCCAGAGTGGGGGGCTATGGAAAAATTGGCAAGAGAAAAAGAAGTGGTTGGAATCTATATTTCTGGTCATCCCTTGGATGATTACAGAGTTGAGTTAAACACCTTTTGCAACGCTTCTCTCGAACTGATGCAACATCTGCAGAAGCTGGTGAATAAGGATTTGAGTTTTGGAGGTGTTGTAACTGACGTACAGCACAGAATCAACGCCAAAGGCTCGGGATGGGCTTCTTTTGTGCTTGAAGACTATACGGATAGTTATACCTTCAGAATTTTTGGAGAAGATTATTTGAGATTTAGGCATCTGTTAGTGGCCAATAGTTTTTTGTATATCCGAGCGCTTGTCAAACCGGGATGGGAGAATAAGGAGACTGGCAAGGCTGGTGACCCCCGCATTACTTTTACTAGTATGCAACTGCTTCAAGACGTCATGAACGCTATGGCCGACAAATTGTCTATTCAATTGAATTTAGAAGATATTGACGAAACATTAATTGAGACAATTCAAAGCATTATCGACCAACATGCAGGTAAGCATCATCTTAGAATTGATGTTTACGACATGGAAGAGTCCGTGAAATTGAGCTTGCCCAGCCGAAATTACAAGGTTAACATTTCTCAAGAGTTATTGAAGGTTCTTGAAGACCAACAAATACATTTCAAACTGAATTAATTTTTGGCATTGTTTTGTCAAACGTTAATTTAGATCCAAATTAGAAGCCTTACCTATTTTTTTAATTAATTTTGTACCATCATTTTAAATAAAACAACATTATCATGGCATTAGAGATAACAGACGCGACCTTTGAAGAGGTAGTTTTGAATAGCGATAAACCAGTAGTAGTAGATTTTTGGGCGGCATGGTGCGGTCCATGTCGAATGGTTGGTCCAGTAATTGAAGAATTAAGTAATGATTATGACGGTCGTGCTGTCGTTGGCAAAGTTGACGTGGACGCCAATCAAGAATTCGCTGCCAAGTATGGCGTGCGCAATATTCCCACAGTTTTGGTCTTTAAAAATGGTGAGGTAATTACGCGTCAGGTTGGTGTTGCGCCAAAGGCGGTCTACGCCGAAGCTGTTGACGCACTGCTATAAGCAGACTCGAATGAAGAGATTGTAAGGGATTGCTCCAGCAATCCCTTTTTTTATTACTTTGCACTATGGCACTTCAAAAGGTAATGGTAGACTCTGTAGATGTTGGAAGGCTTGAGCTTTTGGCCTCTGACATTGTTGAAGGATTTATGTCTGGCTTTCATCGCAGTCCTTTTCACGGATTTTCTTCCGAATTTGCAGAACATAGAATTTACAACCCTGGCGAATCTACCCGACATATCGATTGGCGTCTTTATGCCAAAACTGATAGATTCTATACAAAGAAATTTGAAGATGAAACCAACTTGCGTTGTCATTTTGTGCTAGACAACAGCAGTTCTATGCACTTTCCAGCAACTGACAAGTTCGATATTAATCAATTGAATAAAGTCGGTTTTAGCATTTTGGCCATTGCATCCTTAATGCGCATTCTTAAGCGACAAAGAGACGCGGTAGGCTTGAGTGTCTACAGCGATAATTTAGAATTTTACGCTCCAGAAAAGAGTGCATCTAAGCACCATCAAATGCTTTTAAACCAATTGGTCACGGTTTTAAACTCTAAGCATCAGGCCCGGCGAACCGATACATATCACGCCCTTCATGACGTGGCCGAAAAATGTCACCGCCGTTCCATGATTTTTGTGTTTACTGACATGATGGAACCAGACGGAGAATTAGAACAATTATTTGACGCGCTACGACACCTGAAATTCAACAAACACGAAGTAGTACTATTTCATACTTATGATAAGAAAAGCGAATTGGACTTTAGTTTTGATGATATGCCACGAACTTTTGTAGATGTCGAAACAGGAGCATCAATTAAGACTTATGCCTCTGAAATTCAGTCTAATTATCAAAATGCAATGCAAAATTATTTCAAGGCTATCAAGTTGAAATGCAGTCAATATCGCATGACCTATGTTCCAGTAGATGTTGCAGACAATTTCAATGCAGTGCTCACTACTTTTCTTGTCGCTCGACAAAAACTAAAGTAAATCTTAGTAATAAGCAAAAAAGTGTTGGCGAAATTGGAAATGCGATGTATATTTGCACCCGCAACTATGCAACGGTTTGGTAGTTCAGTTGGTTAGAATACCTGCCTGTCACGCAGGGGGTCGCGGGTTCGAGTCCCGTCCAGACCGCAAAAGTTTAACTTGTTGTGTTGCGGTTATCGAAAGATAACCGAAGGTTTGTAGAAAACCATTGAAGAGCTTTCCTGAAATACGGAAGGCTTTTTTTATTAAACCTCAAATTGGAGAGACTTTCCGTCTTTCAATACCCAATATTTCCCAACTATTTCAAAAATTAACCCCTACTGTTTAAGCTTAGGCTTGGTTTTGTTTTTTTTTATTAAACAAAATAATTTATATTCAATGAAATAATTACTTCTTTGACAATAGTGTAACTTATTATTAATAATAATAAATATTTAATAACCTTCAAAAGTTTTTATTAAAATAATCCTTTTTCATTTTGAGAATGTGAAATACTATATTATTTTCGCCCCTTCAAACGTTTTCGTTAAAATTAAAAGCGTTTCGCGTTAAATATCTTAAAAATGAAAAGAATAATTACTTGTATTGCTTTAATGGCGGGAGTTTTTGCTGTTCAAGCCCAATCGGTTACTGCGAGCGGTACTGTTGTGGACTCCGAATCAGGAATGCCTGTGCCGGGTGCAAATATTGCTGTTCGAGGTGCTAACCAAGGGGCAGTGACTGACTTCGACGGGAAGTTTTCCATATCTAATGTTTCAACAGAAGCTACTTTGGTTGTGACTTACATAGGTTATCAGACAGTCACCATTAATGGTGTTTCTTCTGAACCCATGACCATTTCTTTAACTCAAGATGCGGCGCAACTCGATGAAGTTGTGGTTGTAGGTTATGGCACGAGAAGTGTCAAAGAAGTGTCTGGCGCGGTCAGTGTCGTCTCGAGCGAGACAATTGAAAAGTTAAAGCCAACGCGAATTGAGCAGGCCCTGCAAGGCCAGGTTGCTGGGGTGCAAGTAACGTCATCTTCGGGTGCGCCAGGAGCTGGTCTCGATATTCGTGTTAGAGGTATTGGAACCAATGGGGATGCAAGACCTTTAGTGCTTGTGGATGGTAATGTGATATCGGAATTGAGTGTCATTAACCCTTCAGATATTGAAAGTATTTCTGTACTGAAAGATGCTTCCGCAGGTATATATGGTGTGCGAGCCGCGAATGGGGTAATCATCATAACGACCAAGTCGGGAAGTAAAGCGTCACCGCTAAAAGTGCAATATGACGCATACGGTGGTGTGCAGGAAACGACACGCAGTTTACCAGCACTTAATGCAACGGACTATGCATCTCTGACAAACGAGGCATATGTTTCTAATGGTGATATGGCCTACTATTCTAATGTTGGCTCACTAGGTCGTGGGACTGATTGGCAAGATGCAGTTTTCTCTCAAGCCTTTACCTCTAACCAAAGTATTGGTGTATCAGGAGGTTCAGACAATGCGAGCTACTCTGGTGGTTTGTCAGCCTTCACCCAAGATGGTATTATCGGAAAGGATAAATCTGGATTTCAGCGCTACAACGCACGTTTTAACTATACAGTTGATTTGAGATTACCGGATGGTACGCCGACCAATTTTAAGTTTAAAATGAATATGCTTTATTCAAAAACCAATCGCAAGACCTTACCAGAAGGTGGTATTGGATCAGTTTTGTTTAATGCTCTTAATATGGCACCAACTTATACCTTGAGAGACGCAAGTGGCGCTTTCACAAGAGCTGAGAATATGCCGATAGAGGTGATTAATCCTTTATGGCAAATTGATGCGACACAGAATAAAGTGGTTGCAGATCGTGTTAGTGGTGTTTTTGGATTGAATTACAAGTTTTGGTCTGACTTTAGCGCTGATGTAAACTACCAGTGGAACTATACTGAGGTGCGCAATCGCAGCTTTTCAGGAGTTAATGACTTTGGATCTGAAGGTGTAGCTGATAAAGTATTCGATACTGATGTCGCAGCCTATTATGTGGAAGATTCTTTTTATCGTGATTATACCTTTGACGCCATTTTGAGTTACGAGAAAACTGTAAATGATGCTCACAATTTCAAAGCTATGGTTGGAACCTCTGTTTTTAAAGCAACAGCCGACCAGTTTGCTTTTGTAGGAACCGACTTCGCGGAAGGTACTAATCTTGGCAATGCCCATTTGAACAATGCAGGCATGGTTAATAACAACTTTCAAACCAGAAGTAATAGAATTGACGATTCACGATTGTTGTCATACTTCGGTCGTTTAGACTACAACTACAATCAGAAGTATTTATTCACTGCGACTGTCCGAAGAGATGGCTCGACTAACTTTGGTCCATCTAATAAATTTGGTCTATTCTCTACTTTTTCTGCTGGTTGGGTATTGTCGGAGGAAGATTTCTTTAATAATTTGGTTAACGCAGACTTGTTTAAACTGCGCGGTAGTTACGGTGTTTTAGGGAACGACAGAATTGGTTCGTTCAGATACACTTCCTTGCTCAATGGAGAAGGTGTTTATGTCTTTGATAACCAATTGCAGTTTGGTGTTGCCCAAGGGGGAATTGCGAATCCAACCTTGAAGTGGGAGGAACAAATTGCCTTTAATGTGGGAGTAGACTCCAAGTGGTTTGACAATAAATTGTCATTAACTGTTGACTATTTCAAGCGCAAGACTGAAAACTTATTACTTCAAGTTGTAACCTCAGGGATCAATGGACCCAGTGCACCAGGCTCTGGCCCCCCTTTCGCTAATGCAGGTTCTGTCGAGAATAAAGGTTTAGAAGTCGGTATGGGCTATAATACGAGTTTTTCAGACAGCTTAGATTTTGGATTGAATTTGAACTTCACAACCATTGACAACACAGTAACTGAGGTGAATAATAGCTTAGGTTACGTTTCATCCGGTGTTGGATTTGGAATTGGTAACCTCGTCGGTCCGTCAAGAATGGAAGTAGGAATGCCAATTGGCTATTTCTATGGATTTAAAACCGATGGTATTTTCCAAAATCAAGCGGAAGTAGAAAGTCATCCATCTCAATTATTACTGGGCTCAGCTGGTGCTCCTGGTGATTTGAGATTTGTCGATGTGAATCAAGATGGCGTGTTGGATGAAGATGATCGCACTTATATTGGAGATCCATTACCAGACTTTACTATAGGTCTTAATTTAACCTTCAATTACAAAAAACTTGATTTCCAATCCTATTTCTTTGCCTCTGTAGGTAACGACATGGTGCGTAACTATGAGCGTAACACTCCTCTTGTTAATCGGACGACTTACGACTTAGACAGATGGCATGGTGCCAACACTTCGAATACTGTCCCTCGTGTGACTACGGCGGCTACATCCAATTCAGTGTTTTCAGATTACTATGTAGAAGATGCTTCCTTTATTCGTGCTCAAAACATGCAATTGGGATACACCTTCGAATCAGGAACATTTGGTTTCCAAGACTTAAGAGTATACGGCGCTGTTAATAATGCGTTTACCCTGACCAAGTACAGAGGTTATGATCCAACAGTGACTAATGGAGATCCATTGTCAGCTGGATTTGACTTTGGATTTTATCCAAATCCGAGAACCTATTTATTAGGTCTAAACCTAACATTTTAATAATTAGACATGATGACAAAATTTAAATTCATTTTAACAATCCTAAGCGCGGTCGTTCTAACGATCAGTTGCTCTGACGATTTTGTGTATGTCGATTCTCAAGATGTCAATTCTGAGAATTATTTCAATACCGAAGCCGATTATCAAGCTGCACTTATTGGCGCTTATGACCTGTTGCAATCTACTTACCTGAACGTAATGTTGGGAGAGATTGCCTCTGACAATACATTGGCTGGTGGTGAAAATGCCACTGACGTACCGGGAATTCAGCAAGTAGATGATATGATCCATACGCCGAACAACCAACAATTAAGAGATATTTGGGGGTGGATGTTTGCAGGTGTAAACAGGGCCAATTACATCATGGAATTTCAAGACAAGATTGATTTTCCAAATAAACCAAGTGTTTTAGCTCAAGCCCGTTTCTTGAGAGCCTATTACTACTTTGAGTTGGTTAAATGGTTCGGACCAGTTCCATTGGCCGTTGATAAACGCATCCAATTTGGCGAGCAGTTCACTATTGACCGTACGCCTGTTGCTGACGTTTATCAGCAAATTGAGCTCGATTTGATTTATGCTGCTGATAACTTGCCTTACACTCAAGCTCAAGAAGGACGCATCACTAAAGGTGCTGCACAAGCACTCCTTGGGAAAGCCTATCTCTATCAGGATAAATTTGATGAGGCTGCTGCGGTGTTGACCAATTTGATCAATAATGGTCCGTACAACCTCCTAACCGACTACTCAACCATGTTTGAGAATGATAATGAAAACAATATCGAGTCTGTATTTGAAGTACAATATACCGATTTAGAAGGAGCAGGATTTGGATGTTTGCAGTGCAGCGAAGGTAATGTAGCTGTTGGTTTCAATGGTCCAAGATCTTTCGTTGGACCTTACTTTGAGTCTGGTTACAGTTTTAACGTACCAACTCTGGAGACCTACGAGGCTTTTGAATCTGGTGATAATCGTCGCGATATTGCAATTTTAAATATTGAGGCCTTAGCCGCTTCTGATCCAACTGTTAGTTATGGAGAAGGGAATGAGCATACAGGTTTCTTCAATCGCAAGTATATTCCAAGACAAGGCGATTCTAATATCGGTGATCAAAACTTGACCAATCCAAACAACTATCGCTCTATTCGCTTTGCTGATGTCCTATTGATGGCAGCTGAGGCTTTGAATCGCGGTACGGGTTCAGATACAGACGCTCTTGCTCTTTTGAACCGTGTGCGTCGCAGAGCCTTCGGCGATACAGATCACGATGTAACCGTCTCTGGTGCGGCCTTAACTTCTGTTATCTGGGATGAAAGAAGGTTGGAACTGGTTGGAGAAGGACATCGATTCTTTGATCTTGTGAGAACTTCACAAGCTGCATCTAAAATCGATGGTTTCGTTCCTGGAAAACACGAAGTGTTTCCGATTCCACAGATTGAAATTGAATTAACTGGTAACCGTTGGGAGCAAAACCCAATGTATTAAAAAACCTTATTATGAAAAATATAACCATGAAATATTTAATCGCAGGATTTGCATTGCTCGCAGTACTTGGCTGTAAAGAAGATGAGCGTGACTTTTCTTATGCACAATACGGTGAAGGTCCAAGTAATCTTGGTCTGTTGTTTAGAGTTTCTCAAGACAATTCAGGGACTGTGACAATGGTGCCAACAGCCGATGGAGCGGATTCCTTTACAATCTCTTTTGGAGATTCAGCCAACTCAGAGGAATCTCTAGTAGCTGGTGAGACGGCTTCATTCACTTATGCCGAGGGTGTTTATCAAGTTAAACTTGTGGCTCATGGCTATGACGATCAAACCGCTGAGTTAACTGAAGAATTGGTAGTCGCTTTCATCGCACCTCAGAATTTAGAGGTGACTATAGAAAATAGCACATCAGTTTCAAGACTCGTTTCTGTGACAGCTACTGCTGAATTTGGCATCACCTATGATGTTTATTTTGGTGAAACGGGTTTCCCGGAGCCTTTGTCAGCTAATATGGGTGATACCGTAGAGTATACCTATGCTGCCCCAGGGGTTTATACCATAACGGTTGAAGCCATGAGTGCTGCAATTGAGACAACGACTTACACGGTTGATTTTGAAGTGACTGAAGTACTCATGCCGTTAACTGCGGCACCTGTGCCATTGGCTCCTCCAGTTAGTGTCATATCAATTTACAGTGATACTTACACTGGAGTGTCCTTATCAGAGGTAAATCCAAATTGGGGACAATCAACAACACTCGCTGAAGTTGCTATAGAAGGTAATAATACCTGGCTTTATGAAAACCTGAATTATACGGGTATTGTAACCAATTATGACAACCCCACAGATTTATCTTCAATGTCACATGTACATTTCGATTATTGGACGCCTGAGTCAAGTGTAGCAACTACTACGCTGGGGCTCAAATTGGTCAATACCACTATCGGTGGTGAGGATATCGAATTCATACAAGATATGACTCAAGGAGAGTGGGTCAGTGTAGATATTCCCTTAACTGCATTTGAAGCGGTTAATCTTTCTGCTATTTCACAATTGCTGTGGGATTCAGGAGACGGTTATGACGGGACAGTTTTTATTGACAACTTGTATTTTTATCAGGATTCACCGATGAGTCCTCCAACAGCCGCTCCAACGCCAACGTATGTGGCAGGTACCGTTATATCGCTTTACAGCGATGCCTATACGAATATTGGGTTGTCTGAAGTTAATCCAGGTTGGGGCCAAGGTACTGTACTTTCTGAGGTACAGATAGAGGGCAACAACACTTGGAAGTATGAAAACTTGAGTTTTTCTGGAATTGTCAGTGATTATGTTAATCCGACAGACCTTTCAGGTATGACGCATTTGCATTTTGACTATTGGACGCCTCTAACAACCGACCCTCTCACTATGCTGGGTATGAAATTAGTCAATACCAACATTGGATCTGAAGATCTTGAATTTGTACCAAATGTAACTCAAGGATCGTGGGTAAGCGTCGATATTCCGCTATCAGATTATGCTGCAGACTTGTCTGCTGTAAGTCAATTTATATGGGATACTGCCGAAGGTGTTGATGGCACTGTATATATAGACAACCTGTTGTTCTACGCTAATGCGCCGACAACAGCTGCTCCTACGCCAACAGTTCCTGCAGCCAATGTCATTTCTTTGTACAGCGATGCATATACCAATATAGGATTGTCGGAAGTCAATCCTGGATGGGGACAAACTACTGTACTGACTGAAGTGCAAGTCGCAGGTAACAATACATGGAAGTATGAAATGTTGAGTTTCTCTGGTATTGTAAGTGACTATATCAATCCAACAGATTTGTCAAGCATGACCCATTTACATTTTGATTATTGGACACCTAATATGACAGACTTGGGTATGAAATTGGTTAATACAACTATTAACCAAGAAGACTTGGAATTTGCGCCAACCTTAACCCAAGGATCTTGGGTCAGTGTTGAAATTCCATTAGCCGATTATGCCGCCGACTTGTCTGCAATTTCTCAGTTTATTTGGGATAGCGCTGCTGGTATTGACGGTACGATATTTATCGATAATTTATATTTTCACAACTAAGATTGAAGCATGATGAAACTATTTAAATATTTAACAAGTATGGTCCTGATTGCAGGACTTGCAATGAGCTGCCAAGAAGAAGATCAAGAATTTGGAACCATTTTAGCGCCAAAGGCTCTTGAGGTATCTGCGACATTAGTTGGTGCCGATGCAGATAATCCATTTGGTGATGGAAGTGGAGAAGTTATCTTCACGGCTAATGCCTACGGTGCCCTGTCTTACAAATTTGTTGTAAACAATTTTGAAAAAGTAGCACCGTCTGGAACATATACCCATATTTTTAGTACCCTCGGAGTGAATTCTTATGAAGTGGTGGTTTTGGCTTTTGGAGCTGGAGGAACAACTACTTCTGAGGTTATTACCGTAGAGGTGCGTGCTGACTATTCACCACCGCAAGATTTGTTGGATTTATTGACTAAT
The DNA here is from genome assembly GCA_030835825.1 of Flavobacteriaceae bacterium. Taxonomy (GTDB): domain Bacteria; phylum Bacteroidota; class Bacteroidia; order Flavobacteriales; family Flavobacteriaceae; genus JALRKI01. Next base: position 87,836 of record JAURRA010000028.1, read on the forward strand.
GGCGGTAGTAGAACTATGAGAATTGAAGCTGAAACTTGGGGCCATATGGGTGTTGGACCCGCAACCCAAGTATGGCCAGAGTGGTATGGTGCTGGTCCCTATGAAAAGGATTTTACAGCACTGTATGACGATCGATACATTTTCAATATCGATGGATCTGTAACTCTAGATACAGGTGAAGATGCTTCGGTTTTCGGTCAGGCGACACCACTGAACCAAACTTTTGGAGACCTGGGTTTAACGCCCAATTCAAATAATGAATTTGAGTACTATCCATTAGCGGATATTACTGGTCAATGGATGCTCACTGCACCCGGTGGAAACGAGAAGCTTACAGTTACTAACAACACCTTCCTTGGATTTTTTGTTGGTGGGTCTCAAGAATATGATATTCTTTACCGTGATGCCACCGCTTTACATCTAAGAACAATTGGTGCGGATGGTAATGGCTGGTTCTTTATCATAACCATTGAATAACAAAAGCAAATTTAATTTTCAAACATGATGATTAGACGTTTACTGGGAGTAATGTGCTTTACATTAATGTACTGCTCGAGTGATGATAGTACCCAAACGGTAACACCACAAGAAATTACACCCAGTAATCTTTTAATCAATATTAATAAATCTGGAGCCAGTTCTTTGTTGCCTAATGGTGACGGGTCTGGGACTGTCAGTTTTGAGGCTTCCGCAACGGATGCCGTTTCTTATGCCTTCCGACTGGACGCTGGACAACTTATACCAAGTGCTTCAGGCACTTGGATTCAAACTCTCACCACACCTGGTGAAACAGAACATACTATTGAAGTTGTCGCCTATTCTTCGGCCAATAATTCGATTAGCCTTACCGAGCAATTTACAATCTATGTGGAGGAAATTACCGGAGAGCAGTTGGTATGGTTTGATGAGTTCGATACTGCTGGCGCTCCTGATCCTTCAAAATGGACCTATGATATAGGTGGTAGTGGCTGGGGCAATGGAGAGTATCAGTACTATACGTCTAGACCTGAAAATGTCATTGTCCAAGATGGGCTTCTAAAAATAATGGCTAAAAAAGAAAATTACATGGGCAAGGAGTACACATCGGCCCGTTTAATTTCTATGGATTTGTACGAATTTCAATATGGACGTGTCGAGATTCGCGCCAAATTACCAACAGGCGCAGGAACATGGCCTGCACTTTGGATGTTAGGAGCCAATTATCCATCTGTAGGTTGGCCAAGCTGCGGTGAAATGGATATTATGGAGCATTGGGGGTCGAATCAAGACGTTATATCTAGTGCTACACATACACCTTCAAGTTCGGGAAATACCGTCAATAAAGGAGAAATTCATGTGGCTGGCGTATCTGATAATTTTCATTTATACGGTCTCAATTGGAGTGCGGAAAAGCTAGAATTTACAGTGGATGGCTCAATTTTTTACACCTATAATCCAGCGATTAAAGATGGGGCTACTTGGCCTTACGACCAAGACTTTTTCTTTCTTATCAATGTGGCCATGGGAAGTTTTTGGGAATCAATAGATCCTAATTTTATCGAGTCGACTTTGGAAGTCGATTACATCAGAGTTTATCAAGAATAATATCATATGTCATCAAAAATTCAATTGGCCTTTTGGTCTATTTTTCTATTAACACTAGCCTCATGTAACCAACCTAATCCTGAGGATCAGGAAAAAGAGCGTATTGCTGCAGCAGTAGAGCTACTAGTATCTCAAATGACCACTGATGAAAAAATTGGTCAAATGACTCAAGTCGATATGCGCATGATTGACACCATTAGCGATATCGGTGACTTATTTATAGGTTCGATATTGAGTGGTGGAGGTTCAGTGCCACCAGATAATTCGCCGAAAGGATGGGTCAATATGATCAATAAATTCCAAAAACAAGCTCTTGATACCCGTCTTAAAATACCTCTGATTTACGGTATCGATGCCGTTCACGGACACAATAACGTGGTCGGGGCTACCATTTTCCCGCACAATTTGGCTTTGGGCTGTTCAAATGACTCAGACTTAGTCTATCGAGTCAATCAAGCCACGGCAACCGAAGTAGCAGCTACTGGTATTCATTGGACCTTTGCGCCTTGTATTGCTGTTCCTCAAGACCCAAGATGGGGGCGTTTCTATGAAGGCTTTGGCGACAACACCGCTCTGGTTGATGGCTTGACCGCTGCGGCTATTGAAGGTTTCGAAGATCCGTTATCAAAGATTGACGGCCGACAAATTGCTGGATGTGCCAAGCATTTTATTGGTGATGGAGCCACTTCATTTGGATCGGGAACTAGGGTAGAAGGGATTCATACGTATTATTTGGATCGCGGTGATGCTGTTATGACCGAAGCTGAGATGCGTGAGAAATATTTACCACCATATATTACTGCCATTGCTTCAGATGTGAAAACCGTCATGATGAGTTTCAACAGCTTTAATGGTGAAAAATGTCATGGGAGTAGTTATCTGATACAAGATTTGTTAAAAGGTGAATTAGGATTCGAAGGATTTATTATTTCCGATTGGGCTGGAATTGACGAAATTACAGGCGATTATAAATCAGACATTATTAACGGCGTTAATGCTGGTATTGATATGGTTATGGTGCCTGGTAACCTTTTTGGTCAAGAGCATTATAAGACCTTTATCACATTGTTTAAAGAGGCAGTGGCCGAAGGATCCATTAAGCAGGAGAGATTGGATGATGCTGTTAGACGTATTTTGACTGTAAAGTATGAAATTGGTCTGTTTGATGAGCCATATACGTCGGATCAGTTTGTGGCTGAAGTGGGCTCGGAAGATCATAGAGCTCTTGCCCGCGAGGCGGTTCAAAAAAGTACTGTAGTGCTCAAAAATACAGAAGCAATATTGCCTTTGTCAAAACAAGATCAAATTACGGTAGTGGGTTCGGCTGCTAATAATTTAGGTATGCAAAACGGTGGATGGACTGTGGAATGGCAAGGTTACTTTACACCTGATTTTCATTTTCTTGATGATAATGACGACGGTCAAATCAGTGAATCCGAATACCTGACTCAAATCCCCATGGTATATGGATCTAAATTCGATTTGGCATTGTGGTCGGGTGTTTATGCAGGTTTGGACACTAATAGTGATAAACTCTTGTCGTCGGATGAATATGCCATGATTAAAACCAACCTTCCTTTTCAACCTGAAGGCACTTCAATTTTGCATGGTTTAGAAAAATTGGGTATGCCAAAACAAATTACATATAATCCCAATGCGTCTGAGCTGCCGTCAGGTCAAACTATAGTGGCTGTTGTGGGAGAATATCCATATGCAGAAGGTTATGGTGATGATCCTGCATTACAGCTCAACACCTTTGATACGCTGGTTTTAGAGCGTGCTTTTGCCTCTGGCAATAAAGTTATTGTTGTTTTGGTTTCTGGACGTCCTCTCCACATGGATGCACACTTCGAACAAGCCGATGGTGTTGTGGCAGCATTTTGGCCTGGTATGGCTGGAGAAGGGGTTGCTGATGTGCTTTATGGCGATTTCAATCCAACGGCAAGATTGAGTTTTGCTTGGTATAAAGACTTGGGATTAGACGACACCAAAAAAGCTGTATTGTACGATTTTGGGGCAGGGTTGAGCTATTAATACTCAAAGTAACCCACTGCGGAATTGCCATATTTGAGCGATGAAGAGTCCGAAATAAATCAGGCTAAGCACAAATTTCATCAAACTCGAAGCGAGGAAGCCCAAGAGTGCGCCAGTAGCCGATTTACTTGCTTTCCGATCATTAGCGTTGTTAAGCAGTTCTCCTGCGTATGCTCCTAAAAATGTCCCAATGATAATTCCAAAAGGGATAGGAGACAGCAGGCCAACAATGAGCCCAATGACACTGCCAATCATCGATTGTTTACTTCCTCCAAATTTTTTGACCCCCAGTGCTGGTATCCAATAATCTAAAATTGTGACAGCTAACGCAATTGTGAAAGTAATGCTGAGAAATGTCCAATCCCAGGGTATAGCATCTGTTATACTCAACATGAGCAAACCTATCCAACTTAATGGAGGCCCCGGTAGTATTGGTAAAAAACTACCAATGACACCTAAAATCATAAAGCATAAACCGATAAAAATGAATAGCAAATCCATGGTATCATATTTTTATTTGACTAAAATTAAGCTTAATTTTCTAAATGAATCGAATTAAATAAAAATCGTAAATTTCAAAAAAAATAAGATGCTCAGGCTGTTTCCGTGCTTTTTGGTGTTTTTTCTCATTATGAGCTGTTCGGAGTTTAATTTTAAAAAAACCGATCAAAGACAGCTATTAGAAAGTGAAAAGATGGCTATTGATTGGAATTCATTGGACCAATGGCCAACTTTCGAATCTTGCGATACTGATGAAAATCCTCAATCGCGATTAGAATGTCTCACTGCTACAATACAACTCCATTGCGAAGAAGGTTTTAAGTACTACGACTCTCATTTGACAGATACCCTTTGGGTCAAACTAAATGTGTCAAACACAGGAGCAATCGCAATGACTTTTGTGCAAGAGGTGGACAGTTCGCTGGTAGCTGTTCTTGAAGATTGTTCAGCAAGCCTGCCCGAGATTATGCCAGCATTAAAGCGTGGACAGCCCGTTAATTGCGAGCTTAAACTGCCTTTACTATTTCGAACACCTGATTTTCAATAATTCAATTTATGAAAGAACAAATCATATTGGGGATTGACCCTGGAACAACCATCATGGGGTTTGGTGTAATACGCGTCAAGGGTAAAACCATGGAATTTGTGCAACTGAATGAACTTAATCTGACCAAATATAGTGACCATTACCTCAAACTTAAACTGATTTTTGAGAGAACAATAGAGTTAATAGACACCTTTAATCCAGATTCTATTGCCATTGAGGCTCCTTTTTTTGGCAAGAATGTTCAGAGTATGCTCAAGCTTGGTCGAGCGCAAGGCGTAGCCATGGCCGCTGGTCTTAGCCGCGAAGTACCTATCACGGAATATCTTCCTAAAAAAATTAAAATGGCGATAACTGGCAATGGTAATGCCAGCAAGGAGCAGGTGGCCAAAATGCTACAAAGCATGCTAGGCTTAAAATCTTTACCCAAAAATCTTGATGCGACCGATGGACTAGCTGCTGCAGTATGTCATTTTTACAATCAAGATAAGCTAGGTGGTGATAAATCGTACTCGGGATGGAGCAGTTTTGTAAAACAAAATCAAGATAAATTAACTAAGTAATCTTACGATCATCGCTGGTATATACCTCCACATTCCGTTTTGCAAACAAGCATGTCACTATTGTGACTTTCACTTTTCTACTTCGCTAAAATACCAAAGCGAGTTAGTAGCAGCTATTCAAAAAGAATTACTGATCCGATCGACGGTTTTTTCCGAAACAATTAGTACCATATATTTTGGAGGCGGAACACCAAGTATTCTGAGTATTGAAGAAATAGCAGCCATACTTGAGACC
>JAURRA010000029.1 GCA_030835825.1 Flavobacteriaceae bacterium
AACATTGCCAAGGTAGAAGTCCTGAAAGGCGATGAAGCCACTGCGGCATACGGCGACAAAGGCACCAACGGCGTGATCAAAATTACTACCATACAGGAATAAGTATTACTAAATATTTTATCTCAAATCCCACGGCGTGCCTTGGGATTTTTTTTTACCTTTATACTATCATGCCCCAAACATGATAACCTACAGCTTCACCTTATGGTGTTTCCAGTCATTTTTTTGAGGGCGTGTTTGATTTGACAAACTATAACATATGCCAACACTCCATTGGATAGGAAAAGACAAGGTGGTGAGCCACCACCAAGATGTGCCATACAGAGTTTTGGAACACAAATACGGTTTTACATCCGACAAAGGCGAACAAACCGAGTCCACCAACAGTGGAAACAAAATAATTCACGGAGACAACCTTGAAGCACTTAAAAGCCTATTACCCGAATACGAAGGAAAAGTAAAGTGTATCTATATAGACCCACCATACACTCACCGTTAGCGAAAATGCCGTTGCCACCAATTAGAAGAAAATGATTCTGACCAAAATAAAAATCCATCAATACAAGGGAATTAATGAAGAAAAAGAAATCGTAATAGACGATTTTAATGTAATTGTAGGTCAGAATGATGCAGGAAAATCCACTATTTTAAAATCTCTTGATTGCTTTTTAAATTCCAATAATCCATCGAAAGAAGACCTGAATAATAATTCTACTGACAATCTTATCTCGATAACACTTTTCTTCAATCCATCAAACCAATCGGTTATCATCGACCAAAATATAGAGACTACATTTGAGGAGGAAGAGCTTATAAATGAAAGTTCACAGTTAGAAGTGAAGAAAGTCTGGGATGTCTCTAAATCTAGAATAACAGCGGACACATATCTAGTAAGAAAAAATGTTATGCTTCTGATATTCAGTATATTCATAAATGTAATATTTACAAAGACAACTCAGAGGACAAACAGTTCTTTTTAAAACTTGTATAGACGATATGGTGCCCGATGACGTTAGCTGAAATTTGAAAAACGAAAATTATGACCGAAGGGGTAGTTGCACCAAAACAAACTAAAAACTAAAAAAGTGTAGAGAATAAATTGGAGCTTCTCAAAGTTACAAAAAAACTATACCACCCCCACATCTCCCAGACCTTCACGGATGACGATGGGTTCATCTTGGGAGAGGTCAATGACGGTGGAGGGCACAAGGCCACCCATCCCGGCATCTACAATGGCGTTAACGCGGAGGTTCCAGTCCTCAAAAATGTCATCGGGATCGGTGGTATAATCAATAATCTCATCTTGGTCGTGGAGCGAGGCAGTGGCAATGGGCCGTCCAAGGGCGGCAGCCAGAGCTCGAGCAATATTATTTTGGGGGACTCTAATACCAACGGTTTTCTTCTTATTGAACGGTGCCGGTAAGGCCTTGGCACTGGGCAAAATAAAGGTGTAAGGGCCGGGCAGAGCGCGCTTGAGAATTCTAAAGGTCGCGCCGTCCAGTTGTTTGGCGTAAATACTCAGGTCACTCAAATCGGCACAGACAAAGGAGAAATAGGCTTTCTCCAAACTGACGCCTTTGAGTTTAGCCAATTGCTGCAAGGCCTTGGCATTTTGGCTATCGCAACCGAGGGCATAAACCGTATCGGTAGGATAAATAATCAGTCCACCTTGTTTGAGGGCATCGACCAGCTGCCCCAGCTGTTTGGGGTTGGGGTTGTCCTCATAGAGTCTGACGCGTTGGGCTTTCATACTTAGGGATCAATGAGGCCGAGTTTGGCAAAACGCAACAACAGCTTTTTCTCCCCTGCCTGGTCGAAATGGATGGTGGCGTTTTGGTCGGCGGCACGGCCTTCGAGGGCCACAATGGTCCCCTTGCCAAAACGCATGTGGCTGACACGCAGGCCTACGCTCATTTCACCGTCATAGGGCAAGGCCTTGGCAGCGGCTTGCACAGGTTTGAGATTTTTAGGCACTACGGATGGCGCTGGCTGTGGCTTTTTAGCAGGACTAGGCTTTTTAAACCGGATGGTATCTTGAGGAACATCGCCAAAAATAGAGGCGTCCAACATCGGGTTGCTGCGCTGCGAAGGTGGTGGTGTGGCAAATTCCAAATACTGCTCATCTATTTCTTGGATAAAACGGCTGGGCTCGGCATCTACAGGTCGGCCCCAGCGGTAGCGCGATAAGGTATAGGTCAAAAAGGCCTGCTTTTCGGCTCTTGTGAGCGCCACATAAAACAACCGGCGTTCTTCCTCCAATTCGCTGCGGGTATTCATACTCATAGCCGATGGAAAAAGGTCCTCTTCCATCCCGACAATATAGACATAGGGAAACTCTAAACCTTTGGCCAGGTGAATGGTCATCAGCGCTACCCTATCGTCGTTTTCATCCTCCTGATCCAAATCGGTGGCCAGAGAGACATCCTCTAAAAATTCGGTCAGCGAGCCACTGGCATCCACCAATTCCTGCTGTCCATCTACAAAATCTTTAATACCGTTGAGCAACTCCTCAATATTTTCCATTCGGGCAATACCTTCAGGAGTCAGGTCTTCGCCAAAACTGCGCATCAAACCAGTGGCCTTAATCACGTGTTCGGCCAGATCAAAGGCGTTGACTTTTTGATTCATCACTTGAAAACTCTCTATAAGTGTCGCAAAGTTCTTCAGTTTGGTTTTGGTACCCGCATTGACATCCAAAGGCAGACCGTCCAATTGTTGTAGCAGTTCAAAAATGGTTAGCCGATGGGTATTGGCGGCAACAATAAGTTTATCGATAGTGGTCTGTCCAATGCCACGAGCGGGAAAATTTATCACCCGTTTCAAGGCCTCCTCATCGGCAGGATTGATAACTAAACGGAGATAACTCAACACGTCTTTAATTTCTTTGCGCTGATAAAACGACAGTCCACCGTAAATGCGATAAGGGATATCGCGCTTGCGCAAAGCATCTTCGATAGTTCGCGATTGGGCGTTGGTGCGATAGAGCACGGCAAAACTCTTGTTGTGGAGTTGGTGATTCATTTTGTTTTCAAAAATGGATCCTGCGACAAACCGACCTTCATCACCATCGGTCAGTAACCGATGTACCTTAATGCTGTTGCCTTGTTCATTGGCCGTCCACACCACCTTATCGAGTTTGACCTGATTTTTATCAATAATAGAATTAGCCGCGTTGACAATGGTTTTGGTCGAACGGTAATTCTGCTCTAACCTAAAAACCTTAGTGTCATCATAGTCCCTCTGAAAGTTGAGGATGTTGTCAATATTAGCTCCTCTAAAAGCATAAATACTTTGCGCGTCATCGCCGACAACACAAATGTTCTGATAGCGATCGGACAGGGCCCGAACAATCAAGTATTGAGAGTGGTTGGTGTCTTGATACTCATCCACCAAAATATATTTGAAACGCTCCTGATATTTGGCCAAAACATCGGGGAAACGGGTCAACAATTCATTGGTGCGTAACAGGAGATCATCAAAATCCATAGCACCTGCTTTAAAACAGCGCTCGACGTAATTTTGATAGATTTCTCCCATTTTGTCGCGCCGTGCTGCGGCGTCGGCTTCCTGCAATTCGGGGTTTTGAAAATAGGCCCTAACAGTAATCAAACTGTTTTTATAGGAAGATATGCGGCCGTAAATCTGTTTGTATTTGTAAATCTCCTTGTCCAATCCCATTTCTTTGATAATGGAAGCAATGAGTCGCTGGGAGTCTTGGGTATCGTAAATGGTGAAATTGGAGGGAAAGCCTAATTTTGGAGCATCGGCCCTAAGGAGTTTGGCGAAAACGGAGTGGAAAGTGCCCATCCATAAATTTTTAGCCTCCGATTCGCCGACAATTTCTGCGATACGGATTTTCATTTCCTTGGCGGCCTTGTTGGTAAACGTAAGCGACAGGATGTTGAAAGGATCGACGCCCTGATGCATGAGGTAGGCGATTTTATAGGTCAAAACCCTTGTTTTCCCCGAGCCTGCACCAGCAATGACAATCATGGGACCATCGGTCTGAACCGTGGCTTCTCTTTGAGCTTCGTTAAGTTGGTCTAAATAACGTTCCAAGACTTTATTTTATAAGACGTGAAATTAGCCAATGTCAATTGGGATTGGCATAAAATTAGCGACTATTTACTAACAATTTCCCCTGTGCATATGTCCGATAAAATAAATATCTTTGATTTAAATCACAACGACTGCACATGAACGCCGATTTCACTAATGTTCTTATCATGCTCGTTCCATCGCTAATCATTGCGGTAACGGCTTTTTATTTTTTCAATAGCTATACCAGCAATGAAAACCGCCGACGGGATGTTGAACTGCATTTGAAACACGCCCAACAAACTTTACCACTCCGACTGCAAGCCTATGAGCGGATGGCCTTGTTTTTAGAACGTATTACTTTAGGCAACTTATTGGCACGAGTGACACCTCGTTCTGATGATAAAAATACCTATGAAGCCCAATTGATTTCTACCATTGAACAGGAGTTTGAACACAATCTGACCCAACAAATTTATATCAGTCAAAATTGCTGGAATGTCATCATGACCTCCAAAAACACCAGTATTCAAATGATTCGTCAGGCCAATATGTCTGAAAAGGTCGAAAGCGCGCAGAAAATGCGTGAACATTTACTCAATACTTTACTCGAAAGTGCGCCCCCTACAGATGCCGCTCTGCTGTTTTTAAAAAATGAGGTCAGTCAATTGTGGTAAGCACGCTTGCTGCTTAACTTCGAATGACTTAAATTCACAGGATGAATACTGAAGTGCTACAAACACCCATCGATTATCTCAAAGGCGTGGGCTCCAATCGGGCAGAGTTGCTTCGCAAGGAATTGGGTGTACATAGCTTTCAGGATCTGCTGAATATTTTTCCCAATCGTTATATCGACAGAACCAAGTTTTATACCATTGCCGAACTTACGCCAAGTTCTGCCGAAGTGCAAGTCATTGGACAAATAGTGGATATTCAAGAAGTAGGACAACAAAGAGGCAAACGCTTGGTGGCCAGCTTCCAAGACAGTACTGGCAGTATGGATTTGGTTTGGTTCAGAGGTCACAAGTGGATACGTCAGAGTTTAAAAACCAATCAATTTTATGTGGCCTTCGGACGAGTGAATCAATTTGGCGGTCGGTGGAATATGGCCCATCCCGAATTGGAGCTCAAATCGGAGTATGACCAGCAACGGTCTAACGCCATGCAGGCGGTCTATCCGTCTACCGAAGTCTTATCTAAAAACGGTATTTCTAACCGATTGATGCGCAAAATGATGCTACAGTTGTTCGAAACAGCCAAGGCGCGGTTTGCCGAAACACTACCCCCGATGGTGATGGACCAATTGCAATTGTTGTCAAAAACCGATGCACTTCTGCAAATACATTTTCCTGAAACGAATGAACTTTTGAGCAAGGCCGAATTTCGACTGAAATTTGAAGAATTGTTTTTTCTCCAGCTGCAATTATTGATAAAAAACAGACAACACAAAGCAAAAATTAAAGGCTTTCCTTTTACCACCGTTGGAAACTATTTCAACACGTTTTACACGGATGTACTGCCTTTTACTTTGACCGCTGCACAAAAAAGAGTGCTCAAAGAAATACGCAACGATTTGGGCACTGGCGCACAAATGAATCGCCTGCTGCAAGGCGACGTGGGATCTGGAAAAACTATTGTGGCTTTCATGACCATTTTGATGGCTTTGGACAATGGCTTTCAAGCCTGTTTGATGGCACCTACGGCAATTTTGGCTACCCAACATTACGAGAGTTTGCAAAAATTTTGCCGGCCGTTAGGCATAGAAATAAGCCTGCTTATAGGAGCTACAAAAACTGCGGAAAGACGCATTATTCATGGCCAATTAGAATCTGGAGCCCTACATATTTTAGTAGGGACTCATGCCTTGGTGGAAGATAAAGTGAAATTTAAGAATCTCGGGTTAGCCATCATCGACGAACAACACCGCTTTGGGGTAGCACAACGCAGTAAATTATGGCACAAAAATATCATTCCTCCCCATGTTTTGGTAATGACAGCAACACCCATACCCCGTACATTAGCCATGTCAGTTTATGGGGACTTAGACAGTTCCGTAATCGACGAACTCCCTCCCGGTAGAACGCCCATCAAAACAGTGCACCGATACGACAGCAATAGACTCAAAGTCATTCAGTTTCTAAAAGACGAAATAGCCAAAGGGCGACAAGCCTATGTGGTCTATCCGCTGATTGAAGAAAGTGAAACATTGGATTATAAAGATTTGATGGACGGCTATGACAGTATGTTAAGGGACTTCCCACGTCCTGACTATCAAATTTCTATAGTTCATGGACAATTGAAACCAGCAGACAAGGCTTTTGAAATGGAGCGATTTGCTAGCGGCGCAACACAGATTTTGATTGCGACAACAGTGATTGAGGTAGGTATTGACGTGCCCAACGCCTCTGTAATGGTCATCGAAAGTGCAGAACGCTTTGGATTGTCACAGTTACACCAACTGCGCGGTAGAGTCGGAAGAGGTGCAGCACAGAGCTATTGTATTCTGATGACGGGTGCTAAGTTGGGCGACGACAGTAAAACCAGAATTGCCACTATGGTACAAACGACAGACGGCTTCGAAATCGCCGAAGTGGATTTGCGGTTGCGAGGACCCGGCGATCTCATGGGAACCCAACAAAGCGGCGTCCTCCAAATGAAGATAGCCAACATTGTCAAGGATCGAGAAATTTTAGAATTGGCAAGGCATACGGCGCATCGTATTCTCAATGTTGATCCTAATTTGAACCAATCTGAGCACCGCAATGTGAGGGAAACACTGCTAAAAATGAAGCAATTCAGAAACATTTGGAACTATATTTCCTAGTTTTCGGCTAAAAGCGTTTCAATAAAAGTTGTGAAATCATCAACGAAATCCAAATAAACTTGACCTGTAGCAGGTCCATTGTAACCCGTGTGAATTTTTCTAACCTGATGATCGCGTCCTAACACGATAGTCGTCGGATAGGACCAAACCTTGTTGAGCATGGGCAGCTTTTCTTGTGCCAAATTTTTGTCAGTAGAGCCATATTGTGCCAGCAATAAGGGATAAGTAATGTTCAGGTTGTTTTTGAGTCGCTCCAAATTAGCAAATGCCTTTGCTTTGGTTTTGACATATTCAAACGATAGTGCCACTATTTCTAATCCTTTCGACTGGTATGATTCGTAGAATGATGTCAAAAATTTCGACTCATCCAGACAGTTAGGACACCAAGTGCCCATCAATTGAACGACGACAACCTTATTCTTAAAACGATCGTCCGCCAAACTAACCATTTCTCCATTAACATCTGGAAATGAAAACTCAAAATCATCATAGCCTTCTTTTAAAAAAGTGAGGCTTTCAGGATCATCGAGTGTAAAATTGTCGTTTCGATGAGCAATGAAAGTTTCTTTGTAGTGATTACCGGAGTAAAAAACACCAATCATGCGGCCTTCCTGAATTGAAGCCTGAAACAAAAAGGCATGTGCGCTGTCGAAAACCGATAATTCTAATACACTCCCAGAAACGGCACCTTCAAGAAAACGGTAGTCGCCTGTATTGGTGCGAAAAGTTCCTTTCACAAGACCTCCGTCTTGTTCAAATATGCCCATTGCAGGATAGGTCAATCCATCAGGGTTTGTGAATTTCACTTCCCAAATGCCACTGACGTCAACAGTAGCCTCTTTCTTTAAAGAGAAACGTGGAGCATCGGATATTTCAGCTTCAAACTCTTGCCTACGATCCTTTTCTTCAGTGATAAAATAACCCGTGAGTCTGTTTTTAGTCATTCTGGCCTTTATATACCCTTCAAAAACTGGTAATTGTATCTTGACACTATCATTCTCATAGCTCACCTCGGTGGTAATAATTTCCTCATCACCATTCTTAAAGGTTACCGATTGAGCCGAATTGACCTGAAAAACAAAAGGCAAAACTTGGTCGTTTTGGACCTTTAACTCTGCCCGGTATCTGCCGGGAGACAAACTGTCAACCGTATTAGATTGACATGAAAATAACAAAAAAGCGGTGCTGATAGCAGTGGTAAGAGTCTTCATAGCATGGTGTAAAAAACAAATTTAATCCTTTTGAATGACTTTTTGTGCTGCCACAACTATTCTTATATTTGCCTACTTATACGTGCATACCGATGAAAATATCATATAACTGGTTAAAGGAATTTGTAAAAACAGATTTGCCAGCGCCTCAGACCGCTGAAATCCTCACTGATTTGGGACTTGAAGTAGAAGGTATGGAGACACAAATTTCGATTCCTGGCGGATTGAAAGGTGTGCTTATCGGCAAGGTACAGACCTGTAATCAGCATCCCAACGCCGATAGGCTAAAGCTAACTACTGTTGACATCGGTCAGGAAGCATCAGTTCAAATTGTTTGTGGCGCTCCCAATGTCGCAGCAGGTCAAACAGTTGCAGTGGCGACAATCGGCACTACCCTCTATGATAAGGATGGTCAGCCATGGCTTATAAAAAAGGGTAAAATTCGCGGCGAAGAGAGCCACGGAATGATTTGTGCCGAGGATGAACTATGCCTTGGAGAAAGTCACGATGGCATCATGATATTGTCTGACGAACATTTGGCTGGAACGCCCCTATCGGACATCATCAAGGTTGAAGAAGATACCGTTTTTGACATAGGACTTACTCCCAATCGCGCTGACGCTATGAGTCATATGGGGGTGGCAAGAGATTTAAGAGCAGGCCTCAAACAGCACGGTACGAATCACAAATTGATTACACCCTCTGTGTCGAGTTATCACGTGGACTATCACACGTTTAGAGTTGATATCGATATCAAACAGCCTGAATTAGCACCTCGCTATTGTGGTGTTACTATTTCTGACATCAAAGTTGGACCATCGCCGACATGGATGCAAAACCGCTTAAAATCCATTGGCCTAAACCCCATTAACAATATTGTAGATGTCACCAACTACGTTCTCCACGAGCTAGGACAACCATTGCATGCCTTCGACGCCTTATCCTTGGCGGACAAAAAAATTGTTGTTCAAACCGTGAGCAAAGGAACTAAATTTGTCACTCTTGATGGGGTTGAGCGCATTTTATCCAATGAAGATTTAATGATTTGTGATGGCGAAAAACCCCTATGTATCGCTGGAGTTTTTGGAGGACTTAATTCAGGAGTGAATGAATCGACCACCAGTGTATTCTTGGAAAGTGCCTATTTCGATCCTATTTCCGTGAGAAAAACTGCCAAACGCCACGCCTTGAGCACAGACGCTTCATTCAGGTTTGAACGAGGTATTGATCCCAATATTACTGATTATGCCCTAAAAAGAGCCGTTTTACTCATTTTAGAAGTAGCCGGCGGTAAAGTCACGAGTGAAATCACAGACCTCTACCCTCAAAGAATTCAAGATCATCAGGTTTTGGTCAATTTTGAAAAGGTCAATAAGACCATTGGAAAAGAAATCGATAGGGAACAAATTAAACAAATCTTAACCTCCATTGATATCAAAATTAATAGTCTCACTGAAACTGGTATTTGCATGACTATTCCAGCTTATCGCAACGATGTGACACGCGAAATTGATGTAATAGAAGAAATCCTAAGAGTATACGGCTACAACAATATCAATGCCAGCAGAAAGCTCGATGCAGCTATTGTCGACATTCCTTTGATTTCGAGTCATCATCTGATGCAACGCGTTAGTCAGGGCCTTGTGGGTCATGGTTTCTTTGAAATTATGACCAACTCCTTAGTACCCAATGACGCCAAAGCAAACAATGCCGTGCGACTGCTCAATCCTCTGAGTGCCGATTTAGAAATGATGCGCACCTCCTTGTGTTCTTCTGGGGTTCAAGTATTAGCATATAACAACAACCGTCAGCAAACGGACCTCCGTTGTTTCGAATTTGGAAAAACCTATACTTTTGAAGACGGAAAACACAAGGAACGCCAAATTCTTGGACTGTGGTTGATGGGTCAAAAAAGCAAGAAACACTGGCAGAGTGAGGCACAAGAATTGTCTTTTTTCGACCTTAAAGGTTATGTATTCGCCATATTACATGGCTTAGACATCAATAACTTTCAAGAAACTGAGGTGGAAGAAAACACTTTTTCATTTGGTCAAACTCTGATGGTTTCTAACAATGCCTTGGTGAGCTATGGTGAAATAAGTGAAGCTGTTTTAAAACCATACGACCTTGACAAAAAGGTGTTCTACGCAGAATTTGACTGGAATCGCATGTGTAAATTGATTTTAGGAAAAGAATCTCCAAATTTTCAATCTATTCCAAAATACCCAGCCGTAAAAAGAGATTTGGCGCTGATCATGGACAAATCCGTTACTTTTGACACCTTAAAACAAATCGCTTTTAAGACAGAGCGCAAGCTGCTCAAAGATGTGGATATGTTTGACGAATACTTGGGCAAACCTATTCCCGAGGGCAAGAAGAGTTATGCTTTGAGATTTACCATTCAAGATGACCACAAAACCCTTTCGGACAAGCAAATCGACAAAATCATGCAACAATTGTTAGGCAGGTTTGAACATGAAACCGGTGCCGTGTTGCGATAAATGTCTTATCTTAGAGTCTTTTGAAGACTTACCAAAAATTATTTTCGGGAAATTTTCTTCTCGCGGATCGGTTGATAGCAGCCCTGGAGGATCATGATATCATTCCGGTGGTCAAAGACGAGTCGGAATCTGCAAGAATGGCCGGATTTGGAAGCAGTAGTTTTGGTTTCAAAGAAATATGGGTCGACGGTCAAGAATACGCGACGGCACTTCAAATAGTTCAGCCCATACTCTCCGAGAACCAATAACCTTTACTGTTCTACTGATACATTTTTGCTCTCAACTCTTTCAGTGCGGGATCTTGCATATATTCGTCGAAAGTCGCATAGCGATCTATGATGCCCTTAGGGGTTAATTCCACTACCCTATTGGCAACTGTTTCAGCAAAGGCATGGTCATGAGTTGAAAACAAAACGGTCCCCTTAAAATTCTTTAAGGAATTGTTGAAAGCCGTAATACTTTCCAAGTCGAGGTGATTGGTAGGTTCGTCCAATAGCAAAACGTTGGCTCTGACCATCATCATTTTAGACAACATGCAACGCACCTTTTCCCCTCCCGATAGTACACTGCATTTTTTCAATGCTTCCTCTCCCGAAAAAATCATTTTTCCTAAAAAGCCACGCAAATACACTTCTTCCCTTTCTTCCTCAGTTGTTGCCCACTGTCTGAGCCAATCGACCAATGAAATGTCCGAATTAAAAAATGCACTGTTATCCAATGGCAGATAAGACTGAGTCGTGGTGATTCCCCAGTCATAAGTTCCAGCAGATGCCTGTTCATGGCCAGAGATTATCTGATAAAAGGCCGTGACGGCGCGTGAATCTTTAGAATATACCACCACCTTATCGCCTTTTTTTAGGTTTAAATTGATGTTATCAAAAATAGTAACGCCATCCTGAACAGCCTTCAGTTTTTCGATATTCAAGATCTGATCACCCGCTTCACGATTGCGATCGAAAATAATCGCGGGATAGCGGCGACTCGATGGTTTAATATCTTCAATATTAAGCTTTTCAATCATTTTTTTACGACTGGTAGCTTGCTTACTTTTAGCGACATTGGCACTAAATCGGGCAATAAATTCTTGGAGTTCTTTCTTTTTTTCTTCGGCTTTTTTGTTTTGCTGAGAACGCTGGCGGGCGGCCAATTGCGATGACTCATACCAGAAGGTGTAGTTTCCAGAATAGTGGTTGATTTTTCCAAAATCAATATCGGAAACATGCGTACAAACGGCATCTAAAAAGTGTCTGTCGTGAGATACAACAATCACGCACTTGTCGTAATTGGCGATAAAATTCTCTAACCACATGATGGTTTCGTAATCCAAATCGTTGGTAGGCTCATCCATAATCAGCACATCAGGCGCGCCAAACAAGGCCTGTGCCAGAAGCACTCTCACTTTTTGTTTTCCATCGAGATCCTTCATTTGGGTGTAGTGCAAAGACTCGTGAATATCCAAATTCGACAACATAGATGCTGCAGATGATTCGGCATTCCAACCATCCATTTCTTCAAATTGTGCTTGGAGTTCGCCTATTTTCTCGGCGTTCTCGTCACTGTAATCAGCGTATAACTCATCGATCTTGGTCTTGATTTCGAACAAGGGCTTATTACCTCGGAGCAATGTCTCTAGCACTGGATACTCATCGTATAGGTTGTGATTCTGCTCAAAGACAGATAATCGTCTTCCTGGCTCTAAAAAAACATGTCCCGAAGTGGGTTCCAATTGTCCAGCGAGAATTTTTAGGAAAGTTGACTTTCCAGCCCCATTGGCTCCGATAACGCCATAACAATTGCCTGACTGAAAGGTGGTGTTCACTTCGTCGAAAAGCACGCGCTTGCCAAACTGAACAGAAAGATTAGATACTGATAACATAGCTCTTTTTTGTGTGTTGCAAAATTAGAAAAATTGGAAGGCGATTCCAACCATTAGTTCAAAGGATATTAAATATTTAACGATGCATTAACAACTTATGTTAATCCGAACCAATAATTTTGCCGACATGTGTAAAACAGGCTTTAATTCATCCTCAGTTTTAGCGGTACTCTTCGCACTGCTACTCTTCTCAGCTTGCGAGCAAGGGAATCAAAAAGGAGATGCCTTTTTCGGCGGCGAAATATTAAATCCAAAAACAAGCAATGTATATATTTATAGGGACGGTGAACCAGTAGATACTCTAGAACTCTCGGAAGACAACAAATTTGAGCTCGAATTTCACAACATCAAAACCGGAATGTACTCCTTCATGCACGGCAATGAATATCAATTGGCCATTGTGGCACCAGGAGATAGTATTGTGATGCGGGTCAATACCATTGATTTTGACCAGTCGTTGGTTTACATGGGTGAAGGCGCTAAAAAGAACAATTTTTTGGTGCAATTGTTCCTTGAAATGGAGCAAGAGAGTAAGTCGATGTTCGATATCAGCAAAATCAGTCCAGAACTGTTTGTCAGACATCTGGATTCCTTAGAGTCGGAAAAGAAAAAGCGGTTGAACAATTTCTTGAAAAGAAACAAGCAGTCCGAGGTGTTCAGTGATTTGGTCAGTGCAGGAATCAAATACAACTATGGTGCTATGCGAGAGGCTTATCCATTCAGGCATTTCACTACCTTAAACAGAGCTGCCTTAGAGCAACTACCTCCCAATTACTTTGTGTTTCGAGAGGGGTTGAATTACAATGATTCGAGCTTAGCACATTTTCATCATTACTACAATTTTCTGTTTCCGCATTTTAATACTCTAGCTCTTCAAAAGTTAGTTGAGCAAGAACCAAATCTCCCCGTAAATCAGCAGACTAGAGATTTTTATTTGACAAAACTGGGGTTCATGGATACTTTGATTACCGATCCTGTGATTAAAAATAATATTCTGAAATACACGACCAAAAGTCTGCTGTCGAATGCTAAAAATACAGAGCAACAAGAGGATATTCTTCAATTTTTTTACAATCATAGCAAGTCAGACGCGGACAAAACCTACATGGCCAATTGGTATGCCAGTATTACCAAAATTAGGGCAGGACAGAGATTTCCAGAAATAGAAGTTATTGACACCAAAGGAAAGACTCTCAACATACACGAGTTATTCGACAAAGCCACGGTGTGTACATTTTGGTCTACAAACGCCAAAAGTCATTTCGAAAATAGCCACGAGCGATTGGCCTATTTACGTCAAACTTTTAAGCAAATCAATTTCATTTCTATAAATACTGACAGTGACAATGAGGAAGACTGGGTGTCATTTTTGAGGGCTCCCAATGTTGTAAGTGATACAGAATATAGATTTCGGGACCCTGAAGCTGCTAAGAAAATACTGGCGCTTCATAATGTCAATAGAGTCATGCTCATCGATAAGGACGGGAATGTCTCCCAACCTAACGCCAACTTGTTTAGCAGAAAGTTTAATCTCAATTTAAATAAGCTACAGTAGCCCCTTAATTGCCTTTGCGATAATCCGCTAAGAATTGCTCTAGACCAATATCAGTAAGAGGATGTTTGAGCAGTCCTTCAATCGAACTCAAAGGACCTGTCATAACATCTGCTCCAATTTTTGCACAGTCAATCACATGCATGGTATGGCGCACTGAAGCCGCTAAAATTTGAGTTTCAAATCCATAATTGTCATAAATCTGTCTAATTTCAGCAATTAGATTTAGTCCGTCCGTTGAAATATCATCCAGGCGACCGATGAAGGGCGACACGAAGGTAGCGCCGGCCTTGGCGGCTAACAGCGCTTGACCTGCCGAAAAAACCAATGTTACATTGGTTTTGATTCCCTGCTGGGAAAAATATTTACAAGCCTGAACACCAGCTTTAATCATTGGTAATTTTACAACAATTTGAGGGTGAAGAGTCGCCAACTCATGACCTTCTTTTATCATGCCTTCATAATCGGTAGCAATGACTTCGGCCGAAACTTCGCCATCAACAATTTCGCATATTGCTTTGTAGTGGTTTTTGATGTTTTCAGCACCGGTTATACCCTCTTTTGCCATCAGCGATGGATTGGTAGTTACACCATCAAGAACACCCATCTTTTGGGCTTCGGCAATTTGAGAGAGATTTGCAGTATCAATAAAAAATTTCATCAGTCTGATTTTGATTGCAAATTAGCATAAACGAAGCATGCTTACTAGAATTATGATAAAAAACTATCAACAGTTCGGTAGGGCTTTAATCTAGTTTTTGAAACGCAACCATCAGCCGTTCGAACACGCGCGACGGCAGAAAGCGTTTGAGATAGACAGCCAATTGCTGAAAGCCGGGACCAGCAGTATAGAATGGCTTAGGGTTAGACTTGTTCATAATCTGATAAACACATTTCGCTATTTTCTCCGGGCTGCTTCCAGAGCTCACATCTTCATTAATACTTTGGATTAAGCGATTGTATTGTTCCGCATAAGGAGAATCAACTATTAACGGCGCATGGTACCTTCCAGCGGCCATATTCGTATTGATATCTCCAGGAATGAGAGCAGTTGCTTTAATACCAAAAGGACGCAATTCCATTCGCAACGCCTCGGTACTTTGTAATAACCCGCTTTTTACCGCACTGTAAACGCCTCTAAAAGGAAGACCCATAGTGCCTGCAACAGAGGTGATATTGATAATCATTCCTGAACCCTTGGATCTCATACAGGGCAAAACAGCTTGAATTAGGCGCAAGGGACCTGCGAAATTGGTGTTAAAATGGCGCTGAACTTCAATCAAGTCTATCTCCTCCAGAGGCCCAGTGATGCCGATACCCGCATTGTTAATTAAAACATCAATTGAATCTTCCAATTCAAGTACGCGCAATACTGCTGCACTAACAGAATCCGTGTCGGTAACTTCCATTGGAATGAGCGTAAAAGGGCAATCTTTGATGCGGTCGGGATTCCGACTTGTACCATAAACCCGCATACCCTTGGCGTAACAAATCTCACCAATAGCTCTTCCCAAGCCTTGAGAAGCACCCGTAATAAAAACCACTTTTCCTTTAGAAGCCATTCTTTGTCTTTTACCCAGCCAAGATACGATGGTAATTTTAAAATTCCCTAAACCACAATTACACAAGAAAGTTCATTTTTTTTAGTTCTTTGAATTGAATAACTTGCTGAAAAAATTTGATCATGTCATCTCGCCTCATATTGTTGATTTACGGCTTCAGTTTTTTACTCATCCATTGCGGTAGTAAAGACCAAGCACTTGGCTTCAAACTAAATACCAATGTTGTCAAAAAAACACTCGTTTTGGGAGACACTTTGCGCAGTCAGGTCCTGCACCCAAATATGACTGCCGATTCAGTAGTATACAAATTAGATGGCAAGCTTACTCAGGCCACTATTCCTTTAATTGGTCAACGACTTGGAGACCACAGACTAGAAGCAATGGTATTTGTGGGAGACCGTTCAGAACTCTTAAAGGCCGATTTCACCCTTCTTAATTCTAGCCCACCAGCAATTTTAGAATTTGACATTGTCAATACTTATCCACACGACATTAACGCTTACACACAGGGTCTAGAATTTATCAACGACTCACTCTATGAAAGCACAGGACAATATGGCTCATCCTCGCTGCGATTGGTAGAATTAAAAACAGGGCAAGTACTTCAAAGTCATGCGCTCTCAAATGCCTATTTCGGGGAGGGCTTGACCATTCTTGACGACAAACTGCTGCAATTGACTTGGCAAAGTGGGATCGGTTTCATATATGATCGTAAGTCATTTGAGCAATTAAAAACCTTCAATTACCAAAAAAGTCAGGAAGGATGGGGCCTTTGTAACGACGGTACCCAAATTTTTAAGAGTGACGGTACAGATAAAATTTTCAGCTTGAACGCAGAGACATTTGCCGAACAAGCATATATCCAGGCTACAACCAACAAAGGCAAGCTCAATGGGCTCAACGAATTGGAATGGGTAGATGGAAAAATTTATGCCAATCGATATCAGTACGAGGGCATTGCTATTATCGATGCTACGAATGGTGCTGTGATTGGTGTTTTAGATTGTCGCGCTTTAAAGCCCCAAGTGACCCAGCACGACAAGCTCGACGTCCTTAACGGCATTGCCTACCGGCCCTCTTCTGACACCTTTTTCGTAACCGGAAAATATTGGGATAAGTTGTTTGAAATCAAACTCAAATGAAAAAGTATTTGAGACAGCAGCGGGTGATAGAGGATGATTTGGATGAGTTGAATCATGTTAATAACATCCACTATATAGAATGGGTAATGTCTATGGCCAAAGAACATTGGCAAAAAGAGGCCAATGAAGCTATTTTTAATCGTTATTTTTGGGTTCTTACGGATCACCATATCCAATACAAAAAACCAGCATTTTTAAACGACCAGCTAAGTCTAGAAACCTATGTCTTTAAATCATCGGGTGCGATTTCGGAGCGTGTGGTCGAGATTTATCATTCAGACAGCAAACAGCTTTTAGCCGTATCTAAAACCACTTGGTGTTTGATCGATAATCAAACCAAAAAACCTTCGAGAATGACCGATGAAATGGCTCAATTGTTTGTGAAATGAAGGGATCCATTATTCATATAAATACTTTTAAAAGCCTACAATGGGGCGCTATTTTACTGCTCCTTGGGTTTTGGAGTAGCTGCCGAACTGATTTCGAGTTCACCCCTGACGTCAGTAGCTTGAAGTTTTCTAAAGACACCGTTTATCTCGATACCGTATTTAGTAATATAGGCTCGAGTACCTACAACCTCAAAGTATATAATGAGAGTAACAAAAACATCATGATTTCATCCCTTGAGCTGGGACTGGGGGAAGGCTCTCTCTATCGTTTAAGCGTAGACGGCATGAGTGGAAACGCAGGCAAAGTTTTTAGTAATGTCGAAATTTTGGCAAAGGATAGCATGTATATTTTTGTAGAAACAACTGTTGACATACAGTCATTGACCAATGGAAACCAATTTCTTTACACCGATCATATAACCTTCGAATCTCAAGGAATTGAAAAGAGAGTAGACCTGGTGACCTTAGTAAAAGATGCTGTCTTTATCTACCCTCAACGATTTCCTAATACCACTGAAGGAGGGTATATTTATGAGACGCTGGCTTTTGATGCTGACGGGGATGGCTCGGTGGATAACACCAATTTGCAGGGTCGGTTTTTGATAGATGATGAATTGATTTTTACCAACGATAAACCATATGTTATTTATGGTTTTGCCGGGGTAAATCAAAACCAAACCCTAGAGATTCAAGCAGGTGCTCGAATTCACTTTCATGCAAATTCAGGTTTGATTGTAACACCTGGTGGCTCCATTCACGTCGATGGGGCTCTGAGCTCGGATCTCGAACTGATGGAAGAAGCGGTTATTTTTGAAGGTGATCGGTTGGAACCAGATTTTGACGATGTGCCTGGGCAATGGGAAACAATTTGGCTATTTGAAGGAAGTACCAACAACTACTTTAAACACGCCATAATCAAAAATGGAACAATTGGTCTGTTGAGCGATGGTAACGCCAACGATCCCAGCAAACTTATCCTCGAAAATACTCAGTTATACAATCACAGTAATTTTGGTATCTTGGGCAGATCAAGTGCCATTAGAGCAGAAAACTTAGTCATTAATAATGTTGGTCAGTCCTCTTTTGCTGGAACCATTGGAGGGAATTACAGCTTTACACATGCTACCTTTGCGAATTACTGGAGTAGCAGTTTCCGGCAATTTCCAACTGTAATTCTCAACAACTATGCTGTAGACGGCGACAATAACACCCAAACTAACCCTCTTGAATCAGCCACGTTCACCAATTGTATTATTTACGGATCAAACAGCAATGAACTTATGCTCGATCAGGCTCAGGGTGAAGTCTTCAACTTTTATTTCGATCATTGTTTGCTCCGCTACGAAAACACATCAAGCAACACTGGCGGCAATTACGACTTTCAAAATAGCGTTTTGTATAACAACTTGCTTCGTAACGCCAATCCTCTGTTTGAAAATCCGTCGCAAAACAAGCTACGAATACCAAACAATTCTCCTGCTAAGAGCCTCGGTGTTGTCACAGGCAATCTCACCCATGATATTTTGGGAATTCCTAGAGGCGCTGTGCCAGATCTCGGCGCCTATGAAGGTCAAGATTTTTAGGCGATAAATAGAGGTCGCCCGGACATCAAGTCGTGTACTTTTTGCCCCACCTCTTCAATGATGGCGTCGTTGTCGATATTTTGGATTACTCTATCAATGAGATCAACAATAGTTTCCATATCATTTTCATTCATACCTCGAGTAGTAACTGCAGGCGTACCAACACGGATTCCAGAAGTTACAAATGGAGACTGGTCGTCGAAGGGCACCATGTTTTTATTCACAGTAATATGAGCACGAACTAAAGCTTGCTCGGCCGCTTTTCCAGTCACCTTTTTATTGCGCAAGTCTAAGAGCATCAAATGATTGTCTGTGCCACCAGAAACCAAAGCGTAGTCCCTTGCCATAAAGGCTTCAGCCATGGCAATCGCATTCTTCTTAACTTGAAGCATATAGTAAAGGAAACTATCATCTAAGGCCTCACCAAAGGCTATGGCTTTTCCAGCGATAACATGTTCCAATGGACCACCTTGGTTGCCTGGGAAAACACCGCTATCCATTAAAGAAGACATCATTTTAAGACTGCCGTTTTTCAAGGTGTGACCAAAAGGATTTTCAAAGTCATTCCCCATCAGAATCATCCCCCCTCGCGGACCTCTAAGGGTCTTATGGGTTGTCGTAGTTACCACATGGCAGTGCGGTAAAGGATCGTTTAAAATCCCTTTAGCAATCAATCCCGCGGGATGAGAAATATCGGCCAGAAGCAAGGCTCCCACCTCATAGGCAATGGCTCTAAATTGTTTGAAATCCATGTCACGTGAATAGGCAGAGGCTCCAGCAATGATCAATTTAGGGCGCTCTTCCTTAGCTCTTTGCATGATGACATCGTAGTCCAATAATCCTGTTTCGGGATGAACACCATAGAAGGTAGGACTATAGATTTTACCTGAAAAATTAACTGGTGATCCGTGGGTCAAATGCCCTCCATGAGCCAGATCAAATCCTAATATTTTGTCTCCAGGATTGAGCAAGGCCGCAAATACAGCCGCGTTGGCTTGACTTCCAGAATGAGGTTGTACATTGGCATAAGCCGCTCCAAATAGCGTCTTAGCACGTTCGATAGCTACTAACTCTATCTCATCGACGACTTCACATCCCCCGTAGTACCGCTTTCCAGGATATCCCTCGGCATATTTGTTGGTTAATACCGAACCTGTGGCTTCTAACACCTGGTCACTGGTGAAGTTTTCCGAAGCTATCAATTCGAGTCCATTTAACTGTCGCTGATGCTCTGCTTCTATCAATTCAAAAATTTGCTCGTCACGCATTTTAAAAATAGTTTTGTTGTCAAAAATATGAAAACAGATGCGCTTCAAATGACAAAAAACATATATTTGAACAGATATTTAATAAACAATAGTTTTCATTATGCCCAATTTCGCTAACAATCCTGACAGAACCTCTTGGTTACATGTTGATAAAAATTCTGACTTCCCAATTCAAAACATTCCTTTTGGTGTTTTCCTGACCCGAGACGACATCATCACCATTGGAACAAGAATAGGAGATACCGCCATAGATTTAGGCGCCTTGCATCAATTGGGCTATTTTGAGGGTATTCCATTAACCGAGGATATTTTCTTACAAGACACTTTAAACGATTTTATTGCAGATGGCCGTCAAACATGGCGGGCTGTGCGCAATCGCATTGCAGACGTTTTTGATGCTAATAATAATACTTTGAAAAACAACGCTGCCCACAAGGAGGCCGTTTTATTTCGTTTAGATGAAATTGAAATGCAACTCCCTGTTCTGATTGGCGATTATACCGATTTTTACGCCAGTAAAGAGCACGCTACCAACGTGGGTATCATGTTTAGAGGACCTGAAAATGCGCTAATGCCCAATTGGTTGCATATGCCGGTTGGTTATCACGGCAGAAGCTCCACCATTATTCCTTCTGGCATTCCAGTGCATCGACCACAAGGACAGACTTTACCCCACGGTGCCGAAACGCCTGTTTTTGGTCCATCCAAACTGGTAGACTTTGAGCTCGAAATGGCTTTTATCACTACTGATGCCAACGAAATTGGAGAGCCTATACCCATCGAGGAAGCGGAGGACTACATTTTTGGGCTGGTATTATTCAACGACTGGAGTGCCAGGGACATTCAAAAATGGGAATATGTGCCCTTAGGACCTTTTTTAGGCAAGAATTTTGCCTCTTCCATTTCGCCGTGGATTGTTACCCTAGACGCTTTAGAACCATTTCGCACAAAAGGCCCAGAACAAAATCCTAAGCCACTACCCTATTTGCAGTCCTCTGGAAATAACAGTTTTGATATCAATTTAGAGGTGGCCATACAGCCTAATCAATCGAAAGAAACTGTCGTAAGCCGATCCAATTTTAAGTATATGTATTGGAATATGGCGCAGCAATTGACACACCACGCGGTAAACGGTTGCAGAATTAATGCTGGTGATATGATGGGAAGCGGAACCATTTCAGGTCCTGACCCATCTGCCTATGGATCAATGCTCGAACTGTCATGGCGAGGAGAGAAGACCGTTACTCTTAACAACAATCAAAGCAGGAAATTCATTGAAGATTACGACACAGTCATCATGAGGGGACATTGCGAGAAAAAAGGCACCAGAATTGGTTTTGGAGAGGTGCGCTCACAGCTCCTACCCGTCTTTGAAATCCTTAAAAAAAACACTAATCTGCGATCTCAAACAGATTGATATTTAAAATATCACTGTGTGAAGCATGAGTACCGACTTCTCCATTTTTAATTACCAATAACTGTGGCGATTTGTGTCTGACTTTTAATGTGTCCGCAATAGCATTAGAAACACTGCGATACGCTAATAAATCCAAATAGTGAAAAACCATTCCTGAAGGTAATTGGAGATATTCCTCTTCAAAGTTTGATTTAACCATTCGACTTATAGCACAACTGGTAGCATGTTTAAAAACTACTTGAGGCTGCTCAAAAGATGCTTTAACTAAAAGTTCCAAATCATCAATAGTTTGCAAAGGAGTACAAGGGAAACCCGAGGGTTCTTCCCTTGCTGCGCTTGATTTTTTTTTAAAAAAAAGACCCATAAAAAATTTATAAACTGACTAAAAGTCAGTGTGTTACAATTAAAATAGGACAAAATGTCGCTCCTATTCTGTTGGTAAGATATTTGAACAAAAGTAGACAAACCCTAAATAAAATTATTGATGAATCTGAATAATTTAACGACAAAATCACAAGATGCCATTCAAGAGGCGCAGCTAATAGCTCAAAATTATGGGCACCAACAAATCGAGCAAGAACATCTTCTAAAAGGCATCACGGCTGTAGACGATCATGTCTTTCCTTTTTTATTGGGCAAGCTCAACGCCAACAAGGCATTGATAATATCGATTTTAGATAAAGCACTTCAAAGCTACCCCAAAGTAGAAGGTGGAGATATGATATGGTCTCGATCGGTTGGTGAGGCTCTAAATCAAGCTACCCAATTGGCCAAAAAAATGAAAGACGACTTTGTTGCCATCGACCACTTAATTTTGGGCCTATTCAAAAGTAATGGCACCATATCAAAGCTATTGAAAGACCACGGGATTACCGAAAAGGCATTATTGGAGGCCGTCAATCAACTTCGACAAGGAAATCAAGTGACCTCTCAAAGTCAAGAAACAACCTATGATGCCTTGGGTAAATATGCCAAAAACTTGAACAAAATGGCCTTGGATAACAAATTGGATCCTGTCATTGGCAGAGACGAAGAAATCCGCAGAATACTGCAAATTCTATCGAGAAGAACCAAAAACAACCCGATTTTGGTCGGGGAACCTGGCACTGGAAAAACAGCAATAGCCGAAGGTCTCGCCCATCGTATTGTGGACGGGGACATTCCTGAAAACTTGAAAAACAAAGCCATTTTTGCTCTTGATATGGGCGCTCTGATTGCAGGCGCCAAGTATAAGGGTGAGTTTGAAGAGCGCTTAAAGGCCGTCATCAAGGAGGTCACAAACAGCAGCGGTGATATCGTTCTGTTTATTGATGAAATACACACTTTGGTTGGTGCAGGCGGAGGGCAAGGCGCTATGGATGCTGCTAATATTCTAAAGCCCGCCTTGGCGAGGGGCGAACTCCGAGCCATTGGTGCCACAACCTTAGATGAGTATCAAAAATACTTTGAAAAAGACAAGGCCCTAGAACGGCGATTCCAAAAAGTGATGGTCGATGAGCCCGACACGGAAAGAGCCATTTCCATTTTGAGAGGTATCAAAGAAAAATACGAAACCCATCACAAAGTCCGAATAAAGGACGAAGCCATTATTGGAGCTGTAACACTTTCCGATCGCTACATCACCAATCGGTTTTTACCGGACAAAGCCATTGATTTGATGGATGAAGCCGCATCAAAGTTGAGAATGGAGATCAACTCCAAACCAGAGGAATTGGATGTTTTGGATCGAAAAATCATGCAACTCGAGATTGAAATCGAAGCCATTAAGCGAGAAAACGATGAGAGCAAACTCAAATCATTAGGTTCAGAAGTAGCCAATTTGAAAGAAGAACGCAGTGTTATCAACGCCAAGTGGAAAAGAGAAAAAGAGGTGGTAGACAACATTCAACAGACAAAATTGGAAATTGAAAACTATAAATTGGATGCCGAACGCGCCGAAAGAGAGGGTGATTATGGTAAAGTAGCCGAACTGAGATACGGTAAAATCAAAGAGGCTCAGGAATCATTAGAAAAATTTCAAACGGCCTTAGCCGAGGAAAAAGAGACCGCACTAATTAAGGAAGAGGTAACCTATGAAGACATAGCCGAAGTGGTGGCCAAATGGACTGGCATACCCGTAACAAAGATGATCCAAAGTGAGCGCGACAAACTACTGGCCCTGGAAAATGAATTGCACAAAAGAGTCATAGGGCAAGACGAAGCTATTGCCGCCGTTAGCGATGCTGTGAGGAGAAGTCGTGCTGGACTGCAAAATCCACAAAAACCCATTGGTACTTTTTTGTTTTTGGGCACTACAGGTGTTGGTAAAACAGAACTTGCCAAAGCATTGGCAGCCTATTTATTTGATGATGACAACGCCATGACCCGAATTGATATGAGCGAATATCAGGAGCGGCACGCCGTAAGCCGATTGGTAGGAGCACCTCCCGGATATGTTGGTTATGACGAAGGTGGCCAGTTGACAGAAGCAGTGAGGCGCAAGCCATACTCTGTCGTTTTGCTAGATGAAATAGAAAAGGCCCATCCCGATACTTTTAATATCCTTTTACAAGTCCTAGATGAAGGCAGACTGACGGACAATAAAGGTCGTGTGGCTGATTTTAAAAACAGCATCATCATCATGACCTCAAACCTTGGCAGCGAATTGATTCAAAAAAATTTCGATAACACCAAGGACATAGAGACCGCTATTGAATTGGCAAGAGTAGATGTTTTAGGATTACTCAAGCAAACGATTCGGCCCGAATTTTTAAATCGGATTGACGATACTGTGATGTTCACCCCCTTGAATCACAAAGACATACTAGCCATTGTGGATTTGCAACTCAAAATGATTCGAAAAACCGTGGCCAAACAGGGCATCACTTTTGACGTAACGGACCAGGCGAAGCAGTATTTGGCCGAGAAGGGATACCAACCCGAATATGGAGCGCGACCTGTCAAACGTGTGATTCAAAAAGAAGTTCTTAATTTACTGAGTAAAGACATCTTGTCGGGTAAGGTGAATGAGGACAGTATCTTGTTGCTCGATGCCTTCGAGGATGGCTTGGTTTTCAGACAGCAGTAGAAATAAACTTCAAAATTGACAATGGGCATATAAAGGCGTCTATGGACGTCTTTATTTTTGTAGTTTTGGGCTGTGCAAAAAGCAGTAAACATAAAGAACAATCGCGCCCGCTTTGAGTTTGAACTCCTAGACCATTATACGGCGGGCATTGTACTAACTGGAACGGAAATCAAATCAATTCGTTTGAGTAAAGCGCGTATTGCAGATAGTTTTTGTGAGTTTAATGATCGGGGTGAACTTTTTGTGGTGAATATGTCTATTGACCTCTATTCTCATGGCACACATTACAATCACCAACCCAAGGCTACAAGGAAACTTTTACTCAATCGGAAAGAATTGAAAAAGTTGGAAAAAGAGGTGACTTCTTCTGGATTTACCATTGTGCCATTGCGTTTGTTCCTCAACGAGAAAGGAAGAGCCAAGCTAGATATTGCCTTGGCTAAAGGCAAAAAGCTTTATGACAAAAGGGAGCATATTAAGGATCGCGACAACAAGCGGGATTTAGATCGAATCAAAAAGAATTTCAAATAAACCCCTATGAAGCACCTTAACTTCAAATCCTATCAGAGTTTTTTATTTTTCATTCTTTGCCCAGTTTTAGGCTTGTCACAAATCAACGGCAAAGTAACGGATGAAAGCGGCACTCCCATTCTAGGCGTGAATATTTATATTGAGAACACCTATATGGGTACCACATCCAATCTAGAGGGTGTTTTCAATTTGGAAAATAGTCCCAAAGAAGGCGGCGTTTTAGTCTTTCAGAGTTTGGGCTATAAGTCTTTTAAATATAAGGTTAAACCCAAAGAACAGGTAAATGATTTGGTTGTCAAACTCATCCCTGAAGCCATTTCTCTAGACGAGGTTGTTTTGAACACAACAGAAGACCCCGCCTATCCCATCATGAGAAAGACCATTGCCGCGCGTAAGTCTCATTTGGAAAAAATTGGCAGCTATCGCGCCGATTTCTATTCGAGAGGACTGATCGCTCTAGACTCCGTTCCGGAAAAAATTTTTGGTCAAGAAGTAGGCGATTTAAATGGCGCGATTGACAGCACTCGCAGTGGCGTTCTTTATTTGTCAGAAACATTTTCAAAACTCTCCTTTCGACAACCTGACGAATTGATTGAAAACATAACAGCCTCCAAGGTGAGCGGCAACAATAACGGCTTCAGCTTTAACATGGCCAGAGATGTAGATTTTAATTTATACCGCAATAATATTTCAATCAATCAATCCATTTTATCGCCTTTGGCAAATGGTGCTTTTGGCACTTATACCTTTAAATACGAGGGTGAATTTTACGACGACCGTGGGTACTTGATCAATAAAATTAGAGTCACCCCAAAACGAGAAAACGATCCAGCCTTTGCCGGACATATTTATATTGTGGAAGACCAATGGGCCATTTACAGCGCTGAGCTGACCATTCGCGGCAAGCAAATACAAATCATGCCGCTCAACAAGATGACTATTTCACAGTCTTTCACCTTTGATCAAACTAGAAATGAATGGATTTTGCGTACCCAATTGCTCGATTTTGATTTTGGTTTATTGGACTTCAAAGGCGGCGGACGATATTCGGCAGTTTACAGCAATTACGTTTTCGATCCAAAATTCGATTATAAAGAGTTTGGTAATCGCATTTTAAAAGTGGAGTCCGATGCAAACAAAAAAGATAGTTTGTTTTGGACAACCAACCGGCCAATTCCTTTGTCAGAGGTTGAGACAAGAGATTATATTCGGAAAGACAGTATCAGAATCCTGAGGGAATCCAAGTCGTATTTAGACTCGATGGACCAAAAAAACAACCACTTCAAATGGCGTGTTTTTTTAAACGGTTACGACCATGAAAATTCATTCGACAAACGCCGCTGGGGATTTTCTGGTCCCTTAAAAAAGGTCCATTTTAATACTGTCCAAGGCTTACACATCGCTCCGGAATTATATTACAGACGACAGTTGGACGACTTCCGACACTACTGGAGTATCACAACTAAGATTAACTATGGATTTAGTGACCAACGCCTGAGACCTAGTGTGAGTTTCTATTATAAATTTAACGATATCAATCGGCCCTACCTGCGATTTACACTGGGCAGTGAGGCGATATCCATTAATAGAGCTAACCCCATAGGCCAGACTTTAAATGATGTTTACACAGCCTTTGAAAAAAATTATCTCAAACTGTTTGAGCGGCGTTTTGTCCGAGCAACCTATGGACAGGAATGGGTCAACGGATTGAACGGTAATTTTACGCTGACCTATGAAAATAGAAAGCCGCTATTTAACACCACAGATCAGGTGATATTTCCTCAGCCTGGGATAAGTTTCTCCAGCAACAACCCATTGGAACCTAATGACAACGAAGCAGCACTGTTCCAAAAGCATGACCTCTTTGTTGCAAGTATGAATTTTAGAGTCAATTTTGGCCAAAAATATTTGGAATACCCTGACAGCAAATACGTCATAAATAACGGCAACTACCCTTCCCTATATTTCTTTGCCAAAAAGGGATTTGGCGCAACGGTTAGCGACTACAATTTTCTTGAGCTACGTGTTGAAATCAGACAAAATTTAAATTTAGGCCGACTTGGCAATCTCAATTACAATGGTTTTGCAGGAGGGTTTTTCAACTCGGACATGATGGCCTTTGTCGATTACCGTCACTTCCAAGGGAACCAAACCATTTTGCGAAACTCTGGCCGTACTAATGAGACTTATAACTTACTCGATTACTACCTATTGAGCACCAATAAGAGCTATAACGGGTTCCACATTGAACATCATTTCAAGGGCTTTCTATTAAACCGTCTGCCTTTGATTACCCAACTGAATTGGCATGTAGTAGCTGGATTTCACTATTTGAAAACCACTGACCAACAACCCTATATGGAATGGAATATTGGCTTGGAAAATATCGGCTTTAAAAAACTGAAATTCCTTCGTGTAGATTACGTTCAAAGCCATCACAACGGGCGGCAAAACAATGGTATTCTGTTGGGCGTAAATTTCTAAGACGCGGTTGATGCCTTGTCTGAAAGCAGGGGTACAAAACGAAACTCCCCAAAGGTTTTCTTGGCGAAACTTTTAACGCCTGTTCGGACAAATAAGGTCATGATTTGTTGGTCTTTACCCACGGGAATTACCATACGTCCGCCAATAGCCAATTGGGCCAATAGCGCCTTAGGCAGCTCAGGAGCACCTGCTGTTACAATAATGCCATTATAGGGTGCCGCTTCGATATAACCCTTGTAGCCGTCACCAAAAATGAGTTTCTTGGCATGAAAGCCCAATTTGGGCAAAAACAAAGATGTTTTTTTAAATAGCGTTTGTTGCCGTTCTATGGAATAGACCTCGATCCCCATATGACATAGTACTGCCGTTTGATAGCCACTCCCCGTGCCTATTTCTAACACCTTACTTCCAGCGCAACATTGCAGCAATTCTGTTTGAAAGGCCACTGTATAGGGCTGAGAAATCGTTTGATCAGCTGCGATGGGAAAGGCCTTGTCTTCATATGCGTGATCCAAAAAACCCGAATCTAAAAACAAATGACGAGGTACGGCAGCTATAGCAGACAAGGTAGCCTGGTTTTCAATGCCCTTTTGACGAAGTTGCTCAACCAAACGGTGGCGCATACCTTCGTGTTTCGGACTATCAATCATGGTGTTTTTAGTTTGAGGGTAAATTTACATATTCTCACTGAATTGTCCTCAAACCACCATTCTTTCGACGGTGACCTCACTCCCATCCTCCTAACACCTGAATTTTGCACGTCAAAACAGTTGAAATAATCACTTATTTTATTCCTTTTACTTGACAAAACCTATTTTTTATTATCATCTTAAAATAAAAATAAATCATTCATTGCTATTAAGTTAAACTTATTCAAATAATGGTAAAAATAAAATCTTGTCGCTAACTTTGACAGAGGGTATTTATGACACGTTTGTGTCTCATTCCATTCATATCACGACAATGAGACCTAACGCTTGAATCACAGCAGTATAAGAGTCTATTTTTAGTCACAGAATACTCTTGTTTTTTTATCTCGCGAAGGTGATACAATTTAAAAAACGCTTTTTCTTA
>JAURRA010000030.1 GCA_030835825.1 Flavobacteriaceae bacterium
TTAGGGGGATTATCGCTTCCTTTGTTCTCAAAAATTTAATCGGCATCCCTACATGAGGCTGACTTTCTGATTGGGCCCAATCGACAGGTTCGGTTATGTGACGATGCCCAAACAGTGCGTGATTCGGATTAATGTGGGAAATATGGGCATTGAATACGACGGCATCGCGATCCAATTTTTCTTTATAGGTCAAGCCTAAACGGACTTTCGAGCCATCCTTAATCAAAACCTCATCCAACAAGATGTCGCAATAGCATGGGGTATTTTCGGGTAATCTGTCGTAATACATCCCCGCATTTTCAGTCATACCAGATATTGCAATGGTATTTAAGGCCACCAACAAGGCAAAGGAATAGTACAAGCGCACCTCTGCTCTACTGTAATCGGAATTGTGCTGACCCGCTTCAAATAACATAGCAGCAGCACCTTTGCTTTGAAAGTAATCTCCAAAACAATTCAAGTTGAATGAATCATCAAAACGGGCCATGAAGCCCTCTAAATCGGAAGATATTGACTTGGCCACAGCGCCCAAAACCATACGCGCTTGAGACCTGCTTGCCGCAAAGGCTCTATGAATATCAGCCGAAGGAGCCAAAAAACTTAAGGCCGATGGCTTTCCAAGAACACCCGCTCCAAAAATTGGTCTTTGGTCATGCAAATTAAAGCAATAATGCGGTTGCAGCATGTCAAAGACAGAATGTAATAGTTGTGATTCTGGTTGAGATCGCTTCAGAGCGTCTCTATTCAAATCAACACCATTGGCATTCTCGCGTGTATAGCTGTCTGCACCGTCCGGATTGAGCATGGGAATAATGACCAACTGCAGCTTACTCCCTATAGTCTCTTTGTGACTATGCAGCATATGAATTACATCCAACAACGCCTTGGTTGACGTGGTTTCATTCCCATGCATTTGTGACCACATCAACACCTTTATTGACCCCTTGCCAAATCGATAGGAATTAATCACCTGACCCTTGACAGAGATGCCTTCTTTGACGGCCGTCAATTGAGGATATTGATCCATAACCAGCCGCAGCTGCCGATAGGATAAATGACGCCCATCAATAGCGCACTTAACGTATTCCGATTTATAAGTTTCAATATCCATGAGCCAAAGGTAAAAGATATTTATGTTACATTTGTAATTAGATTATCCGCTCTATTTTATGGATATAAGCCAACCATTAGTTACATTTGTAAACATCATTAGTTTAATAATTTTAAGTTGTTGTTTACCAATTGTTTACCTTGTATGACATGAACTAAAATTTAAAATAAAAACCTAATTAAATGGTCTTACGCATCCAAAAATTACTTCAAGATCTTCAACTGAGCCCCTCTGCATTTGCCGATTCTATTGGCGTTCAACGCTCAAGTCTATCGCACATCCTTTCTGGCAGAAATAGACCAAGTTTGGATTTTGTAATTAAAGTCATCCAAAAATACCCTGAAGTTGATTTGTATTGGCTCATTACAGGAACTGAAGCGACGACTTCTAAAGCGCCAAAAGCGAGCCCACAAACCACGCCAGATCAACTTAAAACCTCCCCCTCTAAGGGAACTATAGACCGCATTGTAGTTCTTAATGCAGACGGAACCTTCCAAACCTACGATAAGTCCGAGTAGATTAATACCTTAGCACTATGAGAAATAAACTGATTTACACTTTAATCTTTAGCTGCATCCTGCTGTTTACCGCTTGCTACGAGCAAGCTAGAGATTGCGAAACTTTTAAGAATGGTGTGTTCGAAAGCCAAGTAATCATTGACAATGTTGTTTATAAATCTAAATTTAAACGTGTAAATAATTTACAAGTGGAAACTTATGAAACAATAACTGACTCTGCCTCTGTTAGATGGATCAACCCCTGTGAGTTTATTCTCAGCACCATTAAACCTAGAAACAAGAGTGAAGAAAAGCCTGTACACATTAAAATCCTGACGACCTCCGAGGATGCCTACACCTTTGAATTCAATTATGTAGGGGAAACTTTAAAACAAACGGGGGTGGCTAAAAAGATAAACTAGGCCCTACTCCTTTATACTGAATAAATCAATTTGCCCTGACTTCGCGCTGGGGTATTCAATTTCCACATCATCGACCACTTCTATGTCTGCCGCTGCTATTCGTTCCGGCGCCTCAAAGGGCAGCGGATCTAGCCTGTCGATTGATTTAACGCCATAGGTAGTCAACTGATTGCCCAAGGCTTTGATTCCTTTGACCGAAATAAAAGACGCGACATCGACCGTCAAATTATCTCTGCGCTCCTTACCTCTTTCTTTGACAAATTCTATATCGACATTGGGTCTCCAGTCTGTAAGCGCCATTTCTAAATAACTCTTAGGGTGATCGGTAATGACAGATTCGGGTTTATTTTCGTTCTCAACGCAGAAGCGCTTCAAATAATAGCGTTCTTTTTCGCCGTCAAAATAGATGACTGAAATCGGCTTCTCAGGAACCCACTGTTCCAAGACTATCATGTCTTCGCTAAAATGGGTTGTTAGATCTGGTGTGATGGTTTTGACGAGACCCGACTGCTCGATAACCAGCAGGCGGTCTTCGCCACTAAAGGCTCCTAACAACTCCCCTCTTTCATAGGTATTCAAACGGCGAACCACATCGTCGTACCAAATTTTTCTTGGCTTGAGCGTAGAAACGCCTTTTTCCTTAAGCTCTATACGCTTGACGCTATTCTTCGTGACCAAATTACCCTTTGACACCCGTCCTTTGATCATGACATCTGAAAAATCGATATCCCATTTCAATTTTTTAATCTGACCTACTTGACGCAATAAAACAGTAACTACCTCGGCCTCTCCATTGGGATTGGCTGAGAAATACAAGACCTCTGACTGATCATTGCCATTGGTGAGGTCGTACACCTTGTCTCGCGTGACAGAAGTTACAGCAAACCGCTTGACGTAGGACGGGCCCGACTTACCGTCGCGATAAATCATGTTGTAAATAGTACGGCTATCCTTCTTTTTAAATACCGCCACATGAATGATATCTTTACCAACAAAAGTCTTGCCATCTACTTTGGTCACTACTGCTTGTCCCGATTTGGTGAAAATGATAATATCATCGATATCGCTGCAGTCACAGACGTACTCATCTCTACGCAATGCCGTACCGACAAAGCCCTCTTCGCGGTTAACGTAAAGTTTGGTATTCCTGTTAACCACCTTGGTAGCATCAACATCGTCAAACAACCTGAGTTCCGTTTTGCGCTCTTTACTTGTGCCGTAATCGGTTTTTAACTTTTTGAAGTAATCAACAGCATAGGTGACCAGATGGTTCAAATGGTGGTTTACTTCTGCGATAGCACCTTCAATGGCTTCAATTCTTTGATTGGCCTTATCGGAGTCGAATTTAGAAATGCGCTTGATTTTAATTTCGGTTAACTTGACAATGTCATCGGTGGTCACCACACGCTTCAGATGGGCAATATGAGGTTTTAGACCAGCATCAATTGCAGCAATAACACCATCCCAAGTCGATTCTTCTTCGATGTCTCGGTAAATCCTTTCTTCGATAAAAATACGTTCCAAGGATGCAAAATGCCATTGGGTCTCCAATTCGCCCAATTTGATTTCCAAATCGGCCTTGAGAAGCTCGAGGGTGTGGTCTGTGGACTGGCGCAGCATTTCAGACACACCGACAAAAAGAGGTTTGTTATCCTTGATCACACAACCTAAGGGTGAAATTGACATTTCGCAATTGGTAAAAGCAAAAAGCGCGTCAATGGTTTTATCAGGTGAAACTCCAGTGGGCAAGTGCACAAGAATCTCAACCTCCGCTGCCGTATTATCCTCAATTCTCTTAATCTTGATTTTACCCTTCTCATTAGCTTTTAAGATAGAATCAATGAGCGATCCTGTAGTAGTGCCAAATGGCACTTCGGTAATCACCAAAGTCGATTTGTCCAATTGGCCCACTTTGGCCCTGACCCTTACCTTACCGCCTCTTTCACCATCATTGTAATTGGAGCAATCGGCAATACCTCCAGTTGGAAAATCGGGAAGAATGGTAAATCTTTTGCCTTCCAAATGCTTGATGGAAGCGTCGATAAGCTCTAAAAAATTGTGCGGCAGTATTTTGGTCGATAGACCTACTGCAATACCCTCGGCACCTTGCGCCAAGAGCAAAGGAAACCTAACAGGAAGGTTGATAGGTTCGTTTCTACGGCCATCATAGGACGCTTGCCAGTTGGTGATTTTCGGGTTAAAGACAATTTCCAAGGCAAATTTAGACAGTCGGGCTTCGATATATCGAGAAGCAGCAGCACTGTCCCCAGTTAAAATATTTCCCCAGTTACCCTGGGTATCTATCAATAAGTCTTTTTGGCCAATCTGTACCATGGCATCGGCAATACTGGCATCGCCGTGGGGGTGGTATTGCATGGTATGTCCAACGATATTGGCCACTTTGTTGTAACGGCCGTCATCCAAGTCTTTTAGTGACTGCATGATGCGGCGCTGCACAGGCTTAAACCCATCCTCAATGGAAGGCACAGCTCGCTCTAAGATGACATAGGAGGCGTAGTCAAGAAACCAGTCTTTATACATGCCAGTAACCTTAGTGATGGTCTCACTAGCGCTGTGGTTTTCCGGTATGTTGTTCAACTCCTCACTCATCCTTTAAAGACTTTCACTGGTGGATTCTGGTTTGACAATATCCAATTCGACTTTCAAATTGTCTATAATAAACTCCTGACGGGTCGGGGTGTTTTTACCCATATAAAAGGCCAACATCGATTCAATGGTAGTATCCCGGTCGAGCATAACAGGGTCTAAACGAATGTCCTCATCGATAAAATGCTTGAACTCATCGGGACTGATCTCTCCCAATCCTTTGAAGCGCGTAATTTCGGGCTTAGGAGAAAGCTTGGCAATGGCCGCCTGACGCTCCTCATCCGAATAGCAATAAATCGTCTCCTTTTTGTTTCTTACTCTAAATAGCGGTGTTTGAAGAATATACAAGTGTCCCTCTTTGATCAATTCAGGAAAGAACTGCAAGAAAAAAGTGATTAACAACAAGCGAATGTGCATCCCATCAACATCGGCATCGGTGGCGATAACGATATTGTTGTATCTCAAATCCTCAATGGTTTCCTCGATATTTAAAGCCGCTTGAAGCAAATTGAATTCCTCGTTTTCATAAACGATTTTTTTAGACATGCCATAGGAATTCAAAGGCTTACCCCTGAGGCTAAACACCGCCTGAGTATTGACATCTCGAGATTTGGTAATACTTCCCGACGCCGAGTCACCCTCGGTAATAAACAGTGTAGACTCCAACCGACGATCGCTCTTCAGATTGTCAAAATGAATCCGGCAATCTCGTAATTTCTTGTTGTGCAGACTGGCTTTTTTGGCGCGATCTTTGGCCAATTTGCGGATACCTGACAATTCCTTGCGCTCGTGTTCGGCTTGTAAAATTTTCCTTTGAATTTTCTCGGCCGCCTCAGGATTTTTATGCAAGTAATTATCCAAATGCGTTTTAACAAAATCGTTGATATAGGTCCGCACAGTAGGCAAATCGCCACCCATATCTGTAGAGCCCAATTTGGTTTTGGTTTGGCTTTCAAAAACGGGCTCTATGACCTTAATGGCGATGGCTGCCACCACAGACTTGCGGACATCTGCCGCTTCATAGTTTTTGTTGTAGAATTCACGAATGGTTTTAACCAAACTCTCGCGAAAAGCCGCTAAATGAGTCCCGCCTTGTGTGGTGTTTTGACCATTGACAAAAGAGTGATACTCTTCACTGTACTGGGTTTTGCTGTGAGTCAGAGCCACCTCAATATCTTCTCCTTTCAGGTGGATGATGGGATAGAGCAAATCATCGGCATTGGTATTATCCACCAGTAGGTCTTTCAGGCCATTTTCACTAAAATACTTTTCTCCGTTGAAGACAATAGTTAGCCCAGGATTGAGATAGACATAATTTTTGAGCATGCGGGCCACATACTCATTGCGGTATTTAAAATTCTTAAATATACTGCTGTCGGGCACAAATGTAACCGAAGTTCCCCGACGTTTGGTCGATTCGGAAGGCTGAATGTTGGACGTCAGGTTGCCTTGCTCAAATTCTGCCACTGCCGACAAACCATCGCGAACAGACTCTACTTTGAAATAATTAGACAACGCATTAACTGCTTTGGTCCCTACCCCATTCAAACCGACGGACTTTTTAAAGGCTCGAGAATCGTACTTGCCCCCAGTATTCATTTTTGACACCACGTCAACAACCTTTCCCAAGGGAATACCACGGCCGTAATCCCTTACAGTAACCGATTGGTCCCGGATGGCAATTTCAATGGTCTTACCCGCACCCATGACAAACTCGTCTATGGCATTGTCCAAAACTTCTTTGAGCAGAATATAGATGCCATCATCGGGTGTGGAGCCGTCACCCAACTTGCCAATATACATCCCAGGGCGCATCCGTATGTGCTCCTTCCAATCGAGGGAGCGGATGTGATCTTCGTTATAGGCTGTTTGACTCATAGGTACTGGTGACAGAAAGATGCAAATATATATGAAGCCCACTAAGGACGCAAGATGAGGCAGCTAAAGTAATTAACAATACAACTCAATTTGTTAAACATACCTTGACTCCAATACCCCCATATTAAACTGACCATACTTGTCGTTGACAGCGTTCCAATTCCATTGATAATTGGTTTTAAAAACTTCAATAGCCCTTGTGTCCGGCAAAACATGGAAAAATCTTTTATAAGACCGGGGATTAGAATACTGTCAGAGGGTATCCTTAACAATGATGTGCTTGCCCTCCAGGGACTGATTAGCGTTTAATAACCAATAGCCGCACCGTCGGGACTGGACGAATCCACAGCACCAATGCGCACTTGATCCACCAAAATACCCATCAACCGACCCAGTTGATCTCGAGACACGGGCTGATGCCCCATGATTTCGAGCGCCTTGACCAGATCGGGAGACAGCTTGTTTTTTTCATAAATCAATTCATCGGGAAACCATTGGTGATGAATTTTTACCGCTTCTATAGCCTCATGCAGCGGCATGTCATAGGCTAAAACAGCCAATACCGTTTGAAAAACTGTGCTGATAATGGTGCGTCCTCCAGGACTACCGATAATCAAATAGGGTTTACCCTCTTTAGCAACAATGGTGGGCGTCATACTGGACAACATACGCTTGCCGGGTTCAATTTTATTAGGCGCAGTACCAATCAACCAACCGCGGTCTGTATAACCGTATTGAGGGTTAAAATCGCCCATTTCATTGTTCAATAAAAATCCCAATTCTGGACTGCCCATACCAGAGCCATAGGACTGCTCCAGGGTATAAGTTAGTGAAACAGCATTGCCCTCCACATCAACTACAGAAAGATGGGTTGTGTTTTCCCCATCATAAATCTGTCCAAATTTCACTGGATCGCTGACACTAGCTTGATTCCAATCCAAATGTGCCATGCGCTGCTGTGCAAAAGTCTTTGATGTCAATCGGTCAATAGGCATGGTATCGTTAAAATCGGGATCACCTAAAAACTCGGCCCTATCGGCGAAAGCTCGGCGCATAACCTCAGTGAGTAGATGGAAATAGGCAGTTGTATTGAACGCTATACTGTCAAGATCAACCAATGCCAACATATTCATCATTTCTACCAAGGCCACCCCACCAGAGCTGGGTGGTGGCATAGAATAGATATTATAGGACTTATAGGTTCCTTTAACCGCCTGTCTTTCTTCAGCCTCATACGTTATCAAATCTTGCATTGAAATCAATCCACCGTTGGTTTCCATATAGGCCACCAATGCGCGCGCTACATCGCCTCTGTAAAAGCCATCAGCACCCTGATCTCTAATAATGGCCAAGGTTTTGGCCAGCGCTGGTTGTTGCCAAACATCTCCAAAATCTAAAACGGACCCATTTTGGTCGGTATACAGATGTTTTAAGAAGTCTGGGCTATCGGATTGGGCAATGGTTTTGGCATGCGATGCTAAGGTGTAATTTAGCGGTACGCCTTTTGCGGCCAAATCGACAGCCGGCTGCACCAAATCAGCCCAGGACAACTGGCCATATTTTTGATGTGTTAAATAAAGCCCCGCTACCGTTCCCGGCACGCCAACAGTTTTCAATCCTTTATGATTGCTACCAGGAATCAATACACCTTCAGCATCCAAAAACATATCTTCAGTGGCTGATAAAGGTGCCTTTTCACGAAAATCTATGGTTGTTACCTCACCGTCAACGGGCATATAAACCAAAAAACCGCCACCACCAATGTTCCCAGCTTGGGGTAAAGTTACCGCCAAGGCTAAAGAAGTAGCTACGGCAGCATCCACAGCATTACCTCCCTTTTTGAGGATAGCAACGCCTACTTGTGACGCATTAGTGTCATCAGACACCACCATACCATGAGCGGCATAGGTTTGACTGTAAGTCAATGAAACAAATAACAATGCTAATATTGTACTGATTATAATCTTTTTCATCATCATAAATTTCATGTAGAAAGGTAATTAATTCGCAGCTTATTATCCCGAAATCCATTCGATTTTTTTAGTGATTGGTGGCCAATAATCGAACCCCTAAAAACGACTTCTGGAATGGGTTGCGCTCATGCCCAATCATCGGCCAGCGAGTCTTGAGCATTACTTCTCACTATATAGGTTGGGGTGGCGGTAATTAAAATACGAACCAAGTCAGCTTATACATTAAACAAAAAGTGAATCACATCACCATCTTTTACAGTATAGGCCTTGCCTTCTACCCGCATTTTACCAGCCTCTTTTACTTTGGACTCGCTACCGTATTGGATATAGTCACTGAAACTAATTACCTCTGCACGAATAAAACCATGCTCAAAATCGGTATGAATCACGCCTGCGGCCTGAGGAGCTGAAGCACCAATAGGCACTGTCCAGGCTCTTACTTCTTTTTTACCTGCTGTGAAATAGGTTTGCTGTTTGAGCAATCGATAAGCCGATCGAATCAACTTCGCAGCTCCTGCTTCCTCCAAACCAAGATCTTGCAAAAACATTTTGCGTTCTTCGAAGTCCTCTAATTCATTGATGTCGGCTTCGACACCCACAGCCAAGACCAGAACTTCTGCGTTTTCGCTTTGCACAGCTACTTTGACTTTGTCAACATAGGCATTTCCGGACACCGCAGACCCCTCATCGACATTACAAACATACATAACTGGCTTGTCCGTAATTAATTGTAGTGGCTTGACCAATGACATATACTCCTCTTCGCTCCAAGTCATACTTCGAACAGATTCGCCCCGGCTTAAGGTATCATGAATTTGAGTTAAAATCTCCAACTCTTTTTGAGCCTCTTTGTTACCTGTTTTGGCGGCTCTTTTTACCTTTTCGAGTTTCTTTTCAACTGTCTCTAGATCTTTCAATTGGAGCTCCATGTCGATGGTTTCCTTATCCCTAATGGGATCAACCCCACCGTCCACATGAACAATATTGTCATTATCAAAACATCTTAACACGTGTAAAATGGCATCGGTTTCGCGGATATTCGCCAAAAACTGATTGCCCAATCCCTCGCCTTTGCTTGCGCCTTTCACCAAACCAGCGATATCCACAATTTCCACAGTCGCTGGAACAACGCGTTCAGGGTTAATTAATTCAGACAATTGGGTCAGTCGGGGGTCTGGTACATTGACCACGCCAACATTGGGCTCGATGGTACAAAATGGAAAATTTGCACTCTGAGCTTTGGCATTAGACAAACAATTAAACAATGTTGATTTGCCAACGTTTGGAAGGCCAACGATTCCTGCTTTCATAAATGAATGGGTTTGTTTTGCATTAATCAGGGTGCATAAAACGTTGTTTCCCTAGCAACACTTCTTCTGTTTCGACCTGGTTTTCGTCGGGCACACAACAATCTACAGGACATACCGCAGCGCATTGAGGCTCGTCATGAAAACCTTTACATTCTGTGCATTTGTCAGGAACGATATAATAGAATTCGTTACTGATCGGCTCCTGAGCATCATCTGCGTTAACCCGCTTGCCGTTGGTAAGTACCAACTCACCCGAAAGACTTGTGCCATCCTTATACCGCCAATCGTCGGCTCCTTCATAAATGGCCGTATTGGGGCATTCGGGCTCGCAAGCCCCGCAATTGATGCAATCTTCGGTGATAATGATAGCCATACGTCTAATCCGTTTTAATGATTAATTTTGCATGCAAACATACCACCAAACAGAACAATAAACAAGAACCTGAATGACATTAGACAGACGCATAGACGCTTTCAGTAAATTGGGCGAAAGACTGAGATACGTCCTAGATGCTGAAAACAGCGCTACCGTACCGTCACAAGAATTCGAAGAATTGATCCAAAAAGCAACGGTTCTTAACCCTTGGTTCACACCCAGCAATGTCCGCTTTGCCTTAAGCAGCTGGGGGCAGTTGTTATCAACTCCCCAGTTGACCAATTGGGTATCGTCCTATGACATGACAGCCATTGAAGCCAAAACAG
Organism: Flavobacteriaceae bacterium; assembly: GCA_030835825.1. Classification (GTDB taxonomy): domain Bacteria; phylum Bacteroidota; class Bacteroidia; order Flavobacteriales; family Flavobacteriaceae; genus JALRKI01. The sequence continues at coordinate 10,501 of JAURRA010000030.1, forward strand.
TGGCTATTGTAATGGCTGGCAATATCCCATTGGTAGGTTTTCACGATTTACTCTCTGTCTTGATATCTGGCCATAATGCCCTTGTAAAATTATCATCACAAGACGCTATTCTTATACCCTATTTGGTTAGTGTATTAGCTCAAACAGATCCAGATTTAGCTAGTCGTGTAGTTTTTACAAAAGAAAAGTTCCAAGGATTTGATATGGTAATCGCCACTGGCAGCAACAACACAGCACGTTATTTCGACTATTATTTCAGTAAATATCCTCATATCCTCCGAAAAAACAGAAACAGTGTTGCCGTTCTGACTGGCCAAGAAACAGTTGAAGATTTCACCAAATTAGCCGATGATGTATTTCAATATTTTGGCTTAGGCTGTCGCAATGTGACCAAATTAATGGTTCCTGAGCATTACGATTTTCAGGACTTTTTTGGGGGTATTTACGAATATCACGAGGTTATTAATCATCACAAATACGCCAATAATTACGATTATCATAAGGCCATAGAGCTCCTCAACGGTACTGATCTACTAGACAATGGGTTTTTATTATTAAAAGAGTCAACTCAATACAGTTCACCTATTGGTGTGTTGCATTGGGAATCTTACAAAGACGAAGATTTGCTTCGTCAAAAGCTAAACCAAGATCAAGAGTTTATTCAGTGTATTGTAGGACGAAATTATAATGCTTTTGGCAGTTCCCAACAGCCCGCACTCTCTGATTTTGCTGATGGTGTTGACACTGTTGAATTCTTGTTAAAAACCTAAGACTTTTTTATTCTTTTAGTAGTCGCTTAGTGTAAAGAAATGAAGATATTTACACTTTAAAAATTGCCTCCTATGAAAAAACATAATTTTAGTGCAGGACCCAGTATTCTGCCTCAGTCGGTTTTGCATAAAGCTGCCGAAGGTGTGGTCGATTATAATCAAAGTGGCCTATCATTGATCGAAATTTCTCACCGAAGCGCTGCCTTTGTCGATATTATGGCATCGGCACGTAATTTGTCTTTAGAGCTTTTAGGCTTGCAAGACAAAGGTTACCAAGCCCTCTTTCTTCAAGGCGGTGCAAGCATGCAATTCATTATGGCTGCTTATAATCTATTGGAAAACAAGGCAGGTTATTTGAATACTGGTACTTGGTCGAATAATGCCATTAAAGAAGCTAAAAACTTTGGAACTATTCTCGAATTGGCCTCCTCAAAAGAAGCTAACTTCAATCATATTCCAAAAAACTATGCCATTCCAGAAGGTTTGGACTACGTTCATGTAACTTCCAATAACACCATTTATGGGACTCAACTGCACGATTTTCCAACAGCATCGCCTTTAGTTTGCGACATGAGTAGTGATATATTTTCACGCGCACTCGACTTTTCTAAATTCGATTTGATCTACGCTGGGGCGCAAAAAAATATGGGACCAGCTGGAACAACTCTTGTTATTGTCAAAGAGGAAGTTCTTGGCAAAGTATCTAGAAATATTCCTTCGATGATGAATTATAAAGTCCATATCGACAAGGAGAGTATGTTTAACACACCTCCAGTATTTGCCGTTTACGTCTCCCTACTTACCATGCAATGGCTGATAGATTTGGGAGGTATTCAAGCTATTGAAAAAGAAAACCAGCGCAAGGCTCAATTGATCTATGATACCATTGACCAATCCGAGCTCTATATTGGCTTTGCAGCCAAAGAAGATCGTTCAGCGATGAATGCCACTTTTACATTAGCTGCTGGTGCAGATGCCGAAACTTTTGGTCAAATGGTCAAAGACGCAGGTATCAACGGGCTCAATGGACATCGGGTGGTTGGTGGCTACCGTGCTTCCATGTATAATGCACTGCCCTACGAGAGTGTTCTCGTTTTAGCCGAAGTAATGAATGAATTCAACAGAAAAGGATAAAATTATGATAATATTAGCCAACGATGGCATTTCAAAAAGTGGTCAGAATGCGCTGGAAGCGAATGGATTTAAAGTATTGACAACAAGCGTTGCTCAAGAACAATTGATGAACTTCATCAATGAAGAGCAGGTAGCCGTGCTTCTTGTTCGCAGTGCTACCACAGTGAGAAAAGATTTGATTGACGCCTGTCCCAATTTGAAAATCATCGGTCGTGGTGGTGTAGGTATGGATAATATAGACGTTGATTATGCCCGATCGATGGGCAAGCATGTCATCAATACCCCAGCCGCTTCCTCCTCTTCTGTAGCTGAGTTGGTTTTTGCTCATCTTTTTGGAGCAGTAAGATTCCTCTTCGATGCCAACCGCAACATGCCTCTAGAAGGCGATAGCGGTTTTAATAAATTAAAAAAATCCTATGCCAAGGGTCGAGAGCTTCGCGGAAAAACTTTGGGAATTATTGGTTTTGGTCGTATCGGTCACGAGGTAGCTAAAATAGCTTTGGGCGTGGGCATGAAGGTAATTGTGAGCGACAAATACATTAACGAGTCATCCGTAAAAGTGGAATTCTACAACGGGCAGTTCATCAACGTGGCGATTCAGTCTCAATCCGTTGAAAGTATTTTGAAAGAAGCCGATTTCGTCACATTGCATGTGCCAGCTCAAAAAGAATATGTCATTGGAAAGAAAGAAATCGATATGATGAAACAGGGATCTGGCATCGTCAACGCCTCCAGAGGTGGGGTCATCGATGAGGTCGCTTTAGTTGAAGCTTTGGACAGTGGCAAACTGGCCTTCGCCTGTTTGGATACCTTTGAAAACGAACCAATACCGGCAGTTCAAGTGTTGATGCAGCCCAAAACATCCCTTACTCCGCATATTGGTGCGGCCACTCTAGAAGCCCAAGATAGGATTGGCGTGGAGTTAGCAGAACAAATTGTATCCATCCTTAAATCCAATAGTTAGTTCCCCAAAAACCTATTATGAAATCATTTAAAGCCAAATGGGATATTCAAAACAACTGGCAACTGTTCTGGCCCATTTTTGGAGTATTGCTGCTCATGTTGATGTGCATGAGGCTCAGCTTGAGATTTTTTCAAGACCTACCCGCTTTGGCCATTATCATCTCAACGGTGGTCATGTTTTTCATTGGGTTGAAAATTTCCGTTTGGATCATCGAAAAACTGGCAGCCAAATGGGCAGTAAACTACCGATTTGAAATGATTGCCATTTTCATTGTCTTTGCCTTCACGGGTTCCGCTGCAGCGCTGGTGAGCAGACCTTTTATGAGTTTTATAGGCTTGACCTTAGACAACTTCCCCGCATGGTTATACTGGACCCTTGTTGTTTTGGGTAGTTTTATTTTTTATCAGTTTTTTTTGATGTTTTTCGCCGCTATTTTTGGACAGTTTCAATTCTTTTGGAGCTTTCAAAAGAAGATGCTCAAGCGTTTCGGACTGAAACTATAGGCCGTTAAGCGTTATGATTTAAGCAGATCTTGGTAAATACTTTCTATTTTTTCCACCTTAGGTTGTATCACAAGTTGGCAGTACATTTGGTCGCGGTGGTCGTTGTAGTAGTTATCGTGCTCCGTCTCGGCCTCGTAAAAAACATCGAAGGGTGTGACTTCAGTTACAATGGGTTGTTGAAAGACCATTCTAGTGGTCAATGCTGTGATATGGTCTTCAGCTATCGTCTTTTGTGCCTCAGAAGTATAAAAGATTCCCGATCTGTATTGACTGCCCAAATCATGTCCTTGTCTATTTAGGGTGGTAGGATCATGAGTAGCAAAAAATAGTTCTAAAAGTTTTTTAAAGGAAATTAAATGGGGATCAAAGGTAATTTTAACCGCTTCGGCATGCCCAGTTCTACCCTGGCAGACCTCGCGATAAGGTGGATTCTTGACAAAACCTCCCGTATAACCCGATTTAACCTCAAGAACGCCTTCCAAGCGCTGAAATACTGCCTCTGTACACCAAAAACAACCGTTCGCTAAAATGGCTAACTCCACTATTATTTGTTAAAGTTTACATTACAAATTTAGGATATTTTATCGTCAAAGTTTCAGATTCCCTATTTTTACGACCTAATCATTACCATATGCGGTTTTTCCAATCAGTGTTGTTCACTTTTATCGGTTTGTGCTCTTGTCAATTTATGCAATCTCAAAATCCGACACCCCAAAGTAGCGTGTCGATTTACAAGGCACTTCAGAAACTCAACACCTTGGCCAGTGTTCTCTATGTCGCTGCCCATCCCGATGATGAAAATACCAGACTCATTTCGTACTTGTCCAATCACAGCAATGCACGCGTAGGCTATCTCTCCCTTACCAGAGGCGATGGCGGGCAAAATCTCATTGGGTCAGAGTTACGCGAACTCCTTGGTGTTATTCGCACCCAAGAGTTACTTGCCGCCAGACGCACAGACGGTGGTCAACAGTTTTTTACTAGAGCCAATGATTTTGGATATTCAAAGCATCCTGATGAAGCCTTTGCTATCTGGAACAAAGAGGCCATCATTAAAGACGTAGTTTGGACCATAAGAAATTTTAAACCCGATGTGATTATCAACAGATTTGACCACCGTACGCCAGGAAGCACTCATGGCCACCACACTGGATCGGCCATGGCCAGTGTAGAAGCCTTCGATTTGGCCGGGCGCGATGACTTTGCAGTTGAGCAATTGGACCTCACTGAAGTCTGGACGCCATATCGTCAATTTTTCAACACCTCCTGGTGGTTCTACGGCAGTCAAGAAAATTTCGAAAAGGCTGATAAGTCCAAGTTAGTGATGTTTGACATTGGAAGTTTTGATCCTAAAACGGGCCTATCAAACAACGAAATCGCCGCACAAGCTAGTAGTCAACACCTGTCTCAAGGCTTTGGGAGACTAAGTCAGCGTGGGAGTTCTACTGAGTACGTGGAGTTGATCAACGGACCACTACCGCAAAACAACGACTTGTTTGACGGGATTGACACCAGTTGGAATCGGGTTGAAGGGGGACGAAAAATTGGTAAGATACTCGTGGCGGTACAAGATAATTTCAACTTTCATAACCCCGCCATTCATTTGGCTCAGTTACTTGAAGCCTATCAGTTGATTTCAAAGCTCAAAGATGAGCATTGGCGTGCCATCAAACTCCACGAGATTACTCAATTGATAAAGGATTGCGCAGGCTTATATATCGACTTTAAAACTGATACCGCTGAGGCAGTAGCTGGTGAAAATATTAACATTAACATGGAAGTGATCGCTCGAAACACCGCTGAAATACTTATCGAAGGAGCAAGTATAAATGGCATCGGCTTATTTGAGGTTCAAAAACAAAACTTGAATCAGAACGAGGGTCTTTCGGTTAAAAGCACCTTTTCGATCCCACAAAATACACCATATTCTGTTCCCTATTGGCTCACCACGAGCGGTACTTTAGGATTATATCGAGTGGAGGACCCTACCCTAATTGGCTTACCTCAAACACCGCGGTCTCTTGTCGGCCAGGTAAATTTAACCCTATTTGGGATTCCGTTTCAGTTAGAATCTGACATCAGGTATCACCACGCTAGGCCAGATGTAGGAGAAATCTATCAGCCCTTTGAAATAGTTCCCAAAGTTGATGTAACCCTGGACAGTAAAAGCTTTCTCTTTGCGAGTTCAAAACCTCAAGAGTTGAAGCTAAAAGTCACCTCGCATGCCGACCACTGCCAAGGTAACGCTGGACTTCGGGTGCCTGAAGGCTGGACCCTATCTCCCAGTTCACAACCTTTTCAAATTGACAATAAAGGCGGGTCTCAAATCTTAGATTTTGTCCTTTCTCCACCTGCTGAATCGTCAGAAGCCGAATTGATTGCATTTGCAAACATGAATGGGGTTGCCTTTGAGCACGAATTGGTGCGTATAGACTATGACCATATTCCTCTTCAAACCGTTCTGAGACCCAGCCGCGCCAAGGCCGTACGATTGAATATCAAGACGGTGCCTTTAAGAATAGCCTATGTCCAAGGTGCTGGCGATGTCACCGTAGAGAGTTTAGCCAGAATAGGCTTTAATCCGGATGTCATTCAAGCCTCAGATATAACCCCTGAATTGCTTGCCAATTACGATGTCGTAATCACTGGGGTAAGAGCTTACAATACCATGGACGCCCTCCGTTTCAAGCAAAATGACCTGTTCGACTTTGTCAAACGAGGCGGGACCATGCTAGTTCAGTACAACGTTAGCCGAGGTATAGTTGTAGATCAACTGGCACCTGTTCCAATTGAATTGTCAAGAAATAGAGTCACCGATGAGTTTTCTCCTGTCTCATTTTTAGATCCCAATAGTCCTCTTTTATCATTCCCTAATCAATTGAGCGGGAAGGACTTCGAAGGCTGGGTACAAGAGCGTGGCTTGTATTTTCCAAATAACTGGGACGATGCCTTTAAACCCTTATTGCGCATGAATGACCCCAATGAAGCTCCCACCGATGGTAGTGTCCTCGTCAGTCAATATGGCCAAGGGCATTATATCTATACGGGTTTGAGTTTCTTTCGTCAATTTCCGGAGTCAGTGCCTGGGGCGTATCGCTTTTTCGTTAACCTGATATCCGTGGGGCAAAACAATTAATATGAAACTATCACACCAAAATCTCTGGTATCTTCTTGTTCTAGGGGCCAACCTAATTTATGTTTGGATTTTTTATTTAATCTCTAAACCATGGTATTAGTCGATTGGATAGTACTCGCAGGAACACTTGTCTTTATTGTTTCATATGGCGCTTGGCGGACTCGGAAAACCAGCTCTGTAAAAGACTATATCGGTGGCGGTCAACAAGCCAGTTGGTGGACTATTGGCCTTTCTGTTATGGCTACCCAAGCCAGTGCCATAACTTTCTTGTCCACTCCCGGGCAAGCTTTTCACGATGGCATGGGATTCGTACAGTTCTATTTTGGCTTACCTGTCGCCATGGTTATCATTTGTGCGGTATTTATTCCCATTTACAGCAGATTAAAGGTGTTTACTGCCTACGAATTTTTGGAAAAACGATTTGACATTAGAGTCAGAAAGTTGACTGCCTCGCTTTTCTTAATTCAGCGAGGATTGTCGGCTGGGATAACCATTTTCGCACCGTCCATTATTTTATCAGCAGTACTCGGCTGGAACCTCACGGCCTTAAATATTTTGATTGGCTGTTTGGTTATCATTTACACCGTTTCGGGAGGAACAAAAGCAGTGAGCGTCACCCAAAAGCAACAAATGGCAGTTATTTTTACTGGTATGATATTGGCACTATTCTTTATCATTCGAGCCTTACCAGAATCCATCAGCTTCTCTGATGCCATTGAAATTGCAAGTGCTAGTGGGAAAATGGAAATATTAAACTTTTCTTTTGACCTGAATAATCGCTACACCGTGTGGACTGGCCTTATCGGCGGCACCTTCTTGGCACTGTCTTATTTTGGCACCGATCAAAGCCAGGTGCAACGCTATCTATCAGGAAAGTCTGTTCAGGAAATGCGCCTGGGAATGCTCTTTAACGGCTTGTTAAAAGTTCCCATGCAATTCTTCATTCTCTTTGTTGGGGTTATGGTCTTTGTGTTTTATCAATTTAACCGAGCACCTATGCATTTTAACCCTCTATCTGAGCAACTGATCGAAAACACCCAATACGAATCAGACTATCAGACACTGAAAGAAATCTCGAAACAAAATTTTGAAAACCGCATCAATCTTTACAGCGAGTATGAGCAATCGCCATCCGATGATCTTAGAAACAACATTGTTGCAAATCAAACTGCCGACCGAACCAATCGCGATGCAGCACGAGTGCTATTAGAGCAAGCCGCCGCATCCAAAAACACGAGCTTTGAGAGCAATGATAAAGACTATGTATTTATACATTTTATTCTAAACAACCTTCCACGCGGATTGATTGGCCTATTGTTGGCCGTAATATTATCTGCTGCCATGTCGTCCACTGCAAGCGAATTGAATGCCCTGGGCGCAACAACCGCCTTGGATCTGTATAACACCTCCTACCCTGCGGATTCCGATCGAAAGCTGGTTAAAACCACAAAGTTGTTTACCATTGGCTGGGGCATTTTAGCCATCGGCGTTGCCTGTATGGCCTATTTAGCAGATAACCTTATTCAGCTTGTCAACATAATCGGATCAATATTCTATGGCAATGTATTGGGGATATTTCTATTGGCTTTCTTCATCAAATGGGTCGGTAGCCGATCGGTATTGCTTGCGGCCATCATCACACAACTTATAGTCATCGTTGTATTCCGTATGGATTGGATGCCTTATTTATGGCTGAATCTACTAGGTTGTGGCTTGGTTATATGCATGGCCTTATTCATTGAGGCAATGCTACCAGACAATAAGGCATAAAAAAAACGCAGTTGTCTGCGCTTTTTTTGTAAACCAAAACACCTTTAGTTTTGCCATTCTTTTAAAGAAGCCTCATTCATACGGACATAGTCCATATTACCGGCCTCTTTAGATTTTTCTAAAGATAACTTTGCCGCCTTGATAGCTCCCTTTTTGTCACCGTTGGCCATGTGTATTAGCGCTTGCTGACGCAACATATAGAATTTTGGATCGTCACCAGACATTTCAATAGCTTTGTCAACCCATGCAGTAGCTTGATTCAAATCTTTTCCTGCATTTAAGTAATAAACAGCCGCACTGTAATAGTCGTTTAGAGTTGGTGTTGCTGATAAAACTTTATCTATACTGGCCATTACTACAGCATCAGTAGGCACATCAAAAGGAACGGCAACCCTTGTATTTTCCCATTCAATAACCAAATGAGCACCGTCATTAGTAATGTTTTCAAGACCCATATAAAATGATTCTACTGGGTCTTGCATAGCCGTTGGCTTCAATGTCATTGAGGCGGCAACCAAGGCTTGGTCCAAGGTCTTTGGCGCTCCCCAATTGTCGGTTTTCATATAGAAATAAACTTCCCAAGAGGCAGAGCCAGGCTTGGTAAATATGGAATAAGTACCGGCTGGGACTTCCTTGCCGTCAAGGGTGAAAGAAGTATCAGAAGTGAAAGTGCTATTGGCATTAGCACCAGTGCGCCAAACTTCTCCAAAAGGAACAAGTCCTCCAAAAACATTCCTACCTCTCATGGCAGGACGAGAATAAGTCAGCTTAATATTTGACAATCCAACCACCTGCTCTACAGTTGAGGCAGGACTTGGTTGGGGTGATGTGATTTGGGCGCTGAGTTGACCAGTTAATAATGCCACACAAAAGAGTAAAAGTAATTTTTTCATGATATTTGTTTTTTAATTGACGCAAAGGTCTGAATACTGCCTCTATTTTATGTTAAATTATACATAAAATGATTGAGACCTGCAGGCATTAATTTGGGATTACTATCACAACCCTTTAACTAGAACAAACACAACATGGGTATCAAACCGATAGAAATTTCTATTTTAGCCATTGATTTGAAATGATGATAAAAGCACAGCAGATACACAAACACTTCGGAGCACTGCATGTCCTCAAAGGTGTTGATATTGAAGTCACTAAGGGTGAAGTGGTGGCCATTGTCGGACCATCAGGAGCCGGAAAAACTTCTTTATTGCATATATTGGGTACGCTGAGCGAAGCCGACCGTGAGCCCATTTCAGATATTATTATTGCGGAAACCAATATTAATGGACTGACAAATCGGGCTATCGCGAAATTCAGAAATACTAAAATCGGTTTTATATTTCAATTTCATCAACTCTTACCTGAATTCACTGCATTGGAGAACGTTTGTATTCCAGCGTATATTGCGAAAAAAACAAAACAAGAAGCAGAATCGAAGGCCAAAGAATTATTAAACTATTTGGGACTTGAAGATCGACACAACCACAAGCCTAGTGAATTATCTGGAGGTGAACAGCAGCGTGTGGCTGTCGCTAGAGCCTTGGTCAATGATCCCGAGCTCATTTTGGCAGACGAGCCATCGGGTAATTTGGACACCCACGCTGCCCAAAAATTGCATGAATTATTTTTCCAATTAAGAGATCAGTTCGGACAAACCTTTGTCATCGTTACCCATAATACTGACTTGGCAGCAATGGCAGATCGGACTCTGATAATGCAAGATGGTCGTATTGTTAGCTGACTATGGACAAACTCTCACCATCTGATTTAAAACTCTTTTTAGACGAAAAGGTCGATCAATACAACAAACCTGAATTTATTAGTTCAGACCCCTTACAAATTCCTCACAGCTTCCATAAAAGACAGGATATTGAAATAGCAGGTTTTTTAACTGCTACAATCGCATGGGGTAATCGTAAGAGTATTTTAAATTCTGCTCACAAAATGATCCAATTAATGGACGAAGCACCATACGATTTTATAAGCAATCACACCCAGCAAGATCTGAAGTCTCTGAATAGCTTCGTGCATCGCACCTTTAACGGCACCGACCTAATCACTTTTGTTACGGGATTAAAACGTTTATACCAAAGTCACGATAGTTTAGAGTCATTATTTCTAGGTCAGAAGAATGTACAGTTGGGTATCCATGAGTTTAAAAAGACCTTTTTTGATTTTCCGCATCCAGAGAGATCAGAAAAACACATCAGTGACCCATTGAAAAAATCTGCTGCAAAACGCCTTAATATGTTTTTGAGATGGATGGTTCGTCCTAGTGATACAGGGGTAGACTTAGGTCTGTGGCAGCGTATCAAACCAGCGCAGTTGTCATGTCCATTGGATGTACATTCGGGAAGAGTAGCACGCAAGCTTGGTCTGCTCAATCGCAGTCAAAACGACGCAACAGCGGTCAAAGAATTGGACGAGGCTCTAAGGCGGATGGACCCAAAGGATCCAGTAAAATATGACTTTGCTCTTTTTGGCTTAGGGGTTTTTGAGAAATTTTAAGCATGCATCAGCCAAAGATTAGCATAATAACACCATTTAAAAACACGGCTCATTACCTGAGTGAGTGCCTAGATAGTATTGTCGAGCAAAGTTATACCAATTGGGAACTCCTCATAGTAGACGACCATTCTACAGATCGAAGTTATAAGGTGGTTGAGAATTATGCACAAAAAGACCAACGTATCCAATTGATGACGAATACTGGCAAGGGTATAATACCTGCCTTGCGAAAAGCTTACGAGCATTCTAGTGGTGCACTAATTACCCGAATGGATAGTGACGATATCATGCCTTTAAATAAACTTGAAAGACTGACTGATTTGTTGTTAGGCAACGGCAGAGGTCACGTCGCATTGGGGCAAGTAAAATATTTTTCAGCCGATGGTATTAGCGAAGGTTATTCAAAGTATGAAGTCTGGCTCAACAAATTAACGGCTGACGGGTCAAATTTTAGTGAAATCTATAAAGAATGTCCGATACCATCGCCCTGTTGGATGGTATATCGGGAAGATTTTGACCGGTGTGGCGGATTCAATCACGACACCTATCCCGAAGATTACGACCTCTGTTTCAGGTTTTTTGAGGCTGGATATCAATGCATTGCATCGAATGAGAGGCTGCATTTGTGGCGCGATTATCCCACACGCACTTCAAGAACACATGAACACTATGCCCAAAACTACTTTTTAGATTTAAAATTCAAGTATTTCGTGAAGCTTCACCTCAACAAAAATCGGCCATTGGTAATTTGGGGCGCTGGATTTAAAGGCAAACACTTGGCCAAGTTGTTCATACAAGAAGCCATCCCCTTTGAGTGGATGTGTGACAATCCCAATAAGATTGGGCGCGAGATTTACAACCAATCAATGCTGCATTTCAGTGACTTAGATCGTTTCAGTCATGCTCAAATCATTGTAACAGTGGCGAATCCCGAGGCTCAAGTAGTTATCGCTGATTTCATGTCCACGCGATCTTTAAAGCCTATGCAGGATTATTTCTTTTTTTGTTGAGATTCGTGAATTGAGGATTATCCTCATTGAGCTATTTTCATTAAGTTCGCAAACACAGTTGCACCATGGTTTTTGAATATCCCAATTTTCTTTACGCCCTAATCCTCTTGGCGGTTCCTTTGATGGTTCATCTCTTCCAATTCAGAAAATTTAAGCGCATTCCTTTTTCAAATGTTCAATTTTTACAAAAAATTGAATCCCAAACAAGGCGGAGCAAATCCATCAAAAAATGGTTGCTGTTGGCCAGCCGAAGTTTACTTCTGCTTTGCTTAATTCTGGCCTTTGCCCAACCAAAATGGAAAAAGTACGATCCGGAAATTATTACAGAACACATTATAGTTTTGGATAACTCTTTGAGTATGTCAGTCAAGAATGACGGTACTTCTCTGATGAAAGCAGCCATACAAGATTTGATAGCTGTTTTGCCTGAGGATCAAAATATTTCTTTTTACACTATTGATCAAGCCTTTCCTAAAACCAGCCTGAACGCCATTCGGAACGATTTATTCGAGATTGGGTACAGTCCTAAAACTTTTGATTTGACTTATGTTGCCTCACAATTCGACATGGATCAAGTCAATGAAAAAGCCACGTCAATAATCATCATTTCTGACTTTCAGCAAGGTAACTCCTTCAAAGCGTTAGATAGCACAGAACTGCAACTGAGCTTAGTCAAGCTATCACCTCGATCGACCAAAAATATTAGTGTAGATAGTCTTTATATCAAAAACCGAACTCTCGAAACCCTGACACTAGGTTGCCGGGTTTCATCAAAAACTAAGGAGAGTAGTACAATTCCAGTTGAATTGTATGTCAACGACGCAATTGATGCCAAATCATTTTATAATGGAGGTGAAGAAGAAATTACGTTTGTTCTGGAGGAGCGCGGTGCTTTCAGTGGGTATATTTCCATAAACGAGCCCAACCTATTATTTGATAACAAGTTATACTTTTCAATTCAAGTTTTAGATAAGCCAAAAATATTATCCCTTTCCAATGGTAATTCAGGTTATTTGAGAAGAATTTTTACAGACGATGAATTTGATTTCGAATCACAATTAGCCAGTCAATTGGACTTTGCTGCTCTCGATGGGGTGGACCTGCTGATTCTTAATGAGCTTGAGCAAATCAATAGTAATCTTGAAGCACGTCTAAGACGATTTGTCAAGGATGGTGGTCGCATAGCATTGATTCCTCACGCCAATGGTGCCATTGATTCTTACAATGCCATTTTAGGCCAACCACTCTATATGGCCAAGACCCCCTCAACTGGTAAACCTTTGGCTATTAGCAAGGTACATACAACACACCCCGTTTTTAATGAGGTTTTTGAATCGGAGGTGAAAAACTTTCAATATCCAACCTACATATCAAACTTTACCATTAATCCCATTTTGGGAAGAATTTTGAGTGATGCTGAGGGTTTACCTTTTACTGTAGGAACAACTCAATTGATCTGTTTCGCGGGCCCATTGTCTGATGCATACAGCAATTTCACCTCTTCGCCCCTCATTGTGCCATTGTTTTACAATTTCGGATTTAAGTCGCAAAATCATGAATTACTTTATCAGACGATTGGAAAGCCGATAGGCATTGAAGTCTACACTAATGAACAGTCAGAAAATCCGATAGTCATAGAAAATGAATATGACGCTTTTATCCCTTTGCAAAGCCAAAACAGACGTGCCATATCTCTAAATCTGAGAAATGAAGTTCAAAAGGCAGGAAATTATCAGGTCAGAAAAGATCGAGCCGTACTTAAGAGCCTGAGTTTTAATTTTGACAGAAGGGAAAACCAGTTGATCTACATGACAGATGAAGAATTATCAGGATATACAGTCTATGAGGAAACCACTGCTGCTTTAGATTCGTTAAAAAAAGAACGAGAAAACGGGGGGCTATGGAAATGGTTTCTTATTTTTGCTTTGGTTTTTTTAGGATCTGAATGGTTGATTCTCAAGTTTATGAAGTAAAACTAAATGAGCCCATATATTTTTTTGCTATGCTAGCAGCTGAACATTTTAACAACGAAAAGTCTAACAGATGAAAATACTGATAAAATCAGCCACCATCATAGATGCTTCGAGCCCTTTTCACAAGCAGACCAAAGATATTCTTATTCAAAATTCCCAGATTGTCCAAATTGATGACTTTATAGCGACGTCAGGTAGTGAGGAAATAAATTTAAAAGATTTACATGTTTCGCGGGGTTGGTTCGATAGCAGCGTGTCCTTTGGAGAGCCTGGTTTTGAAGAAAGAGAAACCATTAAAAATGGATTAAAATCCGCGTCCGCTGGAGGATTTACAGCAGTAGTCCTGAATTCTAACCCGGTTTCTTTAATCCATTCCGCATCGCAAGTTGACTTTGTCAAAACAAAGGCCGCCAATCAAGCCACTGCATTAAAATCCTTAGGCACTGTATCCAAAGAAGGACAGGGAGATCAATTGGCAGAACTATTCGATATGCATCAGCATGGCGCAGTTGGTTTTTACGACTACCAGTGTGATATGTCAAATGTTGAACTTTTAAAATTAGCGTTACAATACACCTCTGATTTTAATGGATTGGTTATGAGTTTTCCCTTGGATACTAAATTGGCCAAAACAGGTGTTATGCACGAAGGCGCCACCAGTACGAGTTTAGGCATGCATGGCATGAGTACTTCATCGGAGATTAGTCGGGTTCAACGAGATTTAGAATTATTGAGATATACGGGAGGACGCTTGCACATACCTACCATTTCTTGCAAAGAAAGTGTCGCCCTAATTAAGAGCGCTAAAGAAGAGGGTTTAAACGTCACTTGCAGTGCAGCCGTAAACAATCTGGTATTTACAGACCTTGCATTAATAGAATTTGATACCAATTTCAAGCACAATCCTCCTTTAAGGGCCCAATCAGATCAAAACGCATTGCTGTCAGGTTTGAAAGATGGGACTATAGATCTTGTAACAACTGACCACAATCCTCTGGACATTGAATTAAAACAGGTTACCTTCGACCAAGCCAGTTTTGGTTCTGTTGGATTGGAAACAGCCTTTGGGGCCTTACTCAAGGTGTTTAGTTTAGAAGAGGCTTTAGAAATATTAACCCGCGGAAAAAGTCTGTTTCAGTTGGTATCCCATCCTATTGAAATTGGAGCCCAGGCCGATCTGAGTTTATTCTCTCCGACAATGGTTCATAACGTCACTCCAGAATCCCTCATTTCAAAATCCAAAAACAGCTGTTTTATTGGCCATACGTTAATTGGCAAGGCCTATGGAGTGGTTGCTAATGGATGCAATAGTTTGTCTCAACAATGATTAAAAAAGACCGCCAATGGGCTATAATTGCCTACTTGACACTCATCGGTTTCATGATAGCTTATTTTGTGCCTAAAGAAAAATCAGACTTTTTAAGAACTCATTTGAGACAGTCTTTTGGTCTTTGGTTGGTTTACCTTGCCTTTGGACAAGTAGTGAGCAACAGAGATAGTTGGACATATAGCATCGCCTATTGGATTGTATTTGGTACATTGTTTCTTTACGGATTGGTAAGTGCGGCAAAGGGATCTTCCAAGACCCTACCCTTGATCGGGTCTTATTTTCAAAAAATATTTTCTGTATTTTGACTTGGAACGAATTGACATATCTGGAACGCCCACCAACAGTCACCTCTGAACGTGCTCCACTTCTGCTGCTACTCCATGGGTATGGTAGTAACGAAGCCGATTTATTTGGTTTCGCAACCTATTTACCTGAACACTATCACGTTATTTCACTTCAAGCACCTTATACCTTGGGACCGCAAAGTTTTGCCTGGTATGCTATCCATTTTGATGCTGAAAAAGGGAAATTTAGCGATGAAAAGCAAGCGAGATCGTCACTCGATTTAATCCACCAATTCATCGGTCACATTTGCACCGAAAAGCATTTGAACCGGTATAACGTTACCCTTTTGGGATTCAGTCAGGGTGCAATTCTCAGTTATGCTATCGCTTTTACCTATCCCAAAACGATTCAACAGGTTATTGCTTTGAGCGGTTATTGTAATGAATCCCTTATGCCTGAAGATTGGCAACTTCAAAATCTGGATGGTTTAAGCATTTACGCTGCTCATGGCAAAAGCGACGCAGTAATTCCTATAAATTGGGCCCAGCAATCGGCGGCATTGCTCAGGTCTGTTCCCGATCTAAAATTTGAATTCCAGGAATTTGACATGGGGCACGCCGTATCACAGGAAAGCTTCGCTGACATGATGCGTTGGATGAACAGCCTATAAATTTAGGGTTAAACCGTCGTAAGCCAAATACACCCCCTCAGGCAAGGTCTGTTGTACCTCTCTGTGAAATCCCATATGATGACTGATGTGCGTGATGTAAGCCCGATTAGGGGCGATCTGTTCAATAAAACTGAGTGCTTCACCAAGATTCAGATGAGAAGGATGGTATTCTTGCTTGAGGGCATTAATAACCAAAGTTTTTACGCCCCTGAGTTTCTCAATTGTTGACTCAGGAATACTTTTAGCATCTGTGATGTAAGCAAAATCTCCAAATCTGAAACCAACAACAGTCAACTGACCGTGGTTAACCTCCATGGGAACTATTGATAATCCTAAAATCTCAAAAGGATTGCTGTCAATGATGTGCATCTCAACAGATGGCGATCCAGGGTATTTGTTTTCCGTTTCGAAGATATAAGCAAATCTATATCTCAAATTATCCGCTACGCGCTTTATGGTATACATGGGTAGAGGACCCTGTCTAAAGCAAAAAGGCCTAATATCGTCCAATCCAGCTACATGATCGGCGTGTTCATGGGTAATAAAAAGAGCATCAATAGAATTGATATTTGCCCTCAGCATCTGTTGTCGAAAGTCAGGGCCACAATCAATCACAAAGGACTTTCCCTCCCATTCGACATGAATGGATACCCTTAACCTGCGGTCTTTGGAGTCCAAACTGTGACAAACAGGATGATGACTTCCTATTACTGGAATACCTTGAGAAGTTCCGGTACCTAAAAAAGTGACCCTCATGAAGCAAAATTAATCTCTAATAGTGTTGAACAAAACTATGTATATATTTCTCAATGGAGATTTAAATTGATAATTTTGCTAAAGAAACTAATCTCTGTCATGGAAATCACTCACAAAGGCGATAAGGAAATCGACCTGACTCCTACCATCAAGCAAAAAGCATTACGGATTAATTTGAACGATGATATTTACGGCACTTTTGCCGAGATAGGCGCAGGACAAGAGACGGTGCGACAATTTTTTCGTGCCGGAGGAGCGTCTGGCACCATTGCAAAAGCCATGTCAGCCTACGATAAAGATTTTAGCGATGACATTTACGGTGTCGAAAAAGACGGAAGATACGTAACAGAAGATCGTCTCAAGAAAATGCTCGATCACGAAATGGATCTCATCGAGAAGCGATTGAGTCGCAAAAAGCATCCTAATAAATTATTTTTCACCTTTGCCAACACCGTAACTACTATAGATTTTGCTAAGCAATTTAAAGGTCATGGTTGGGTCGGGATTCGTTTTCAAATTGACCCCAATCAAGGCTACAACGACATTATCCTTCACGTTCGTTTTAAAGAAAACGATGCCAGATTGCAGCAAGAAACTTTGGGAATTCTTGGCACCAATTTGATCTACGGGGCATTCTATAAATTCAACACCCCTAAAAGTCTGCTGAAATATCTCTACGACCACCTGAGTCAAGATCAATTGGAAATTGATACCGTGAACTTCTCTGGACCTGTTTTTGAGCATGTGGACAATAGATTAATGAGTCTGCAATTGGTCAAAAATGGGATGACCGATGCGGTGATGTTTTCACCCGAAGGTATCAATGTACTTCCAGCTACTCAGTTGTACAAAAAAAATATATTGGCGCTCCGAGGAAGCTTTCGTCCCGTAACTAGAGTCAACATTGACCTCTACAAAAATGCTCTTGACATGTTTGCCAACGAAAAGAGAGTGAACCGAGATACCACAGAAGTCATATTTGAAATCACCCTATCAAATTTAAAATCTGAAGGCGAAATAGATGAAGCCGATTTTCTATCACGAGCAGATTTATTGTGTGCATTAGGCCACAAAGTGCTGATATCTAATTTTAAAGAATACTACCGACTGGTGGAATATTTTTCTAGTTATACAAAGCAACGGATTGGACTGGCCATGGGAGTCAATAATTTAGTTGAAATTTTTGACGAAAAGTACTACCGGCATTTGTCAGGTGGCATCCTAGAAGCTTTTGGGAAATTGTTCTTCAAAGACTTAAAGGTTTATTTGTATCCTCTGCTTGCTGAAGACCATTCACTTAAAGACAGTAACAACCTCAAGGTTCATCCGCGAATGAAAGAGCTCTATAAATTCTTTAAAGAAAATGGTAGAGTTGTTGATATTAAGTCTTACGATCCAGCTCTATTGGGGATTTTTTCAAGAGATATTCTGCAAAAAATCAACAACAACGAAACAGGATGGGAAAATCAAGTGCCAGACGGAATTGCTGAACTTATTAAGTCGCATAAGCTTTTTGGCTGGGCTTCTGCAGCACCAGCATCAGTTTAAGACTCCAAGATTTGTGCAGCGTGCGCTTTGGTCTTTACTTTTGAGATTACGCGCTCAACCGTGCCTGACTCATTAAAAACGAAGGTTGTTCTATGAATACCGTCGTAGGTTTTACCCATAAATTTCTTTTCGCCCCACACCCCGAACGCATGAATTACTTGTTTGTCAATGTCTGCTAATAGTGGATAAGGAAAATTGTATTTATTCTTAAAATTTACCTGCGCCTTTTCGCTGTCTGCGCTGACACCAATGATGCTGTAACCGGCATCTTGAAGTGCTTTATAATGATCTCTAAGATCGCAAGCTTCCGCCGTGCATCCCGGTGTATTGGCTTTGGGATAGAAAAAAACTACTAATTTTTTCCCTTTGAAATGAGATAAATGAACCTCATTACCTGCCTCGTCTCTCACCGTTACATCCGGCAATTGGTCTCCTACTTTTAACATATGCATCAGTTTGTTTATTTTTGGTAAAATTAAGCATTGATGACCAAACAAGAAAAAGTTGATTTTACCATAGAAGTGCTTAATGATTTGTATCCCGAGATACCCATCCCCTTGGATCATAAAGACCCCTATACACTATTAATTGCAGTTTTGTTGTCAGCCCAAAGCACTGACGTAAGAGTCAATCAAATAACGCCTCTATTGTTTTCACGAGCAGATAATCCTTACGATATGGTTAAATTGACCGTGGAAGACATTAGAGCAATCATCAAGCCAGTGGGTTTATCACCTATGAAAAGCAAAGGCATTTATGGTTTATCTCATATACTTATTGACAAATACCAAGGCGAAGTACCTCAGAGTTTCGAAGCCTTAGAGTCTTTGCCCGCGGTTGGTCACAAAACGGCCAGCGTAGTGATGTCTCAAGCCTTTGGTATTCCAGCTTTCCCTGTTGACACGCATATTCACCGACTCATGTACCGTTGGGGGTTTAGCAACGGCAAAAATGTTGTACAAACTGAAAAGGATGCCAAACGCTTGTTTCCACGAGAACTCTGGAACAAATTGCACCTTCAAATGATTTGGTATGGACGCGAATATTCCCCAGCTCGTGGTTGGAACTTAGACACAGACATCATCACTAAAACCATTGGCAGAGCAACTGTTATTCAAAACTATCACAAGAGTAAGAGCCGTTAATTTAAGCAGCATTCAAAGTACAAATTACCTGAGGCGATAACATGCAATGACTGCGCATAAGCCAACAAGAAAGCTGTTGTTTCGAGTTGAATATTGTTTTGAATAGAAGAATTAGAGTAAAGTTTTGCCATAAGACTGTTTATTTGGTCTTATAACGCCTGGCTGAACTTATTATTTTACCTAGTTGTTTAAAACTACTCCAAACTTGTCAACAGCCTTTCTTAAATTAATCAAAGCATAGCGCATCCTCCCCAAGGCCGTATTAATACTGACGCCTGTTTGCTCAGAAATTTCTTTAAAACTCATATCTCTAAAAAGTCTCATTTCCAGCACTTCGCGTTGGTCACTCGGCAAAACATCGAGTAATTTGACAACATCCAATTCTACCTGATCTTTGATAATTTGATTTTCAGCATTTAAGCTGCTATCCGAAATGAGTGAAAAAATATCAAACTCACCGTTATTCCTGTGAACTGGGATTCTGTTTTGTTTTCTAAAATGATCAATGACCAAATTGTGCGCAATGCGCATAACCCATGGAACAAATTTCCCCTCTTCATTATATCTCTTGGATTTGACTGTCCGAATTACTTTCAAAAAGGTATCTTGAAAAATATCCTCTGAAATATCCCGACTGTGGACTTTAGAATAAATAAAGTTGAAAATTCTACTGCGATGTCTATCGATAAGTGCTTTAAGAGCCAAATCGTCGCCTTGAACAAAAGCGGAGACTAAAACAGCATCGGTGGTTTCATTAGTATACATAACATCTCTGTTTAAACAGTTAATTCTGCGATTAGTAAAATAGAGTGTAATGTTTTTCTAAGGCTGCTTTTTAAGAGTGTTATAGGAACAAATATAATGACATTAGACCAATTAATTGTTTACATCAATAAAAATAGTCAAGATTCAAATCAGTACCTTTGCAAATTCAAACAAAAATAATGCCAAGACCTCTCTCCAGTGCAAAATATAAAGACGCTATTTACATAAAAGGGGCGCGTTTGCACAATTTGAAGAATATTGACGTCGCCATTCCTAGAAACAAACTTGTAGTTATCACGGGGTTGTCGGGGTCTGGGAAGTCGAGCTTGGCTTTTGATACGCTTTATGCTGAAGGTCAGCGCAGATATGTTGAAAGTTTATCGAGCTACGCCCGACAATTTCTTGGTCGACTCAACAAACCTCTTGTTGACCATATCAAAGGGATATCTCCAGCAGTAGCCATAGAGCAAAAGGTAAATACAACCAACCCTCGATCGACTGTTGGTACCTCGACGGAAATTTATGACTATTTAAAGTTGCTCTATGCAAGAATCGGACTCACGGTAGCTCCTAAGACCAATAAAGTAGTCAAGAAAGACACGGTTTCCAACGTAATAGATTATGTGAAATCTATCAACGAAGGCAGTAAATTATTATTGCTAGCCGAAATAGTTTTGGAAGAAGGAAGACTGCTTTTGGACAAGTTTAAGGTGCTGCAGCAATTGGGTTTCTCCCGTCTAAAACATGATGAGGACATTGTGAGGATTGAAGATGCGCTCCAGTTAGAGTCGCCTGAAGGGCAATGGTTTATTGTTGTAGATCGCGTGGTCGTTCGAACAGATGAGGATTTTCTCAATAGATTAGCGGATGCCATAGACATGGCCTTTTACGAAGGCAAGGGTCGTTGTATTATAGAAAACTTGGACCGCCACACCACCCAACAATTCAGTAACTTCTTTGAGTCAGACGGGATTGCATTCGTTGAGCCCAATGTTCATTTGTTTAGTTTTAACAATCCATATGGCGCATGCCCTGCCTGCGAAGGGTATGGAGATGTCATTGGAATAGATGAATCTTTGGTTATTCCCAACACGAGTCTCTCCGTATTTGACGACGCTATTGTGCCTTGGCGCAGTGATAGCATGAAAAAGTATAAGGAAAAATTAATCCAACAAGCTGCAGTCAACGACTTCCCAATTCACAGGCCCTATTTTGAATTGACCCCCGATCAAAAGAGATTGTTATGGGAAGGCAATAAGAGTTTTAGGGGAATTCATGCTTTCTTTGAATACTTGGAGTCCAAAGCCTATAAAATTCAGAATCGGGTTATGCTCAGTCGCTTCCGTGGAAAAACCATTTGTCAAAGTTGTCATGGTACAAGATTGAGATCTGAAGCGAATCATGTCAAAGTAGGCGACAAAAGTTTGTCCGAACTTGTAGTCTTACCGGTAGACCAGTTAATGGTGTTTTTTGAGGATCTTCAACTAGAGCCCCAACAATTTGATATCGCCAAACGGCTCTTGCATGAAATCAAATCAAGACTCAACTTTTTGTCCAAAGTAGGCTTGACTTATTTAACTTTAAATCGAAAATCGAATAGTTTATCGGGAGGGGAAAGTCAACGCATCAATCTGGCAACTGCACTAGGTAGCAGTTTGGTCGGATCCATGTATATACTTGATGAACCAAGTATCGGTTTGCATCCGAAGGATTCTCAAAAGCTTATTGAAGTTTTAAAGGAGCTGAGAGATATTGGTAATACCGTTATTGTGGTTGAACACGATGAAGACATTATGCGCCAAGCGGACGCCATCATAGACATTGGACCTGAGGCTGGTACTTTTGGCGGTGAGGTGGTTTCTCAAGGGAACTTAGACCAATTAATGGCATCAAATTCATTAACTGCTCAATATCTTAATGGAACTAAATCCATTGAAGCTAGGCCAGCTCGCCACACTGATGGGGCCCATATTTTAATTCAAGGTGCCAGAGTGCATAATTTGAAAAATATTGATGTTTCATTTCCACTCAATTGCCTGACAGTTATTACTGGAGTTTCTGGCTCTGGTAAAAGCACATTGGTTCGAAGAATACTCTACCCAGCCGTGCAAATAGCCTTGGGAGGATATGGCGAAAAACCGGGAGAGCATTCTGCTATAAAAGGATCTTTTGACCATCTCAAACAGGTTGAATTTGTAAATCAAAATCCTATTGGTCGATCGTCTCGGTCAAATCCAGTGACCTATATCAAGGCCTATGATGACATACGTTCTTTATATGCCAAACAACCACTTAGTAAGCAAAGGAAATTTGCAACTAAACATTTCTCTTTCAATGTTGACGGCGGAAGATGTGATAACTGTAAAGGCGAAGGAAGCGTGACTATAGAAATGCAATTCATGGCAGATGTGGAGCTAGAATGTGAGGTTTGTAAAGGTCAGCGATTTAAAAAAGAGGTGTTAGAAGTCCAATATAAAGGTCGCTCAATTACAGACGTTTTGGGCATGACTATTGATGACGCGATAGCATTTTTCGATCAGTATCAAGAAACTAAAATTAAAAGTAAATTGTTACCGCTTCAGGAGGTTGGTTTGGGCTATGTCACTCTAGGACAAAGTTCTTCTACCCTTTCGGGTGGAGAGGCTCAGCGCATCAAACTCGCTTCGTTTTTAGGCAAAGGACAGCAGTCCGATGCTCATCTGTTCATTTTTGATGAGCCTACCACTGGACTTCATTTTCACGATATTCAAAAGCTACTAAAATCTTTTGATGCTCTGATAGATAACGGCCATTCGGTTATAGTTGTTGAACACAATTTGGACTTGATTAAATGTGCTGATCACATCATAGATTTAGGACCCGAAGGAGGGGAAAAAGGCGGTTATGTTGTTTGCTGTGGCAGTCCAAAGGAGGTTGCTCAACACAGTGAATCGGCCACAGGCGTCTTTCTAAAAGAAAAAATCAAATCACATATCGCGTTATGAAGTCAACTCACAAACCTACAAAGCTTTTTTGGGTCATCACTATTCTGGCTCTTTTTTGGAACATATTTGGCCTGTTTCAATTTTTTGTTGAAATGACTTTGACAGAGGAAATGTTAGCCCAGTACCCTCAAGACATTCAAAATTTTATGCACCACGCTCCTACTTGGTTCATCTGCGCCTTTGGAATAGCTGTTTTTGCTGGGGCTTTAGGAAGTTTGGCGCTTGTTTTACGCAGAAAACTGTCCCAATATTTGCTCCTTCTGTCATGCCTTGCAGTTGTGGCAATGACTTACTATGATTTTATGGTACAAAAAGATGTGGTCATGAACTTAGAATTTGGCACTATGCCAGTCATCGTATTTGTTATTGCAGTTTTGCTTCTCCTATTTTCCAGAAACGCCAATTCAAAACAATATCTGCGGTAACTCAATAGGACAACAATTCTACTAATGCTTGCCCAAATCGCTTTTCAGGCATAAATTGTTCTTCCAATAGAGGGTTAAACGGCACTGGTGTTTCTAGTGAAGCCACTCGCTTGACGGGTGCGTCCAAGAATTCAAAACAGTTTTCAGTAATCAAAGCTGAAATGTCTGCCCCTATGCCTCCAAACATAGTATCTTCATGGAAAATGACAGCCCTTCCCGTTTTTTTTACGGAATCAAAAACGGCAGTGGTGTCCAATGGTTGTAGTGTGTTCAAATCTATTAAATCAGCAGACACCTGAGGCATTTCTTTCAGTGTAGCTAAAGCCCAATGTACTGCTGCCCCATAGGCAACAATAGTCACGTCATTTCCTTTTTGACGCAGCACAGCTTCACCAAATGGAATGGTATAATAGTCCGTTGGTACCTCTTGGCGAACACTGCGATACAATGCTTTGTGTTCAAAAAACATGACGGGATTTGGATCATTAATAGCAGTTGCGAGTAATCCTTTGGCATCATAAGGGAAGGCGGGATATACCACCTTAAGGCCTGGTGTTTTGGTGAACCAAGCTTCATTTGTTTGAGAATGAAAAGGCCCGGCAGCAACGCCCCCACCACAGGGCATTCTAACCACCACATCGGCCTCTTGTCCCCAGCGATAATGGACTTTAGCCAAATAATTCACCACAGGATTAAATCCAGAAGTTACAAAATCGGCAAACTGCATTTCAACCACCGATTTGATACCACCAATGGATAAACCCATCGCTGCTTCAACAATACCCGACTCACAAATTGGTGTATTGCGCACTCTGGCTTTGCCAAACTGCTCGACATAGCCTTCGGATATTTTGAAAACTCCTCCATACTCTGCAATGTCTTGACCCATTAAAACCAAATCGCTGTGCTTTTCCATTGATTGCCTCAGACCATCTGAAATAGCATCAATAAAGCGTATTTCTTTTATTGTTTCGGCAGGCAAAACCGGAATGTAATTGAATGGAGCATAGCAGTCCCTAAGTTCAACCTCGGCATCAGCAGTGATATTATCCGCAGCGAATGCCTCCTGCAGGGCTTGGTCTATTTCCTTTTTAATGTCTTCTGACATCAACTGGATTTCCTCAGTAGTAATCAGTGATTTATCTATCAAATACTTTTCAAAATTGACCAAAGGATCTTTGGCAGCCCATTCATCCATCAATTCTTGTGGCACGTATTTGGTGCCGCTAGCCTCTTCATGACCTCGCATGCGGAAGGTCTTAAACTCAATTAAAATGGGCTCTGGATTAATCCTCAGCTCTTCAGACAATTTTTTTATTGCTGTGTAAACTTCCAAAATATTATTCCCATCGAGAATCAAAGATCTCATCCCGTATCCAATCGCACGATCGGCTATATCCTTACAATTGTATTGCTCATTAGTTGGTGTTGACAAGCCATAGGCATTGTTTTCTATACAAAACAGCACGGGTAGCTTCCATACTGAGGCCACATTTAGTGCCTCATGGAAGTCTCCCTCACTGGTTCCACCATCACCAGAAAATACTGCAGTTACTCCCTTATTTTCTTTGAGAATATCTGCCAATGCAATGCCATTGGCTACACCAAGTTGAGGGCCTAAATGCGAAATCATACCCACTAATTTGTAATCTTGGGTTCCAAAATGAAATGAACGATCCCGGCCTTTTGTAAACCCATCGGGCTTGCCTTGCCACTGACAAAATAAACGGTAGAGTGGCACCTCTCTGGTAGTGAATACACCCAAATTGCGATGCATGGGCAAGATATAGTCCGTCGTTTTCAAGGCAGCTGTTACTCCTACCGAAATAGCTTCTTGTCCAATACCAGAAAACCATTTAGACACCTTGCCCTGACGCAGTAATACTAACATTTTTTCCTCGATCAGTCTTGGAAAAAGTAAACTGCGATACAAATAAAGTGCATCGGAGTCCGACACAGAATATTTGTTAAAATCTAGCGCATGAAGAGGTTTCGGCTGTTTTGACATATCTTTTTGATAACCCATCAAAATTATGAAAAAAGATGGAGTTTCAGCACATATTATCCCAGAGTGAATTTTAGTATATTTGAAATCAAAATATCTGAAAATGAACGAAATTCCAAGTGTAGATTTAAATGATTTTTTGACCGATGACCCTGTTGAGAAACAGGCCTTTGTCAATGCCATCGGTGCTTCTTTCGAAGAAATAGGATTTGTTGCATTGAGTGGCCATTTTTTAGAAGACCAATTGGTCGAGCAACTCTATGATCAAATTCAAGCTTTTTTCGCCTTACCGCTTGATACCAAAAAGTCATATGAGATTGAAGGTCTGGCCGGACAACGCGGCTATGTATCATTCGGTAAAGAAAGTGCAAAAGGTCGCAATGTGGGTGATCTTAAAGAATTTTTTCACTTTGGACAGTATGTCGAGGACGATCCTGTGCGAGCTAAAGAATATCCTGAAAATGTTTTGGTCAAAGAACTGCCCGAATTCAATGCAGTAGGAAAGGAAGTTTATCAAAAGCTCGAGTTGACAGCCAAGTATGTATTGAGAGCTCTTGCTTTGTATCTGAAATTAGAAGAGACTTATTTTGATCACTTCATTCACAATGGCAATAGCATACTAAGACCAATTCATTATCCACCAATAACTGAGGCTCCCGATAATGCGGTGCGAGCAGCAGCCCACGGAGATATCAATTTGATTACCTTGCTCATGGGAGCTCATGGTCGTGGTCTTCAAGTTCAAAACAGACAAGGCGATTGGATTGATGCCATTGCCGCTACCGACCAATTGATGATCAATGTAGGAGATATGTTGTCTAGGCATACGAACAACAAGCTTAAGTCCACCATCCATCGGGTAGTTAATCCTCCTCAGTCCGAATGGGGCAATTCCCGCTATTCAGTGCCATTTTTTATGCACCCGATCAGCGAAATGCCATTAAATGTTTTAAATCAATGGGTCGATGCCGATCATCCTAAAGGTTTCGAAGACATCACTGCAGGAGAATTTTTAGAAGAGCGTCTGGTCGAATTGGGGTTAAAGAAAAAATAGCGCATGGACATTCAAGATAAGTTGCGCCACCTTTTTCCAGATCATCAATCCGAAGAAAAAAATGAGGACGATACTCCTGATGCTGACTTTTGGATGCAAGAAGATCCCATTTTATGCAAGTATGAAAAGCGCAAAGGGAAGCCCATAACTTTATTAGAAAACTATAATGGCGCTGCTTCCGATTTTAAGAAATTAACTCAAAGGTTACAACAAAAATTTCATGTTGGCGCAAGCGCCAAAGACGATAGAATACTGCTTCAAACAGCTCATCGGGATAAGGTCATGGATTTTCTTAAGTCATTGGGATTCAATGTAAAAAGAGTTGGGGGATAAACCTAAATATTATGACAAAAGCCGAGCTTATTTTAAATCCTGACGGGAGTGTTTATCACCTCAATACACGGCCAGAGCAGGTAGCCTCCAAAATTATTGTTGTTGGCGATCCCGATCGGGTTTCGAGGGTGTCATCCCATTTTGATAGGATTGACGAGCGTTGCCAAAAAAGAGAATTTATTACCCACACTGGAATTTATAAAAATCAACGAATTAGTGTCATTTCAACAGGAATTGGCGCAGGAAATATAGACATTGTATTCAATGAGCTCGACGCCCTTTTTAATATCGACCTATCTACAGGAGAAGCTATCGCAACGTTGAGTAAATTGGACATCATTCGCATTGGAACATCTGGGGCCATTCAACCTGATATTGAAGTTGGCAGCCACCTGATCAGCACTCACGGCTTGCATTTAGGCGGATTATTGAGGTCCTACGCTGGGATAAAAGGAAATTCAAGATTTGAAGATGCTTTGAAAGCACACCGCCGTCTGCCGATAGGTTTAGCAGATCCTATATTGGTTAAAGGCAACAGCGATTTGTTAAATGCGTTTAAATCCGAAATGGATATTCAAGGCATATCGGTCACTGCTGATGGGTTTTACGGCCCTCAAGGTCGAGAAATAAGACTCAAGAGTCAACTACCACATTTTTACGAGGACCTTCAAAGTTTTGATTTCGAAGGATTGCGTTTGACAAATTTGGAAATGGAAACAGCTGTCATTTATGGACTTTCAGAACTATTAGGCCATCGGGCCATTTCTTTAAATGCCATTTTAGCCAATCGTGAAAATGGAACGTTTAGCAGCAATCCTGATCAAACTATAGACGCTCTAATTGAGAAGACTCTCGGTGTCATTACCAATTTATAGGCGCTTTCCCCTGCTTTTTCAAATGATAATTAACTTGACTGAAATGCTTATTGCCAAACCAATAGCCTCTATTGGCACTTAAGGGCGACGGGTGACCGCACTGAAGTACAATGTGCTTAGATTGGTCAATGAATCGGCTTTTATTTTGAGCGTAAGCACCCCAAAGTAAAAATACCACCCCTGCTTTTTGTCGACTAATGTGTTCAATCACAGTATCCGTAAATTCTTCCCAACCTTGGTTTTGATGACTCCCAGCCTTGCCCTGCTCTACCGTTAAAACAGCGTTTAAGAGCAAAACACCTTGCTCTGCCCACGGCCTTAAATCTCCTGACGCTGGATAGGACTTGGACACATCAGATTCCAATTCCAAGAAAATATTTCTTAGCGAAGGTGGATGCGAAATTCCCTCATGAACGGAAAAGCATAGCCCGTTTGCTTGACCCTCGCCATGATAGGGGTCTTGACCTATCACCACAACCTTGAGGTTATCAAAACAACAAAGTGCAAAAGCCTCGAAAATATGTTCCAATGGAGGATGACAGGTCGAAGCATTGTAAGCCGTAGTCACAAATTGGCAAAGCCCGTTAAAATGAGGCGCTGCCAAAGTGCGACTCAGAAATTCTAACCAATCGTTTTGTGGGTATTGGAACATGCTCGACATGCCCAAAAATAACAAAACTATCGGCGTTTCGGTCAAGATTTTTCTTGAGACAAGAGCATTGGCCCAACAAAGAATCCTTTACCGATGAAATACAAGCCCACACCAGTCCACAGATGATCTTCTTTAACCAATCCGTTGGAAGCTAATAAAGTGATCAAACCGCCGGCTACACAAAGCACAGTGGCTATAATGGCAAAAAACTTTAATTGTGAAGTTGACATAATAGTAGGTTTTAAGATTTGTTATGTGTAGATATGAATAAAAACTTACACTTTACTAACTCTTTGCAATATTAGTTAACTTTGCCTAAATCCAAGTTTATGGTGCATGTCAGCGCGGGAACCCTTAAAGACTTAGAGTTTGATCAAATCAGGCAACTGTGCGCAGCTTACTGCGTCACAACCATGGGGCGATCAGCAGTTTTAGAAATTAGTCCAATGGCACTGATTTCGGATGTGTCTCATGCATTGCAAAAAGTCAACGAGTATTTGTCCAGCTTCCATAACGACAATACCATAACCAATCACGGTTTTGAAGCTATCAACAAGGCATTGAAAATGATGTCTATAGAAAATACCTATTTAGAGATTGCCGATTTTAGAAATATTGCCAGTTTGGCTGAAACAGCCAATACATTAATTCTATTTTTTAAAAAATTCAAGGACTACTACCCCACCCTGAATGAAGACGCTTCACTTATGGCGCCTAACAAAACCATCGGGCTCGAAGTTTACGCTGTTATCGACAAGTTTGGCACAGTCAAAGACAACGCTAGCGCCTTGTTGTCGCAACTTCGGCGAGATATCAGATCGGTACAAAGCAAAATCAATACCAGCTTTGCCAAAGCGTTGGACCACTATCAAAAATTAGATTTCTTAGACGACATTAGAGAAACTGTAGTAGACAATCGGCGCGTACTTGCAGTAAAGGCAATGCATCGCAAAAAGGTTAAAGGAAGTATATTGGGAAACAGTAAGACCGGGAGTATTGTTTATATGGAGCCTGAGTCCACCTTTCTCATGCATCGAGAGCTGCAAAATTTGCAGTTTGAGGAACAAGAAGAGGTAATTAGATTATTAAAAACCTTGACTGCAGTGATGCGTTCTTTTGCGCCAGAACTGCAACAATTTCAGTTTTTCTTAACCGATATAGACTTGGTTTCTGCCAAGGCCAAACTAGCTTTAGCTCTAAAGGCGGTGTTGCCTCATATCTCAGAAACAAAAGAAGTGGAAATGGTCAACGCCTACCACCCTTTACTCTATTTATCTAACTTAAAAGAAGGCCAACCTACTTACCCTCAGACTATCAGTCTGAATAAGGAGCATAGGGTGATAGTAATTTCTGGGCCGAATGCCGGAGGCAAAAGCATTACCCTAAAAACATTTGGTTTGTTGCAACTCATGTTGCAGAGTGGATTTTTAGTTCCCGTAAAAGAGGGCAGCACCATGTGTTTTTTCGAACGTATTTTAAGTGATATTGGAGACAACCAGTCCATTGAGAACCACCTGAGCACTTACAGTTACCGATTGAAACAAATGCGACAATTTTTAAACAAATGCAATCCAAAAACCTTATTTCTGATTGATGAATTTGGAACAGGCTCGGATCCCGAATTAGGCGGAGCCTTAGCCGAAGCATTTTTGGAGGAGTTCAATGAACGTGAAGCCATGGGAATGATAACCACGCATTATGCTAACCTGAAACTCTTAGCCAATGAATTGCCCAATTTGGTGAATGCCAATATGCAATTTGACGAAAACACGCTGGAGCCAAAGTATAAACTGATTATCGGTCAAGCAGGAAGTTCTTTTACCTTTGAAGTTGCCCAAAAGAACGGCATTCCTTTCAGCTTAATTAATAAGGCTAAAAAGAAAATTGAAAGTGGCAAAATCAGATTTGATAAAACCATTGTGAAGTTGCAGAAGGAACGCGAAAAGATGGAAAAGATATCTAAATCCCTAGAAACAGAGCAGCTGAAAAAATCAAAGGAATCCAACAAAATGACTGAAACCAACGCTAGAATTCAAAAAAAGCTAGAGAGTTATCAAGAATTGTATGATTATAACCAAAGGCTAATTCATCTCGGCCAGAAAATTAATCAAATAGGCGAACGCTACGCCAAGCACAACCGCAAGAAGCAATTGATGACAGAGGTGATGCAGTTGGTAGAGACAGAAAATGCAAAAAAGAAAAGTGCTCCCAAATCGAATCAAAAAGCACCTAAGTCACCCATGACATCCGTTAGCAAAGAAGTTCAAGACAAGATTAAAACCATTAGAGCAAGCAAGCAGAAGCAGATTAAAAAAATTGTCGAAAAACCCAAGCCAATGTTACATATAGGTGATGAAGTAAGATTATTCGGCGGCAAGGCTGTTGGAACGATTGAGGCATTGGAAAAAGGTAAGGCGTTGGTCAATTACGGTGCCTTTACCACCAAAGTTTCAGTCGATCAGTTGGAATTAGTTAAAGCGCTGCAAGCGTGAAGTCCTATCTTTTATTTTTCGATGGATATTGCCATTTATGCAACCGCAGTGTCGACTTTGTTTTAAAACGCGACAAAAACTGTCAAATCCAATTTTGTTCCATTCAAAGTGCTCATCTTCACCCTTTGACACCAACACTTCTCGCCACTTTGACCGACGATTCGGTGGTATTGTATTGCCGAGATGACGGAGTTATTTATCAAAAATCAGAGGCTGTATTCGAAATTATTCGGATAATAGGTGGGGTATGGAAAAGTCTATTGATTTGCGAACTATTGCCAAGACAACTGCGAGACAGATTGTATGAGAGCCTGGCTGAAAACAGATACAAACTTTTCGGTAAAAAGGACCATTGCCGTATCCCCACTACTGAAGTAAAGGACCGCTTTCTTTAAACTATTTTACCTCATCATAATGATCGTCCCAGTTTTGAGCCTTTGGTTCTCCCAATTTACCAACAGACTTGGCTACGAACATGGAAACGGCAGCATCACCGGTAACATTAATGACAGTTCTGCACATATCCAATGGACGATCTACAGCGAATATCAAAGCTAATCCTACAGCCAATTTATCTGCTGGGAAGCCAATTGATTCTAGCACAATTACCAGCATCACCATACCAGCACCTGGCACAGCGGCACTGCCAATAGATGCCATAAGTGCTGCAACTACTATGGTCAACTGATCGGCAAAAGTCAACTCAAATCCTAAAGCTTGAGCGATAAAAACGGCCGCAACAGCTTGGTATAAACTTGTACCGTCCATATTGATTGTAGCACCAACGGGTAAAACGAAACTAGACACCTCTTTATCAACTCCGAGGTGTTCTTCGACCCGTTCCATAGTTACGGGTAATGTGGCTGCACTACTACTAGTAGAAAATGCTAAGAGTTGAGCAGGACTAATTTTGGACAAAAACCAAAAGGGACTTTTCTTGGTATATACCATGATGACCAGCGCGTAGAAAACAACCATTAACAATAAGCCAATGAGCACTACAATGGCATATTTAAACAAGGCTAATAGCAATTCTGGATTGTCACTTGACACCACCACATTGGTGAGTAAAGCGAAAACAGCAAATGGTGCCGAAAGCATAATTAAATCAACCATTTTTAGGACTACTGAATTGAGAGAGTCAAAAATCTTTTTGAGAGGTTCGGCTTGCTTTTCGCCAACTAATAGCATCGAAATACCTAGAAAAATAGTAAAAAAGATGACCTGCAGCATCAATGAATTATTACTCATAGCACCAATGGCATTATCGGGAACCATGTCCTCTATAAATTGCAGAGGACCACTGGATTTTTGCCTGCCGGCTTCAGAAATTTTAGATTGGACATTAGAATCATTGGCGTATGTGGAGGTAAGCGTGTTAATGGTATCTTGATCAATTCCTTCTCCCGGTTTAAGCAGATTTACTAACAACAAACCGATGCTAATGGCTATTACGGTTGTGACCACATAGGTAATAATTGTTCTCAGTCCGATATTTCTAAATTTCGAGATATTCTTCAAATCTGAAATGCCCTTTATCAATGAGGCCACTATTAACGGAATAGCAATCAGTTTGAGAAGTTTGATAAAAATGGTGCCAAATGGTTTTATAAATTTTGATGAAAAATCTACTCCTCCTTCCATTTGGGTTAAAACAATTCCAAATCCAATACCTAGCACCATGCCGAGTAATATTTTCCAATGTAAAGGCCATTTTTTCATATCGATATACTTATTCTTAAAATTATGATAGTCGTTAGGGTTGTAACTGTTGAATTTTTTGGAGCAGATAAAAATCGGCTATTACCAATGCAGCCATAGCCTCTACGATGGGTACGGCCCTCGGAACCACACAAGGATCATGGCGACCTTTGCCTTGGACACTAACACTGGTCCCCGATTGGTCTATTGTATCTTGCACTTTCATGATGGTTGCTACTGGCTTGAAGGCAACCCGAAAATAGATGTCCATGCCATTACTTATACCTCCTTGAATACCTCCAGAGTGATTGGTGGTTGTGCTACCATCAGCTTGAAATGAATCATTGTGCTCAGAACCTAACATTTGTGTTCCATCAAATCCACTACCATACTCAAAACCTTTCACCGCGTTTATCGACAGCATGGCTTTTCCAAGTTCAGCGTGAAGCTTTTGAAACACCGGTTCTCCCAAACCAATTGGCACATTTGAAATGACACAACTGACCACACCACCTATAGTATCTCCACGCTTTTTAACCTCACTTATCCGCGCTATCATTTTTGACGCTGTATTTGAATCAGGGCAACGGACATCGTTAGTTTCGCTCAGTCTAAAATCTAATTTATCTTGAGGAATTGTCAATACCACATCTCCAACAGCAGAAGTATAAGCGTTAAATGCTATGCTGCGACAAAGCTGTTTGGCAATAGCTCCTGCTACGACTCGGCAAGCGGTTTCACGCGCAGAACTGCGTCCTCCGCCACGATAATCTCTGATGCCATATTTTTTATCATAGGTCATATCGGCATGGCTGGGCCTATAGGTCGATTGTATATGACTGTAATCTTTTGATTTTTGGTCTTTATTGAGAATTTGAAAACCTATTGGAGTTCCCGTTGTTTTTCCTTGAAAAATACCTGAAAGCCAAATCACTTCGTCTTCCTCCTGACGGGCAGTTACAATTTTTGATTGACCAGGTTTCCGCCGATTTAAATCGCGTTGAATGGCTTCAAAATCCAGTACTAAACCTGCCGGACAGCCATCAATAATGCCTCCTATGGCAGGACCATGGGACTCTCCAAAAGTGGTGAGTTGAAAAATATTTCCGAACTTGTTGCCAGCCATAAGGTCAAATTTACAAAAAACAAACTGCTTAACCGCGATTGATACTATTGAACAAGTTGAACCGCCTCTTCATAAGCTGCTTCGTATAAGGGCATGATGTCATTGATATCATATCGTATAGAGTGGTTTTTAGCGTTGGTCTTAAATTGATTTAAAGTCTTGTCATCCGACAGAATGCGTTTGGCTTGTTCAGCCATGGCAATTACGTCGCCTACATTGCTGAAGTATCCAGTTTGGCCATTAATGTTCAATTCTGGTAGTCCACCGGTATTACTGGACACTACAGGAACCCCAAAAGCCATTGCCTCCAAAGCTGCTAGTCCAAAACTTTCGGCTTCAGAGGGTAATAAAAACAAATCGCTATAACACAGTACTTGATTAATTTCTCGACTCTTGCCGAGAAAAACAACATCGTTAGCCAAACCATAAGCAGATACTTGATCTTCTGCCGCTGCTTTTTCTGGGCCATCGCCAACCATAATCAACTTGGAGGGAATCGTCTCTCTAATTAGTTTAAATATGTCAATAACATCTGCAATTCGTTTTACTGGTCTGAAATTACTGATGTGAGAAATGATGCGCTCATTGGGCTCTGCCAAGACATGGCGTTCACATTTTTGAGGATCAACATGAGTTGTGAGATCTATAAAATTGGGGATTACTTTAATGTCTTTGTATATTTTAAACAATTTTTCTGTGTCTTGTTTAAGACTTTCAGAAACAGTAGTAACCACATCGGATTGATTGATACTAAATGTAACGGCGGCTTTGTAAAACGGGTGGCTTCCAACTAAGGTAATGTCGGTGCCGTGCAATGTTGTGACGATAGGCAATTTGATTCCCATATCTTCCAGCATTTTTTTGGTCATATAGGCGGCGTAAGCGTGTGGGATAGCGTAATGAACATGTAAGACATCGATCCCATAGGTCTTGATCACATTGACCAATCGACTTGACAAGGCCAACTCATAGGGCTGATAGTGAAACAGGGCATAATCTGGCACATGTACTTCGTGAAAATGCACGTTGGGGCTCAACAAATCCAATCGCACTGGTTGACTGTAAGTGATAAAATGAACCTCATGACCTTTTCGGGACATGGCTAATCCCAACTCGGTCGCCACCACGCCACTACCACCAAAAGTGGGATAACAAACAATGCCTATTTTCATATGATCAAATTACGGTGTTATTCATCAATCAATGCCTCATAAATAACTCTTTGTATTTCAGAACGAATATCGTAAGTGACCAAATCGCTATTCTTGTCATCCGGATAGGTTCTATTCGATAAAAATACGTAAATAATTGCCTCTTCTGGGTCGGCCCAAGTAAATGTTCCCGTATACCCCGAATGACCGAAGCTCGTCATTGAAACGCAGTTACAAGTAGGGCCCGAATCCTCAAGTTGTGGTTTGTCAAACCCCAAGCCTCTTCGGTTATTTTCTTGACAGAAATAACAATTATTAAAACGATCAAAGGCAGCTTCGCTAAAAAAACGACGCCCACCATAATAACCCTTCTGAAGGTACATTTGCATCATCTTGGCCACATCGTTGGCATTGGAAAAGAGTCCGGCGTGACCACCAATTCCCCCCTGCATGGCAGCTCCAGGATCATGAACAAATCCTTTGAGTTCTCTAAACCTAAAATAAGTGTCAATTTCTGTTGGAACGATAGCATTAGAGTCATACCACTCAGAAGGCAAATAACCTGTTCGATTGGCTCCAATAGGTTTTAAAAAGTG
The DNA here is from genome assembly GCA_030835825.1 of Flavobacteriaceae bacterium. GTDB lineage: Bacteria > Bacteroidota > Bacteroidia > Flavobacteriales > Flavobacteriaceae > JALRKI01. The sequence continues at coordinate 46,162 of JAURRA010000030.1, forward strand.
TCTTTGTATCAGTTCGTCTAGCCCTTGTCCGTAGGCACCCTCAACAAATTCCTTGAGCAAATAAAAGGTCAGATCACTGTATTTATAATCGGTAGTTTTCAGTAAGGGACTTTCTAAAATCCAGTTTGAAATACTGTCATTAAAATCGGTTCTTAAATAAAGATCTCTGGCGACATGAATCTGATGTGTTGCGGTCTTATTATTGGCAAAATATTTTGATATCGGCTGCTTATTGATAGAGTCCAGGGTTTCGGTGTAAAAAGGTATCCAAGACTGCAGCCCGGCATTATGAGACAATAAGCGACGTAAAACAATAGATTCCTTATTACTACCCTTATAACGCGGTAGTATTTCAGCAAGGGTATCATTAAGACTAAAAAAACCTTTGTCCTCCATTTTGATGACTAATGGTAATGTGCTCAATATTTTAGTTATTGAGGCCAAGTCATAAATGTCAGTTGGGTTGACTTTCTGCCTGTTGTTGTAAGTATGATAGCCAAAAGTTTTTTCATAAACCATTTTACCATTCCTTCCAACTGCAATTTGAGCCCCTGGGATCATCTTATTGTTGATAGCATGGGTTGCGATAGAATCTATTTTCAATAAAATCTCAGGATCTAAACCAACGTTATGTGGATTGGTATATCCTAACCGTTTTAATGACTCGGTAGTGAGGCCATCTCCTTGTGCGAACAACCCTTCTATAGTAACAGGAATACGCCCCTTCCCTCGTATAGCACCAAACAAAAGTTGGGCCCCCTGAGACTGCGCCGCTTCACTATTTTCATAGGCTAAAATGACAGCTTCTATATTCCTGATCGATTTGAGCTGTTTCAGGACATAAGGATTGGCATAAACAGCAAATACCACCTGATGATTGCGGGCGAGCTCCTCAAGCATAACCAACTCGGAATTGGTCATTTTATACGATTGAAACGGGCTTGAACTGGGCTTGTGAAATCCGATAATCACTTTACTGAATTGCTTCAATTGACGGTTCAATTCATCTAAATTATTATTTACCAACGGCGTGACTTGCGCGTACTTATTCATGGTTTGGAGAAAAATATCGGAGTCTCCGTTTCCTAATCGCACATACGCCAGACGCTCCAGCTCCAAATCCTGAATTGGCAATACCTTATCCTCATTGACCAAAACAGTAAGTGCCGCCTCCATTAGCCTTTCATTGAGTGCAGTATTCTTTTGATCATTCAAATCTGCAATAAGATGATCCGTAACAATTGGCTTGAAATTGTTTAATCCTGCCTTAAACTTGGCCTTTAAAATTTTCTTGACCGAATGGCTCAAGCGATCTTCGGACAGTCTTCCTGACTCATAGGCCTTTTTGAACAATTCAATAGCCTTTGGAACATTTTCGGGCATCAGTAAGACGTCGTTGCCAGCTAAAAATGCCTGAAGATCGATTTCACCAGGCTCATCATAGTCGGCTACTCCCTTCATACTCAAAGCATCAGAAAATATCAATCCTTGAAAATTCAATTGATTCTTAAGCAAAGAAGTCACTACTTCATGAGATAATGAAGATGGGAGTCCTTCAGTAAGAGTAATCGTCGGGACATTGAGATGAGCTACCATTACCCCATTGAGACCTTCATCGATCAAAGCCCGATAGGGTGCCAATTCAACCCTTTCGATACGCTCCTTTGGAAAGTCAACAGTCGGCAAAGTTTTATGAGAATCTTGGTCGGTATCGCCATGACCAGGAAAGTGCTTGGCCGAAGTCAGCATATTTTCAGATTGCAGGCCTTTTAAAAAGTATTTGGATTTTTCTATGACCAAATGCTTATCGGATCCAAATGCCCGGGACCCAATTATGGGATTATTTGGATTCGTATTGATATCCACGACTGGGGCAAAATTGATGTGTACCCCTAGCCTGCTGCAATGTTTTCCAATCTGCTTTCCGACTTCAAAAATCAAATCATTATCCTGAATAGCGCCTAAGGTCATATTGAACGGAAAAGCATGTGTTTGATCTAAGCGCATGGCCAATCCCCACTCGGCATCCATGGCTATTAATAAGGGCAGGTTGGTCAATGTTTGATACTTATTTGTTAATTCGGCCTGCTTGAGAGGATCCCCCTTTGAAAAAATCACTCCTCCCAGCTGAGTAGATGTTATCAATTGCTCATTAAATTGGGCATCCTTTTGCGATTGATTTGAAAAAACTTGAACCATAAACAATTGACCCATTTTTTGATCCAAGTTCATGTTGGAGTAAATGCTATCCACCCACTGAGTTTGAGCCTCCGGATGGCTGTCCAAGAGCGGGTCATTTTGTGCCAACAAAGCCCAGTTGAAGCCCCATAATGTCAGAATACAAAAAATACTGATTCGCATAGACCTCAAGATTTACTCATAAAACGATTGTGCCAACTTTCTTCAGCCGGAACCTCCCAATTTGATTTATACTCTGCGATATTGTTTACCAAATTATTAAACACAATAGTTGATTTCGACACTGCTTTATCTTTGGCCATTTTCTTAAAATCTAACAATGTTTTATATGCTACAAATTCGCCTTGTTTGTAAGAAACATTCATTTTATCCAATAAATCGACATTAAAGCGTTGCTCCAAATGTTGAATAAAACGGACCGAAGCATCTATAGAACAGCCACTTGCTCCAGATTCAGATTGATCTAAGGCCAAGACAATAAAGCGGCTGTAAGGCAAATCGTAACCAGCGTTAAGCTGGGCACCATGAGCGGTCCATTGGGTCAAAAACGTCTTCAGTTCATCGTTAACAATGCTTATCTCATCGGTTGAAAGTGTTCTGTTGCATTGATAAATCCAAACTCTTGATGCTTCGGGAAGTTGTTCGAATGGAACTAGCATATTTTATAGTTATAGATCGGCAGCTTGGGCAATCATTTCGGCAACATCCATGACCTGAACCTGAGCTTCCTTTTCCTTGTTTTTAACGCCATCTGTCATCATGGTATTGCAAAAGGGGCAGCCAGCTGCAATGATATTGGCCGCAGTGTCCAAGGCTTCTTCGGTTCTTTCGATATTGATTTCCTTTTGACCACTTTCTGCCTCTTTGAACATCTGAGCGCCACCCGCACCACAGCACAAGCCGTTCTTTCGACTACGCTTCATTTCAACCAATTCGGCATCAAGCTTTTCCAATAACAAACGAGGCGCCTCATAGACATTATTAGCACGTCCCAAATAGCATGGATCGTGAAAAGTGATACGTTTACCTTTAAACTGACCTTTTTCAACCGTAAGGCGTCCTTCTTCCAATAGAGATTTTAAAAATTGGGTGTGATGCATCACCTCATAGTTTCCACCCAATGAAGGGTATTCATTTTTGAGGGTGTTGAAACAATGCGGACAAGCTGTAACGACCTTTTTGACACTGTAGGCATTCATTACCTCAATATTTGTCATGGCCTGCATTTGGAACAAAAATTCGTTTCCCGACCGTTTAGCGGGGTCGCCGGTGCAACTTTCTTCAGTTCCTAATACCGCAAACTCAACTCCTGCCTTATTCAGAAGTTTGACAAATGCCTTAGTAATTTTTTTAGCGCGATCATCGAAACTACCCGCGCATCCGACCCAAAATAAAACCTCAGGCTGTTTGCCCTGTTGCTGAAATTCGGCCATTGTTGGTACTTGTAGTGCTTCACTCATAGGTCTTTATTATACTTGATCGTCAAATACCTGAATTGTCACTTCTTTAGAAACCAATTCCGTAAACTGGCCATTATATCTGGTAGCCTTAACCAAATGATTGTCAATCCAATGGTAGTTACCGCCTCTTGGTTTACCCATCAATAAACTGTGATATTTAAACCCATTTTGTTTTAGCCAAGTTTCCGTTACTTGGCGATGGTTTTCGGTTCTCGAAGTAAAGAAACAAATCAAATGACCCTCTTCATACCAGCGATTAAGTGTGTCAAGAGCATCGGGGTATAATTGAGCTGTAGCCATACGTTCTGGTTCTTCATTGGGGATATCATCGCAAATAGTACCATCGATATCAATGAGATAGTTTTTAATGTGATCTGGTAAAACAGGACTGATTTTATCGTCACCTTGTGAGGTCTCTTTTAAAAATTTATCTGCACTAGAAATGTTTGACATAAGTCTTTATTTTAATTGTTTTTAGACCAATTCAATCGGTCCATTTGATTATACGGCCAGGGGGCACCATTATTTTCGATATTACCCATCATATTATTCAATTCTACTGGAGCGGCCGATTGCTCCATGACTAAATACCTTCTCATATCCATGATAATGGACAGCGGATTGATACTTATCGGGCAGGCCTCTACACAGGCATTACATGATGTGCAGGCCCAAAGTTCTTCTGTACTGATGTAATCTCCTAACAACTGCTTACCGTCGTCCTTAAAGCTTCCATTATTGGCATCTATGTTCGCCCCAATGTCTTGAATACGATCTCTGGTGTCCATCATGATTTTTCTTGGCGACAAAAGTTTTCCTGTTTGATTAGCAGGACATTCAGATGTACACCGTCCGCATTCTGTGCAAGAATAGGCATTTAGTAATTGAAGCCAATTTAAGTCTGTGGCATCACTAGCACCAAATTTGTCTGGAATGGCATGAGGGTCCTCTGAAGACGTGGCGTAGGGATTTGCATTGGGATCCAACATAAGTTTAACCTCCTTAGTCACGGCATCCATATTATCAAGTTGCCCTTTGGGATTGACTGCACCATAGTAAACATTGGGAAAGGCTAACAAGATGTGGAGATGCTTCGAATAGTATAAATAGTTTAAAAAGATAAGAATACCTCCAATATGCACCCACCATGCCACTCTTTCGATCATGTGAAGTGTTGACTCCGAGAAGCCTGAAAACCAAGTTGCTATAAATTGACTTATAACATTTCCAGAATTCATTTCCTGAAAAGTTACATCCGTGGCATTCATCACTAAAAACAAAACCATCAAGACGACTTCAAAATATAAAATCAAATTCGCGTCCTGTTTGGGCCACCCTTTCATTTCAGGATTTAAGAAACGAGCGATTCTTTGAACATTTCTACGCCACCAAAATACCACAACAGCCAACAGAACTAAAACTGCTAATATCTCGAAAGCCCCAATGAGCAAACCATAAGCTTGTCCTATACCCGATAAAATCCGATGTGTCCCCAGCAGACCATCAATGATTATTTCTAGTACTTCAATGTTGATGATGATAAAACCAAGATAAACAACAATATGAAGTAAGCCAGAAACAGGTCGACTTACCAATTTACTTTGACCTAAGGCAATCATCAGAAGATTCTTTAGGCGTTCTTTTTTTGAGTCGGATATTTCCAGATCTTTTCCTAAGGCGATATTTCGCCTTATTTTACCAATATTCCTGGCGAAAAAAAGCACTCCAGAAAGAAGAAGTACAGCAAAAACAATGTTTGGCAAATACTCCATCATTCGTCTTTATTAAGCTCTAGTGTGTTATTTTTTTTTAAATCGTATGATTTCGGGCGCTTGCCAAAAATTGAAAAATGGACATATCGTTTAGGGTTCAATTTCATGTCTTGCAACAAAGCTTTTAGTTGAGCGGTCGCGCCATCAATATTTTCATACAGCTGGTCGTCCTTTAAAAGTTTACCTACCGAGCCCTCCCCTTTTTCGATATCTTCTAACAAAGCACTGACCGCTTCTAGAGAACTGTTTAGCCTATTTATAGTTCCAGCAAAATCAGCTTGCGTAAGTGTATCTGAAATTGACAACAAGTTTTTTGAAAATTGCTCAGCATTATCAAACGTTTGGGCCACCTTGGAGGAATTATCCCGTAACATGGATTCAGCGGAGCTCGTTAACATTTGAATACCCGATAGAGTACTATCTAATTTGGCAACACTGCTTCTTAAATGATTTTTAGTTCTATCGTCAAAAATGTCGTTGACATTCTTCAACAAATTATCGGCACTAACCATCATGGCCTCGATTTTCTCTTGAAGAGGCGTTAATCTTTGATTGACCAATTCTGTCAAACCATCCTTGACCTCAGAGGTCAAAGTATCTCCGCTAACCGCGGGCCTAGCGCCATCATTTGCAAAGATTATGGCTACAGCTTTTCCACCTATCAAACCAGTCTCGTAGATTTGAGCTTTTGAGTTTTTAGAAAATTCAACATCATCTTGAATTAATAATGTGAGTTGCACATTCTGTCCATCTGGTGTTAATTCCATACCCACAACGCTGCCAACATTAAATCCATTGACTGTGATAGGAGCAGATTTGGTGAGTCCCTCAACACTGGCATAGGTCGCATAAAAGGTCCTTGATCCAATCAAAAGGTTTTGACCATTTAAATAATTAAACAAAAATATAAAGAGTAGGATTCCTGTGAGGACAACTACGGCAGTTTTAATTTCTTTGGTAAACTTCAAAAGTACTGATTTTGCTTGCTAAGTTAGGTATAAATTTTAATTCTTCGAAGCTTCAATAGCCTCCTTAATAGGAATTTTTACGCCCCGATCAAAAGCTACTATAAAAGCCTCGAGATAACCTTTTTGTTGCACCATTTTTTGCTGATTTACTGCATCTGAATAGGACGATGATGCCCCATAGAAATACCGGTATAATTTATTCGACTCTTCAACCGTAACCCCCTCTAGACCGTTGAAATTACGTGCTTTGGTTTTCATTTTCCTTGAACCGGATGCTATCTGCACCTTAAAGACAATATTAGGCTGAATTTTCTTTTGATCTGTCTTATCAACGGCAGCAACAATAGGTTCAGAATCAACAAAATAATCCATCTCCGATCTGTAGGTAAGAATGGCGTCAGCTATACTAGATGCCATTTTCATTTGACCAACTTTGCTGTTTAAGAATGGTCCCTCTTCATTATTGGTCAAAAAGCCCAATTCGACCAGCACACTGGGCATGTAGGTATTGTGCAATACCCAAAAATTACTCTGCTTCACGCCACGGCTTTTTCTTTTCACCTTGTTTACAAAGTTTGACTCAATCAACTCAGCTAAACGTATACTCAAATCGATAAAGTCCTCTTGCATTAGTGATAGACCAATCAAGGATTCGGGTGAGTTTGGATCGAATCCCTCGTAATTCTTCTCGTAATTTTCCTCTAAGAAAATGACCTCATTTTCTTTTTTAGCTACCTCAAAATTTCTAGCGTTACTGGCTGGGCCAATGACAAAAGTCTCTGAACCACTGGCTTGAGAGGAATGGGAGTTACAGTGAATAGAAACAAAAAGATCGGCATCAACACTATTAGCCACTTTTGGACGATAGTATAAATCTACTGCCACGTTGGATTTCCTTGTGTACGACACCTCAATACCACTGTTCTCCTCCAAAATCTTTCCTACCTCAAGAGCTACACTAAGCGATATTATGGCCTCTTTATAACCATTTCCGATATTCCCTGGATCTTTACCACCATGGCCTGGATCTAATACAACCTTAAACTTCTCGTTTTGCGAAAACATAGCCGGCGCAAAGAGCAGGCAACAACAACAGATCGTTGTTGGCATTAAAATTGAAGAAAGAAAGGTCTTTAAAGTCATTAATGAAATTTGTTAAAGGTATAGGCCACAAACATTAGAACAAAAATATACGTAACTTTGCGTAGTCAAAAATCAGACCGTTTCTACAAAAATACAGCAATAAACATTGTCAACAAACGCTACTTACTGCTTTCGTGTACTGATTTTTACAGTTTTTATAAACAGTTTTGCACAAACCTCACCCGATTCAAAACCACTTGAAACGGTTCGCGACACCATCCGTCTGGATAGCGTTAGTGTCCCAACAGACTCCATTATCAAAAAGCCAGAAAGCGCCCTGGAAGGCATTTTAACTTATAACGCCAAAGACATCACCTCAATTAATACCAAGAAAAAAACCATTTACCTCTACAATCAAGCTGATATGACCTACAAAGACATGTCGATAAAGGCTGGGGTAATTACGATCAATTACGAAACAAATGAGGTTAACGCTGGAAGAATAAAAGACAGTTTGGGGAATTACTCCCAGGCACCTGTCTTTACTCAGGGTGGTGATGTGATAGAACCCGATTCAATTCGATTCAATTTTACTACAAAAAAGGCTTTGATATGGAATTCAAAAACCGAACAAAGCGGTGGGAACATTTTGGCCGAACTGACTAAAAAAGTGAATGACTCATTACTTTTTATCAATCGGGGGAAATTCACCACATCGACCGATTCAGAGGATCCTGAGTACTACTTTTTGATGAGAAAGTTCAAGGCGGTGCCCGGCAAAAAAGTCGTTGCGGGTTGGACGAATATGTATATCTACAATGTGCCGACCCCAATAGGTGTTCCTTTTGCTTTTTTCCCGCTGACAAATAAACGCAGTTCTGGTGTCATTGTACCCTCCTTTGGAGAGCAAGCAGAACGGGGTTATTTTCTCCAAAATGGCGGCTATTATTTTGCTGTGAACGATTATTTAGATTTAGCAGTAGTTGGAGATTATTATACTAATGGCAGCTACGGACTGCGTGTGGATAATCAATACAACAAACGTTATAAATTTAATGGTAACTTGAGTTTTAGATTTGAAAATTTAATCACAAGTGAAAAAGGCTTTCCTGATTATTCAAAATCAAATATTTACAATCTCCGATGGTCTCACAACAAGGATTCTAAATCGAATCCCAATTCCCGTTTTTCGGCCTCCGTCAATATTGGTAGCAGTACTTATTTTAGGGAGTCGATCAATCAATTGAATATTTCGAGTGCCTTAAACAATACTTTGGCCTCGTCGATTTCCTATTCCAAGTCATTTCCTGGTGAGCCTGCGGTGAATGTAAGTTTGACAGCAACCCATTCTCAGAACACCAACACCCAGCAAATCAATTTAACACTACCTACCTTTCAAGGTAGTGTAGGCAGAATGTTTCCTTTTGCCCCTAAAAATGGTGGTAAAAAAGGTATTTTACAGAATATTCAGTTTCAATATAACGTCAGAGGTGAGCAGCGCATTCAAACCACAGATTCACTATTTCTGAAAAAGGAAATGTTTGACAATGCCAAAAAAGGCATGCAGCACACCATACCACTATCCACTAACTTTAAAATTCTAAAGCACCTCAGTGTAAGTACCAGTACAAATTTTCAAGAAAATTGGACTTTCGAAACCATTTCCAAATCTTTTGACCAAGAGACACAAACCGTGGTGACCACGCCCATTCAAGGTTTTGATGCTTTTAGAACTTACAATTTCAGTACGGGTATTGGAACTACTGTTTATGGCATGTTCCCCTTCAAGGAGAGTTCTAAGATAGAAGCAATTCGTCATGTGGTTAGACCGTCCATTAGCTACAACATAAATCCTTCATTTGACCAATATTACGACACCTATGAAGTCATAGATGCCGATGGCAATACCACTGCCGATGTTGAATATACCCGTTTTGAAGGCTCAATGTTTGGATCGCCAAGTAACAGATATTCGAGCTCAATAGGATTTTCACTGGGGAATAATATTGAGGCCAAAGTGCGCTCCAAAGATAGTACCGAAGTGGAATCCAAAAAAATTGTGATTTTAAACAGTTTGAATTTCAGCACCAATTATAATTTGTCAGCAGATTCTCTCAATCTCAGCCCAGTGAATATGACAGGTAGTACACAGCTGTTTAATAAAGAGTTGAATTTAAATTTCGGTGCCACCTTCGATCCATATGCCCTCGACCAAAACAACAAGAAAATCAACACCTTCAATATCAGCAATGGTGGTGGTTTGTTTAGAATGACAAGTGCCAACGTCAGCATGAGTTATAATTTAAAAGGCGGTCAATCCAAAGACTCTGAAGGTACTTCGGGAAGCCGCAGCCAATCTGAAACAGTAAGAAATGGCGGAAGAGATGATGATTTATTTGGGCGGGCCGAGGATTTTGCGGACAGGCGATTTTCTGAGGACGACGGAGCTGATAGCGTCGAAGCATCTGAAGAAAACGATTTGTTTACGTACACCATTCCTTGGAATCTTCGGGTTTCTTATGCCATGAATTATGCTAACAGTATAGGGCAAAGAGAAATTTCGTCGCATTCTCTAATGTTTTCAGGCGATATTGAAATATCACCCAGATGGCGCGTAGGCGCTTCGTCAGGATATGACCTAAAAAACACAGGGTTTACATTCACCCAACTGCGATTTGAAAGGGATTTATTGTCCTGGCGTATGAACTTTTCGTGGGTACCTTTCAGCACCTATAAACAATGGAATTTTTTCATTGGCATCAAATCGGGTATATTGAGCGATATTAAATACGACAAACGCCGCCAAAGAGACCAACAGTTATAATAGTTTCAATCATGAAAAAAGCAATCATTTCGAGCCGTGCACCTCAACCTATCGGACCTTATAATCAGGCTATTCTAAAAGGTGATACCCTTTATATGTCCGGACAAATTGCCATGCATCCTGATACGAACGTATTAGTTTTAGATAATATACAGTCTGAAACACATCAAGTGATGACCAATATAAAGGCTGTCCTAGAAGCTGCAGAAATGGGTATGGAGCACATAGTGAAAACCACTATATTTCTCAGAACAATGGAAGATTTTGCCGCCGTTAATGAGATCTATGCTACCTACTTTAAAAACAGTGTAGCTCCTGCTCGCGAAACTGTGGCTGTAGTTGGCTTACCTAAAAACGTCAATATAGAAATCAGCGCCATTGCGGTGCGTTAATCTTTGCTGTTTGCAAGTTTATTGACGTGGTATCTGATGAGACCTTCTATAGGTCGTCGCTCAAACACACCCACTTTGAAACCCATTTCCTCACCAACTGCTCGAATTTCTTCTTGAGCGAAAAAGGCTATTGATCCGGCAAAGTGAACAGGACAATCTTGCAAGTGCTCTTTGAATTGAAAAATCATTGTATTGGCAAACTCACGAATACCCGACTTAATTAATTCCTCAATATATTCAGATTCTTTGTTCAAAAACATGAATTCAGCGAAAGACGCTAGGTATGCATTGGGATTAGGTTTTTTGTACAACTTGGCCTTGATAACATCCGAATCAAGGTCATAACGCTCTGAAAATGAAATTTTTAGATTTTCGGGCATCAATGAAAAGTAGTAATCTCTTAACAATCTACGGCCAAAATAATTCCCAGAAGCATCGTCCATTACCGCATAACCAAGAGATGTTACACGTTGATCCAATGTTTTTCCATCAAAAAAGCTACAATTCGATCCCGTCCCGAGAATGCAAATGACTGCTGGTTTCATTTCAGCACCTACCGCGGCGTATGCCGCAGCAAAGGTATCCTCTTTAACATCCACAACCGCATTGGGAAAATACTCCTCCAAGACCTCTTTGAGCATTCTGGATGGCTTAGCTGTTCCGCAGCCCGCACCATAGAAGTAAACATGAGTTGCCTTTTCACGTTCGGCCGCCATCACTTTGTTTTTAGCAATGGTGGATCTTAATTTTGGTCGAACCAAAATGGCTGGGTTTAATCCTTTAGTTCTTTGTTTCTCAAACAAAGGAGTACCCTTGTCATCTACGAGCAACCAATCACACTTGGTTGAGCCACTATCTGCAACAACTATCACAGTGCAAAGATTAAACCTTGGTGGTAATGTGGACCATGAGGTCCACTAATTTCGAAGAGTAACCATACTCATTGTCATACCATGACACAATCTTGAAAAAAGTTGGGCTGAGCTCAATACCCGCGGAAGCATCCAAGCAACTCACATGCGAATCCCCTACAAAATCCTGAGACACAACGGCATCCTCAGTATAACTCAACACCCCTTTGAGACTTCCCTCGGAAGCCCTCTTAAAGGCAGCCTTAATAGCCTCGTAACTGGTAGGTTTTTCTAATCTCACCGTTAAATCGATTACAGAAACATCTACTGTTGGCACTCTAAATGCCATGCCAGTAAGTTTTCCATTGAGCTCAGGAATTACCTTACCAACAGCCTTGGCCGCACCAGTAGAAGCCGGAATAATATTATTCAAAGCAGAACGTCCAGAACGATAATCCTTGGCTGAAGGTGCATCGACTGTCATTTGAGTGGCTGTTGCCGCATGAATTGTAGTCATCAGTCCTTCCACAAGGCCAAATTCATCATGCAACACCTTGGCCACAGGAGCCAGACAGTTAGTAGTACAAGAGGCATTTGAAACGATAGTATCTGCGGCAGTAATTTTATCCGAATTAACTCTCATAACAAACATTGGTGCGTCTGCTGATGGTGCTGAAATAGCAACCTTTTTTGCACCCGCCTTAAGATGGGCTTCGGCTTTTTCTAGAGTTGTAAAAATCCCGGTACATTCAGCAACTACATCAATATCCAAAGCACCCCAATTGATGTTGGCTGGATCTCTTTCTGCGGTTATGCGGATGGCTTTGCCATTGACAACCAATTGATTGTTTTCTACTTCAACAGTACCATCAAAATTCCCGTGAACCGAGTCATACTTGAGCATGTAGGCCAAATGTTTCACCTCAAGCAAATCATTAATAGCAACTATCTCTACATCATTTCGTGTCATCGCAGCGCGGAACATAATACGCCCGATGCGACCAAAACCGTTAATTCCAATTTTTACTTTAGTCATTTTCTTTAGGTTTAAATTTAAATGGTAAGAATGTCAGACACTCTTAGCAGTTCATGGTTAATTTGTGTACTTCCTTTGACAGCATTTTCCAATGGCGACAAAACCATCTGATTATTGATGGTACCTACCATCACGTTATTGTGCCCTTCGAGTAATGATTCGACAGCTTTTACGCCCATGCGACTTGCCAATACCCTGTCATAACAGCTTGGAGCCCCGCCTCTTTGCATATGTCCTAAAACAGAAACACGAACTTCATATTCTTTTAAGTGAGCCTCAACATAGTCGCGCAGTTCAAACACATTATTCCCTGTTTTATCTCCTTCAGCAACGACAACAATACTAGATGATTTTCCAGTGTCTTTGCTTCTTTTTAAAGACTCTAACAAACGATCCAATCCCAGATCTTCCTCTGGAACTAAAATCTCCTCAGCACCTGCACCAACGCCCGCATTCAAGGCAATGTGACCAACGTCGCGCCCCATAACTTCTACAAAAAACAATCGGCGGTGAGAACTGGCCGTATCTCTAATTTTGTCAATCGCTTCAACCACCGTGTTCAATGCCGTATCGTAACCAATTGTATAATTGGTGCCATCAATATCGTTATCTATGGTTCCTGGAATACCTATGACCGGAATGTTAAATTCATTTTGGAAGACCATACCCCCATGAAATGAGCCATCGCCTCCGATAATGACAAGAGCATCAATCTCGGCCTTGACCAATTGGTCATAGGCCTGTTGTCTCCCCTCGGGCGTTCTAAACGCCACCGAGCGTGCAGACTTTAAAATCGTCCCTCCCTTATTGATAATATTGTTTACGCTCCGGGCAGTAAGGTGTTTGAAGTCACCCTCAATCATGCCTTCGTAACCACGGTATATACCCAGACAATCGATTTTGTGGTAAGCGGCAGCTCGCACAACAGCGCGAATCGCAGCGTTCATACCTGGTGCATCTCCACCAGATGTAAAAACGCCAATCTTTTTAATGTCAGTACCCATATTTTTATTGAGAAGCAAATTTAATAAACTTAAGCTTTAACGGAATGTATAGTGTCATTTATTTTCTAATACGCTGCATTACTGATTTTTAAAACTCATAAATCCCTTGAGTGGTGCGGCATTCTGTTCTTTGGATTCATTTTTCAACTCCTTTGAATTGGTCTTTTTTGGTTGAAATATCTTTTGAAGCAGGTCTTTCAGATTATCAAATTCCACATCATAGGAGAGTCCTACACCTTGGGTGAAAAATATGGCCTCGCCAAAATTTTGAATATCATTTTCTTTATTGAAAACGTTCAGCGTCAAAGTGCGTTCTTCATTGAGTAGTATTTGGATTTCAAAATCACCCGCTACCACTGTTTCATTGACCCCACCAAATGGCACTCCAACTTTACCATTGAAAAGAACCCGATCACTAATTTTTCCAGAGAGAGACAATCCCACTCGGTTTTCTGTAATGTACTCTTGAGTTTTTCTGCCCAATTGATAGTCCAACCCCAACTGAATCGCATCATTATCTCCGGTAATTGCCGAGTTCACAATAGCAGATAGTCGCTCAACCAAATTGCCATAGACAGCTTGTTCATCTAATCTAAGTTGATTTGTAAAAGCTCCAGTTGCAAGTAAAGACAGGGCCTGAAACTGTTTGCTCTCGCTATCATTGAGCCTGTAGCTCAACTCAGAGTTCAGTGCGCTATTGACGCTCGGAAAACGCAAATCAAAGTTCGGTTCTGGACGTTCAAGCTCCCCGCTTAACTGGATTTCTACTTCCACAGGAATACTTCGATTGATGGGATTATCAAGAAGTATTGAGGGGTTGGCCTGCAATTGACTATAGACAGCGGTTACATTTATTTCGGCTTTGGTAGGTTCCCCATTCCAAACCAGAGTGCCACCAGGGCGTACTTTGAATTCTTTTCTAATTATGGGTTCGTAAATGTAATTGTATACGCCCTTAGAGACAATAAAATCTCCATACATATTGAATTTACCGTTGGTGTTAATTTGAACCAACAAACCGCCGTTACCCGAACCGCGAATACCACTTTTGGTCAAGGGATCTAGGATGATCTCAATATCCGCATTTTCGTCAATCTCTAAATCAAAATCAAGTTCTAACCCTCTAAAAGCGTTGTTGTTCCATCGCTCAATACCAAGGGTGTTATATTTCTCCTCGGGTGTTATAAAGGTCAGGTAATCGCTGTTACTCAGTACCTCAGTCTCGTTCAAGGGAATAACAAAAGTGGTTCCTTTTTGAGTCAAAACTTCGGCATTGATGACTAATGCCTCCGCTTGGCCTTTGATTCCAATATTTCCTCCGACAAATGCCGTACCGTAATACAAAGGTTTTTTGTCGTTGTTGGTTTTCAGTACAAGCATTCTAGGCGAGGTGATGTCCAGATCAAGTATCCAATTTTTATAGTTTGAGTGCCGAATCGATCCTCCCATTGTTGCCCGTGTCTCAAAAGCAGAATCTACCAAATTCAAATTATTTAACTCAAAAGATTGACCTTCTAATTGAATCTTTGTATCCCCGTCAAAATTATAATCCACATTTAAATAAGGGACAGCAATACCTGCGTTATCCAAAATCAATTGGCCCTCATATTGCGGCTCATCGAAACTTCCTGAAATTAACACTACTCCTGACGCTTCGCCTCTGATGTCAGTAATAATATCACCACCCACAGGTGTTAAGGGATCTAGTAGAGCCCCATTCAGCTGAAGCAATAGGTTAATGTTTTGAGCATTTTCCTCGAAATTCAATCCGCCCTCTATGGATATAGTCTCGATAAAAGCATTGGATAATTTGGCTTTGACATCATATTCTGCAGACGTTTTTCCAGATATTTTTGCATCGAAATCACCAATTGCGAAATCATTAAGAACATAATTGTTGATTAAGATATCTGCCGTTGGTTTCAATTGGCTTTCCTGCTGTCTTAATGACAATTGACCATTGACAATTCCTGACATTTTGAATTTATCAATAACAGGTAAAATATGCCCTAAGTTTACATCTTTAAACTTGAGATCCAACGCCTCATCTTGGGCGGAAAACAAGGCGCCACTCATCTGAATCTCTTCGTTCTCGTGAACCAATAAGCTTGGATATACTAGAATATCTTCAAAGCTCTTATCAAACTCCATTTTATGATTTGTGTCGCGTTCAGGATTCAATACCCACGGTACGTTTTGATAAATTATATTTGATCGCCTGAATCCTAAGACCGACTTGTTTTGTTCATTTGTGGCGTAGTACAGGTTCAAATCAAATTTATCTAGACTTCCCTCCACTCCTTTAAAATTCGTCTTTATGAGCAGGGTGTCTTCTCGGGTAAGGTTGATCAGGTTAAAGTCTCTGGCTTTTATGAAAGGAGTACTGACAGCGCCAATTTCAAGAAATGTATTATAAACAGGATTTCTATTATCAAGTTCTAAAAACATATTCTCGATCAGAACATCACGCGTAGCTAAATACGGTGCAGTCACATTGACCTTTAACTTCTCTGAATTACTCTCCATATGTCCATAGAGCCTACCATTGTTGCCTATGTTCAGGTAAGTTGAAAAAATCTTAGCTATTTTATTGTATACCGTAAAATCGAAATCGACGGACTGATTTGGAGATACCTCATATTTATCACCTAAGTTATAAATGTGTGTTAAAGAATTTCGCGCCAATTGTTTCAACTCTGTTAATTTAAATTGACCAGAGATTTGACCTGAAATGATCTCTGGAGAATTGACTTTTATCAGTCGATTTTTCTCCTCCAAAGTTGCTGTGATATCAAAATTTTCAAAGGTGTAATTCCCATCCTGATTGCGATAAGTAATATCATAGAAAGAGGCAATACCGAGAGCATTGTCAATATTTGCGCCTTCGGCCTGAATCAGTAAATGCCCAGAAAAAAGGGCCTCTTTTTCAGTAGAAGCTAAATTCATGGCTTTCAAGTCCGCTTCGAGAATATGTGCAGCAAAATTGAATTGCTTCTGAAGTGTCAAACCTGATACAGAACCATCGAAATTGGCATTCAAAGACTCGTCTCTAAACCGAAACTGACCTTCAAATGCATCAGAAACCAACATGCCATTAAACGAAGTGTCTCGGTACCTATAATCTCGAAAAGTCAGTTCCTCGAGATCGCCCTCTACCTCAACACTAATGTCCTTACGATCCAAATTGGCCAGTGCAAATTTAGCCTGACCGCTAACCAACCCAAGCCCATTGAGATCGAGCAATTTGCCTAAATGAAATTGTGATAACTGAAATACGCCCGTCAAAGTGTTTTGCTCTATAGCATATGTCATTTTGGGATTTAAGGCTCCCAAGTCAGTCCGAACATCCATATTGGCATCAATGGCAGACTGGCTGACTTCAAAGTCCCCTGAAATATCAAAAGAACCCAAATTATCTAAAACTATTCGAGCATTTGAGCTCAGTAGGCTCGGGAATAGGTTGGACACATTGTAACGATTGACCTTTAGTTGATCTATTTTACCATCAATCCCCAAACCGCTATCTCCATTAAATAAATCTAACAGCTCAATATCACCGCTTAAGGTAGCATTTTGATCAAAATTTAAAGTCAAGTCTGTAACTTTCAGTTGATTCAGGGTACCCGAAAGTTCGGTGCTGCCTCTAAAATTAATGTTATCACCAAACCCTTGATAAAATAACCCTAGGTCATTGGTTGACAAGTCAATAGTATCAAAAGAAGCATGAATATGAACTCTGTCATTAAAAAATTTAAGGTCTTCGCGCTGGTATGCAAACCCTAATTGTCCTTTGATATTGGACGCTGGTGTAGTGATCTGCAAATCATTAAAATCCATAGCGCTCAAGGTGTATGTAAAATCTGCGGAGAGATTCTTTATTTCTAGGCCGCTGTTATGCAGAAAGCCCAAGTGATCTATAGCCATAGAAACATTGGGTCCGTCAATCAAGAACTTTGTGGCGTCAATGGATAATTTTTCAAAATCCAAATGACTATTTTTATTATCGTCGATTATGGCAAACTGAGCATCCTTGATATGAACGGTCTTGGCCTTCATAAGAAATGGCGACGGTTTCCTCCCAGGCTTTGGAGAAGCTTCAAGTTGCTCAACAAAATAATCGAGATTTGTCTGTAATTCTCCCCGATAGGTGCGCAATATAAAATGCAAACCGTCTAAATTAATCGCGCCAAAATTTAAATCTCCATCCATCATTCTTCTCACATTCAAAACAGAAGTATTCAAGCGAGAGGCGGCAATTAAGGTATCCCTCCTATGATCTTTGATCATGATATTTTTTAACACCACCTCCCCTTTAAAATTAGCGGTGATTTGACCAATGGTAATATCCGTTCCGAAATTATCGTTGATTTTACTCGTAGCCAATTGACCCAAAAAGGTCTGGACTTGAGGAATAGAAAGAAGTATGGATAAAAAAAGCAATAGGGCAAATCCACCAGTTGTAAGGCGTTTTATCCACTTCAAAACTGGCTTCTTCAATTTAAAGGTCATATTGGCCTGAATGCTACTTATATTGTCTTAAGGTTTACCCTCTCCCCACTGATTTTTTGTTTCTTTGCTGTTGCTAAGATGACACAAAATAACAACTATTATGCCTAACTGTTAAAAGCATGTCCGAAAAAGTTTACATTTTAGGAATTGAATCGAGCTGTGATGATACAGCCGCGGCTGTACTCTGTAACAATGTGGTTTTGAGTAATGTAATTGCAGGTCAAAAAATCCACGAGGCTTACGGTGGTGTTGTTCCTGAATTGGCTTCAAGGGCGCATCAGCAGCACATTGTACCTGTAGTTGAAGCCGCCTTAAAACAGGCTGGTATAAAAAAGAGTGAATTGAACGCTATTGCCTTTACCCAGGGACCGGGTTTATTGGGATCCCTATTGGTGGGTGCTTCCTTTGCCAAGGGAATGGCCAAGGGATTGGGTATTCCAGCTTTAGGTATTCACCATATGCAAGGCCATATCTTGGTCCATTTTATTGATGATGCCAATGAACAGTCTCCCGACTTTCCTTTTCTAGCGCTTACCATTTCAGGTGGTCACACTCAAATCGTGCAAGTGGACAATTATTTTGAAATGACTATTTTAGGAGAGACCATTGACGATGCGATAGGTGAAGCTTTCGACAAAAGTGGAAAATTACTTCACTTGGGATATCCCGCGGGTCCTGAAATGGATCGACGGGCAAAGCTAGGCAATCCTAACGCTTTTCAGTTTACCAAACCCAAGGTAGATGGGTTGAATTTTAGTTTTTCTGGATTAAAAACAGCCATTTTACATTTCATTCAGAAAGAAACCAAAGTCAATCCGAATTTCATTGATCAGAATATCAATGACATCTGCGCGTCTATCCAAAACACCATAGTGGAAATCGTTATGGACAAATTAGAAATAGCAACGCGTGAAACGGGCATCAAACACATTGCCATAGGTGGCGGTGTATCGGCCAATAGTGGAATACGTGAAGCTATAAAGTCTGGTGAAGCTCGATTCGGATGGACAACCTATCTGCCGAAATTTGAATACACCACTGATAATGCTGCCATGATTGGTATTTGCGGCTATTTAAAACTCATTACCGGCACCGCAGATTCTGACCAACTCGAAGTAAGCGCCCGTCTTAAATTTTAATTTGTTCTAAAGGTGTTATAGTTTTGGTATCTTTGATTTATAACTCAACTCGAAAGTGTGCAACTATTTTACGAACCACAAATTGAATCTGGTATACGTTCATTCACCTTCTCTAAGGCAGAAAGTAAGCACATTTTAAAGGTGCTGAGGAAAAAGTCTGGCGATCAAATTTTTCTAACCAATGGAAAAGGATTTTTATTCGAATGTGAGATTATGACTCAGTTTGGGTCACTTTGTGAGGTCACGGTCAAACAAGAAAGTTACACTACTCCAAATTCCAAAGAAGTCCATATGGCCGTCTGCCCAACCAAACAAACAGATCGTTTTGAATGGTTTTTGGAAAAAGCAACAGAACTAGGAATAACAAGTATCACCCCGATTCGCGCGGCACGAAGTGAGCGGAAAGATATCAAAACAGAACGTCTAGAAAAGATAGTTCAATCGGCGATGAAACAATCATTAAGAACCTATTTGCCTGCGATTCTAGAGACCTGTGCCTTGTCTGATTTTCTCAAGCAAGAATTCAACGGCTCTAAACTGCTAGCTCACTGTGAAAAAGGCGAAAAGCTTTCAATTCTCCAAGCTGTCGATCCTGAAAAAAATACCCTGATACTTATAGGTCCTGAGGGAGATTTTTCGGACCAAGAAATAGACATGGCCTTGAAAAACGGATTTAAACCTGTAACTTTAGGTGATCAACGTCTTCGGACAGAAACTGCAGCCCTTTTGGCCTGTGCTTTAACAAATTCCGTTTATGGTTCGTTCTAAAGTCTTACTCACTTTGGTCTTTACTGGTATGGCCTTCTGGAGTCAAGGTCAAACCTTGGCTGTACTGAAATATGGCGGTGGTGGAGACTGGTACAGTAACCCTACAGCCCTGCCAAATTTGATTCAATTTTGTAATGATAACATTAATACCAATATCAAATCGCAAGTAGAAACCGCTGAAATTGGATTAGACCTTTATGAATATCCTTATGTGTATATGACTGGTCACGGCAATGTATATTTCAGTCCAGAAGAAGCTAAAACGCTGAGAACCTATTTATTGGCCGGCGGCTTTTTGCATATTGACGATAACTATGGCATGCGGCCCTATTTGGAAAATGCCTTAAAAGCTGTGTTTCCCAATCGGAGTCTAATGCCCCTACCAAATGATCATCCCCTATTTGAAGAACCTTATGCCTTTCCAAATGGTCTACCAAAAATACATGAACACGATGGCCTTCCACCTCAAGCTTTAGGCATTGAAATTGAAGGTCGTTTATTACTTTTGTTCACCTTTGAGAGTGATTTAGGAGATGGCTGGGAAGACCCTCAAATTCACAATGATCCCGAAACAGTGCGCCAAACAGCATTACAAATGGGTGCTAATATCATCAGCTACGTTTTTAAAAACTAACATTATGACATCGAATGAAATTTCAAAAGGTATTTTAAAGGCCCTGGGAGCAGTTGTAGGAATTGCAGCATTGATTTACTTTCTCTATGCTCTAAGAACCATTTTGCTCTATATGATTATTGCAGCAGTGGTAGCGCTAATAGGCCATCCTATAGTAATGTTTTTGAAAACCAAACTCCGTTTCAAGAATAGTTCGGCTGCCGTGCTTACCATGGCACTCTTTGTGTTTGTCATTGTCGGTTTATTCAAGCTCTTTATTCCTATGGTGGTGGAGCAAGGTGAGAATCTGTCTTTATTGAACATCGGTGAATTGGAATCAGCCATTTTAGCTCAGTACAGCGAACTTATCTCATACCTCAGTAACCGTAATATCGACCTAAGCAACAGCTTAGACAGCTCTCAGTTATTGTCGAATATCGATTTCAATATTATCCCTAACCTCTTCAACGCTGTAGTCAGTGGTTTTGGCAGTTTAAGTATTGGTATGTTATCGGTCTTTTTTATCGCTTTCTTTTTCTTGAAAGACAGTGATTTGGTGGAACGAATATTGATCGCTGTAACGCCAGCCAAATGGGAATCAGGCTTTCAAACTTCTTTTGTGAAAATTAAAAACTTGCTCTCTCGATATTTTATTGGGGTTATCTTTCAAATATCAATTTTACTGGTATTTTATGCCACTGTTTTATTGATATTAGGAGTTAAAAATGCTGTTGTAATTGCCTTGCTTTGCGCACTTCTCAATATCATTCCATATGTTGGCCCTATGATTGCTGGAGTGTTGATGATTGCCTTAACCATGATTGGTAATATTGAAGCCGACTTCAACGCTGTCATTCTTCCGAAGGTAACCTGGGTAGCCGTTGGGTTCATGGCCGGTCAATTGATCGATAATTTTTTCAGTCAACCCATTATTTTCTCCAAGAGTGTAAAATCTCATCCTCTTGAAATTTTTATTGTCATTTTAGCCGCTGGCTTACTGTTTGGAATTTTAGGAATGATTGTCGCCGTTCCTGCCTATACTGTGGTCAAAGTCATCCTCAAAACCTTTATATCTCAAAACAAAATCGTTCAAGGACTGACTAAGGATCTATAGTATGAACGCATTATTGCAGCAAGACGTTCAAAACTTTATTAACGATCATCTCATCGATGACATCCCTAAATTAGCTTTAGGAGGTCCCTATTTTGATACTATTGACACCAAAATCATCCTAGAGCAAATCATTTCCAAAAAGAAATGTCAGAAAAAATTGCCAAGTTGGTTCAATACCGCTTCGATTCTCTATCCGCCCAAACTACATATTGAACAAACCTCTTCAGAAATTACAGCCGCCTTTAAAAGCAGCTTGGTTAACGGCAGCTCTCTGGTCGACCTCACTGGCGGTTTTGGAGTTGATGCTCTTTATTTTGCTCGCGTTGTCGACAAGGTAACCCACTGCGAAATTAATACCGAGTTGTCGGCGATGGTTCAACATAATTTTACCTTATTGAAACAACCCAACATCTCTTGTTTGGCAGTTAACGGACTGAAGTATTTAGAAACTTTAGACGTCAAAACAGATATAATTTATCTCGACCCTGCCCGGCGCAGTGATACCCAAAAACGAGTGTTTAGACTTGAAGATTGTACTCCAAATATCCTAGACCACATGGATGTGCTTGTCGACAAAGCCCACCGTGTAATGATCAAAACAGCCCCTCTATTAGACATCAGCTTGGGCATAAAGCAGCTGCGCTTCGTCTCTTCTGTTTATGTCGTGGCAGTAAACAACGAAGTCAAAGAGTTACTGTGGTTATTGGACCCCAACTACTCTGATCACCCGAAAATTCATGCTGTTAATTTGAGCGAGTCGGGAAATTGGCAACAGTTAACGGATTGGCCGATAGCACAAGATGCGCCTTCCATCTGCCCTATTCAAAACTATCTCTACGAGCCACTGGCCTGTGTGCTTAAAGCAGGTATACACGATCATATAGCGCTTGAGCTGGGATTAGACAAGTTGCATCCTCATACCCATCTATATACCTCTAAACAACTGCTGAGTTTTCCAGGCCATAGTTTCAAAGTCGAACAAATAACGACCTACAATAAAAAAGGTTTTGAAAGCTTAAAAATCAATAGCGCCAACGTCAAATTGAGGAATGCCCCCGACTCCGCGGAAACCTTGAGAAAAAAATTTAAATTTAAAGACGGTGGTGACTGCTACCTCTTCTTTACGACTGATCAAACTGGTAAAGGCTGCATTATTAAAACAAGAAAAATTGAATCGGCTAGCCCGTAATGTGATATCCACCATCCACATGCCGAATTTCTCCAGTGATTCTCAAGTCGGGTCTAAAAAGATGTACCACTTCGTGAGCCAAATCTAAGGGGAAGGCATTGCCTAATGGGCTCATTTTCTCCGCCGTAGCCAAATCTTCCTCGGTTAGCGTCGCATTGCCAGCCTTACTACCCATATAGGTTGAAAACCGCAGTGCGTTGACTCTGATGTCATGGGATCTGCCCAATTCATCAGCGAGTTCAATGGTGATCCGTTCGAGAGCAGCTTTGGCGATACTCATATTCCGATAGGGATGAAAAGTAACCTTGGCAGCAGCAATATAACTTAAGGAGCAAATAGAGGCTCCGGCTTGCAATACCTTGTATTTGATTAAGAAATGGGTCAGTCGTATCAGTGAAAAAGCGGAGACTTCCATAGTATCACAAAATTCAGCTTTAGTAACCTCCAACAAAGGTTTAACTTCTTTGTTTCTGATGGTTTTATCCATGGCTATAGCATGAAGCCAGCCATGGAGTTTTACCCCTTTCTCAGCAAGATTCTGAGCAAAAGACGCCATATTATCATCGAGGGTGACATCCAAAATTTCCACTGAGGTGTGGCCCAATTCTTCTGTTACAGCCCGTTTGAAGTCTTGAAAGGTTTTATCCAAATAGGCCTTTGCTTTATCGGAAAGATTGTGATGGTGGGGACTGACCCCCAAACCAGTACAAATCACTTGGCCACCTTGCTTGATGACCTCTTTAGCCACATACATGGCTAAAGAATGTTTGTCTGCTATTCCTGTGATTAAAAAAGTCTTATTTGCTAACATATGCTTCGATTATAAATTGGTTACCATTTGTATAGAGCCGTTCCCCAGGTCCACCCTGCGCCGACAGCGGCAAAAAGAAGCAAGTCTCCAGACTCAAAGGATTCTTTTTTTAAAGTTTCATCTAAGATAATTGGAATAGTACCTCC
Source organism: Flavobacteriaceae bacterium (assembly GCA_030835825.1). Lineage (GTDB taxonomy): Bacteria > Bacteroidota > Bacteroidia > Flavobacteriales > Flavobacteriaceae > JALRKI01. The sequence continues at coordinate 70,040 of JAURRA010000030.1, forward strand.
CGAAGTATTGGCATAGCGGTCCATATTAGTTTTCACTTTTTCAAAAGGCAAGCCCACCCTTTGCGCAACTTCCCGCAAAATTCTGATGCTCGGTTGGTGTGGTAACATACATTTGACCGTACCAATGTCTACCTTATTCTTCTTCAATATGGCATTGATACTTTGGGGAACAACCTCAATAGCAGTGTTAAATACTTCTTTACCATTCATTTGAAAAAAGTGCTTTCCTTCGGCTATCGTTTCATTGGTGGTAGGTGTTTCCGAACCACCAGAGGGAATGGTAAAATGTTCCTTTCCTCTACCATCAGTATGCAAATCAAAATCTAAAAACCCTTTGTCCTCTTCGGTAGCAGAAAGTATAAAAGCTCCTGCACCGTCACCAAAAAATACAGCATCTCTACGCGTCCAGTCCGTGATATTTGAAAAAGTATCTGCCCCAATAATCAGTACATTTTGATACATGCCAGATTCGATAAACTGAGCACCAGTAGCAGCAGCAAACAAGGCTCCTGAGCAAACTGCAGAAATATCAAATGAAACCGCTCTGTGGGCTCCCAATTTTTCTTGGACAAAACAAGCACATGAAGGCACTGGCCGATCGGGCGTGGCAGTGGCTAAAACAATCAAATCGATGTCCAGTGGCGTCAAATCGGCATCTGAAAGAGCTACAAGAGCAGCTTGATAGGCCAAATCACTTGTGGTTTCTCCAGTAGAGATACGCCTTTCTTTTATACCGAGCTTATCATATATCCATGCATCAGATGATCCTATGGCGTCAAAATGTGAATTTTTTACAACGTTTTTTGGCACGTATGAACCTGTTCCTCTAATAAAAGCTCTCATAAAATGAATTTGAACATATAAAATTGGTGCTTTTTCCTGAAATAAATTTAATAAATCGCAATAAATTATCGCTAATTATAAAATAGTCATAAAATGTCGTGTAAAATTATGTGATTTATAAATATATTATTTGAAAATATTGATTTAGCAATAATGGAATTATCTGTAGACTATTGTTTTATTTCTCAGGAGGCCATTTTCACTTGAAACATTTTTTGACCATTGGGACAACGGATTTTTAACAATCGGCATCATTAAGTTGAATGACAGATATAAAATATAACTGGAGATAGGTGCTAACATACACAGTACTCAAATAATAAAACATGCTGTTTACACGAAAGGTTTTGAGGAATTGAAATAGGATTAAATATCTTGGCAACACTCCGTGCTGAAAACACTACAAACAAAAAAACGCTCAAGCAAGCTTGGCGTTTTTTCTTAGTTGTACTCTTTATTCGTGATCGCGATAGGATTAGAACCTATGACCGTCTGCTTAGAAGTCTACTATAAACCCTAAATAACCCCATTTTAAAGGGGTCTGAAAGAGGTACACCTCTCAGTTTAGTCCGTATTTTCCTAAAATTTCTACTAAACCTTGCGGAAAACCTTGCGGAAAATTTTCATCTTGTTGTCGTTGAGGAAGAA
>JAURRA010000003.1 GCA_030835825.1 Flavobacteriaceae bacterium
AGGGCATATTCAGCGTGGTCAGAAAAGTCAACGGGAACTATATATTTTTTCATAAGTAGATTGATTTAGGCTTTACTAAAATAGCCCTTTTTCGACAAACTCACAACTCTTGTGAATTGATTTTTAAAATGTAACTTTATGGCAAACAAAAATTTATATATCATGAAAACTTCAATCTACCTGCTAGCAGTAGTCTTTACATTAAGTCTATTGTCCTGTAAAACGAACAATTCAAAAACTGATAACTCTGAATCTTCAGTCCAAGTTTATCTCAATTCAAAGAGTGGCAGTTCGGCTGTTGGGGAGGTCACATTCAGCCAGCGTCAAGACACGGTTTACCTCAGTGCAAAAATAAAAGGGCTTACACCCGGGATTCACGCATTTCACTTGCACGAAAAAGCAGATTGCTCTTCAGATGACGGCAAATCTAGTGGGGGCCATTGGAACCCAACGGCTCAACCTCATGGCAAATGGGGTTCTGAGCTAGGTTACCACCGCGGTGATGTCGGTAATTTCAAAGCAGATGAGAATGGCGACGGAATTATTGAATTTAAAACTACTGAGTGGTGTTTGGATTGCGAAGACCCTAAAATGAACATTCTGGGCAAGGCTATAATTGTGCATCAAGGTACTGATGACTTCATAACTCAGCCTACGGGCGATGCTGGTGGCAGGGTGAGTTGCGGAGGAATTATAGAATAATCGTATGTAATGTGTAATATTTTTATACAAAGCCCTACTTACTATTGAATATACTACTTTAGATAAGAAGCTGCAGGGGAAATTTTTGGAACTTCCAGAATCTCATCAAAATATTGTTCACAAGGTGTGCCGTATTTATACTAGAGACAGGGCGTGTTATGATGATTTGTTTCAGGAAATAAGCATCCAACTGTGGCAGGCCTATCCAAAATTTAGGGGCGAATCTAAGTTCAGCACCTGGATGTATCGGATGGCGTTAAATACTGCAATAACATCATACCGAAAAGAAAAACGCTACAAGCATCAAATGGATATTTCAAATTTTCCAAACGCTTCGATAGCCGAACCTTATGACGGCACCAGTGATCATCAAATGACCACTTTATATCAGGCCATCGGTGAATTGAATGATATCGATAAGGCACTAGTGCTTTTGTATTTGGAAGATAAAAATTATCAAGAAATAAGTGAAACATTAGGTATTAGCGAGGTTAACGCCAGAGTCAAGATGAATCGCATTAAGAAAAAAATAAAAACAATGATCAATCCCTAAAAGATGGACGCTTTAGATCAATTTAAACGCAAATGGAAAGATCAATCCAAAAACTTTATCCAATACGATAAAGAAGAAATCATCGATATCCTTAAACGAAAATCTTCCAACTTGGTCAAATGGATTTTTGTGTTTGGTGTATTAGAATTTGCGCTCTGGGCCAGTTTATCCTTGGTTTTTCGCGACCAATCCTTTAACGAACTTTCGAATTCTGAAATTTTTTCCAACTTTTCAATTGGACTGGAACTCTTGAGTTTTGGCATTCTTGGCTATTTTTTGGTTGTGTTTTATCGCAATTACAACAGAATTTCGATGGTTGACAACACCCAACAACTCATGTCTAAAATTCTCAAAACGAGAAAAACAGTAAGACTCTATGTAACCCTCAATCTATTACTACTATTTATAGGCACCTTCACTTCGCTAATTTTATTGGTCAACTACGATCCGGAAATAGTGGCGACCATAAAGGACATACAAGCCATGCAGCCTGATAAATCCTTTTATCTGAGGCTAGCTCTAGTAACAATAGTTGTTTTAATTGCGGCAGCAATGTTGATCTTACTGATTTATTGGTTAACCTATGGCACACTTTTGAGAAGACTCAAGGCCAATTATAAATTGCTACAAGAAACTGAAGATTAGACCAAAGAATTAAGCCTCTGCAGAAACAATTTTTTCAACCTTAAGAAAGGAAGGATGTTGCTCAATTGACATTTCAATCTTTAACACTATATCTTCAATCGAATCATTGGCATAATCAATTTCCAAAGGAGGTTTGATACACATGTGTTGGATTATATTTTTCTTCTTGACCCGCAGACCTTTTTTATCGTATGCCCTTCTAAATCCATCTATAACTAAAGGAATGACCACAGGCTGGTAGTGCTTAATGATGTGCGCAGTACCCTTGCGTATCGGTTTATAAGGTGTTGTAGTGCCTTGAGGAAAGGTGATCACCCAGCCATCCTTTAAGGCCTTGGCAATACTTGAAATATCTCCCATTTTGACTTGACGATTGACATCCTGGCCACCAGCTCGCCATGTTCTTTCAATGCTTATAGAACCCGCATATGCCATGATTTTTGGTAATAACCCAGATTTCATAGTCTCTTTGGCTGCGACATAGTATAAATTTAATTTCGGCCTCCACAAATACCCTACATTTTTGATAGAATCATCGCGTCCTTTCAGGCTCGCATTAAAAACGTGAAACATAGCAATGACATCGGAAAAATAGGTTTGGTGATTTGAAATAAACAGAACATTGTTTTCGGGTAACTCGCGAAGAATTTGAGACCCCTCAATATTCATTTTATTAAATCCATTAAAACGCTGATGAGATAATACGCCCAAAATACGAATCACCCAGGTTTTGATCAGTAGATTGTGCCCGAATGTGTTTTTTTTAAATATCCCCATAGCCTTGACAGATTTTCCCAGTCACAAAAATAGAAAAACTAAACCACTTGTTTTAACAAATCCTTCAATTCACTTAGGATCATAGCTGTAGCTCCCCAAATCTGATGACCTCGCCATAGGTACATAGGCACCTCCTTAAAATCCGATTTAGGCAAAGAAACAGCAGCTAGAATTCTTTGGAACTGGATAAGATCGTCCAAAGGGCATTCAAGGATTTGAGCAACTTCACGATCATCTTTTTGGAAGTTGGGAACCTTTTCAGTAAAACCCAAAAAAGGCTGAACATAAAAATTACTAGGAGGAATATATAAAGGCGATAACGGACGTATCACTCGCACTTCGGAGGGCTTAAAGCCAATTTCCTCTTCCATTTCTCGCAACGCTGTGCTTGTCAAGTCAACATCTTGGCTTTCAGGACGACCACCTGGAAGACCAATTTGTGCAGAATGTACGCCATTATAAGTATTCCGGACTATTAAAACCAGATGTGCCGATCCAGTGAGATCGGGATAACACAACAGTATTACCGCCGCTTTTTTTGCACTATGACGCATGGCTTCGGTGAAGTCTTTCATGGTGCTTCGCTGAGGGGGAGACATCTTTGACTGCGCATCCCAGCCTGGAAGTGCCGTGCTTTTCAATTGGTCGACTACTTGCAAAATATCACTGATATGCATAAATTCCTTTCGTTAAAAACAGCCTAGCTTATAATTACAGGCCAATCAATGAGATTTTTTAAGACTTTAATTTCACCGACCACTTGAATTTAAAAACTGCGACCTGATCCCCGGCCTCATCAATTCCTGAGGCAGTCAGCCAAACAGTACTAGCTTCTTCAGTGGTCATGGCCAAGCTCAAAGTATGATCCACATCACGCCCCTGTTCACATGTGAAGATGATCCGACCAACGGCCTTTTTGGTGAAAATGGCTTCATTTTGAACAACTAACATAGAAACACGTTTGCCACTAGCTTTGATCTTTGCCATTATTAAGGCTCCCGATGCCAACTCTGCAGCCATGCCCTGGACAGCCCAAAACATAGACCTAAACGGATTTTTGTTAAACCACGACAAACTCACTGTTGTCATTGCTCTTTCAGATGTCAATTGTTTCAATCGCACGCCACACCAATAGGCCGAGGGCAAATGAAATATCATGTAAGTATTGAATTGATGGACTGTCATAACAACAAATATAGACAAAAGAATAGTCAGCTGCATGTGTTAACAAAATGTTAAATATAGTACTTTGTATTGCATAGTACTGTCTTATAAACATATCTTTGCATTATAAATAACCCTAATATGAACTTAGAAAACACCAAAGCACAAATGCGTAAAGGCGTTCTTGAGTATTGCATTCTCGCCATGCTCAAGCACAAAGACGGTTATGTAGCGGAGTTACTAGAAGGTCTCAAAACTGCCGAATTATTGGTTGTTGAGGGCACCCTCTACCCGCTACTAACACGACTAAAAAACGCTGGATTTTTAGACTATCGCTGGGAAGAGTCAACCTCAGGCCCACCTCGAAAATATTACCAATTGACCGAAGAGGGCGACACCTTTTTGAACGATTTACACCAAAGCTGGACCTCACTCAATGCCTCCGTGGCAATGGTCACTAAAAACAATAACAAACCCTCAAAAGCCAAATAAAATGAACAAAACTGTAAATATCAATTTAGCAGGTCTTCACTTTCATATTGATGAAACTGCTTATTTTGAACTGCAACGCTATCTGAATGCCGTTAAAGCCTCTCTCGATCATGAAGGGCGAGACGAGGTGATGTCGGATATCGAAGCCCGAATTTCAGAACTATTTTCGGAAGCCATTACTTCAGACAAGCAAGTCATTACTACTCAAAATGTAGCGGATGTCATTGCAGTCATGGGACAACCCGAGGACTATCAATTGGAAGACGAGCAACCTAAAGAAAAAACGTCTAAATCTTTCACCAACTATCCTCGAAAGTTTTTTAGAGACACTAAAAACGGATATATCGGTGGCGTGTCCTCTGGTTTAAGTTATTATTTTGGCATTGACGCGCTCTATGTCCGACTGGGGTGGATCCTTTTGTTTTTTGGTTTTGGCACTGGTGTTTTGCTTTACATCCTATTATGGATTTTAATTCCCGAAGCTAAAACCACAGCCGATCGACTTCAAATGAAAGGTAAGCCGATTAATATCAGTAATATCGAAGATTCCTTTAAAGAAGGTTTTCAAAATGTGAAAAATGGCATCAATGAGATGGCTGATACCTTTGACAAAGAAAGTCTCAAAAGTACTGGCGATAAAATCCGAAAAGGCTCTCAATCATTTTTTGAAGTATTGGGCGATTTGATTCTCTTTCTGTTCAAGGCTCTCGGTAAATTTATTGGACTGTTTTTGATGATCATTACGACCATACTTTTGATTTCTTTTGTTTTAAGTTTGTTTTCACTAGGAACCGTTTCTTTCTTGCATCCCGAGTGGATGTATTATGTTGAAACTGCCTTGACCAGTAGTTGGCCACTGTGGCTCGTTTCACTCATTGCTTTTGTTTTAGTTGGCGTGCCTTTAGTTCTTTTGTTAATGCTAGGTATATCCATTTTGAGTTCTAAATCAAATCTAATGGGCCGGACTGCCAAGTTTTCGCTGCTTGGCATTTGGATTATTGCTTTGATTACCGTCCTGGTTTTAGGCATTCAAGAAGGCGCTGATTTTGGTGTGAGGTCGAGCGATTATGCAACGGCTGAACTACCAGTAAGCAGTTCTGACACACTATTTATTGAAATGGTTGGCAATCGTTATTATGACAAGGACCTGCATCGAGACACTGACAATCTTAAAATTGTTTATGACGAGGATGACCAACGATTGATTTACTCCTCTGATATCCGACTTATTGTTCAATCGACCAAAGACGACAAGGCCTCGTTAAGCATTGAAAAATCGGCTGTTGGAGCTTCCTACCAACAGGCAAAAGACAGAGCTCAAGCCATTGATTACCAATTTCAAGTGGATGGTAATAAACTCAAATTGAATGCCTATTTATTAACTGATATCAAACAACGTTTCAGAGATCAATCGGTTGAACTCATTCTGTTGCTTCCTGAGGGAAGTATTCTTTATGCCGATAAGAATACATACTCATTTCATCGCAACACATCATTTTACGGTGATATTCTCGATAATGGAAGTGAAGAACATTTTCTGCGTATTCTAAAAAACGATACCGAGTGCTTGAATTGTGACGAACAAACGAGTATCGACTTTAAAACAGAATTCAAGGGCGAAGATTGGAGCCTCCAATTTGGTCCAAACTTTCAATACTCTAAATTACATTTTAACCTATAATAATTCCTAAATTTTAAATTATGTCAACAATTATCAAAATGGCTGTGGCCATAAGCTTAACCTTAATGATGTTATCTTGTCAGATGGTTTCACACATCGGACCAGGTGTTCAGGGCAATGGCAATGTTCAATCGGAAGAACGCGTTCTGAGCGATTTTAATAAAATTGAAATTTCGAACGGTATAGATCTGTTTCTTTCAAAAGGAGACACAGAAGGTCTCACGGTTCAAGCCGACGAGAATTTGTTAAAGCTCATTAAAACCGAAGTTATTGGCGGGACCTTGAGAATCTTTACTGAAAAATCCATTCGCAGTGCTGCTTCGAGAAAAGTAAAACTGTCCTTCATTAATTTGGAGGCCTTGACCGCAAGTAGCGGCAGTGACGTTTTAAGCAATACGCTATTAGCCTTGGATGATTTGAAAGTAAATGCAAGTAGTGGAGCGGATATCAATTTAGAATTGAGCGCACAACATATTGTTGCAAGGTCTTCTAGTGGTAGCGACATTTACCTCTCCGGAACAACCCAATCTTTAGAAGCTGAGGCAAGCAGCGGAAGCTCGGTTAAAGCAAAAGAACTAACAGCGGTCAATGGTTCTGCTGATGCGAGTAGCGGCGCTGATGTTTCTATTAATGTCAGCGGAACACTTCACGCAAACGCAAGCAGTGGTGGGGATGTGACATATTACGGCAGCCCAAAAAGCATACACAAAAATAAGAGTTCGGGCGGTCGCGTACGCTCAAGAAATTAACTTAACCTTCGAATGCGGCTAGGTAGCGCTCTGCGTCGAGCGCTGCCATACAGCCTGTTCCTGCGGCTGTAATGGCTTGACGATACACATGATCGGCAGCATCTCCAGAAACAAATACACCAGCGACATTAGTTTTAGACGTTCCAGGTGTATTTTTGATATATCCCGTTTCATCCATATTTAAAAAGTCTTTAAAAATGGCTGTATTTGGTTCATGACCGATGGCCACAAAGAATCCAGTAGCTGGAATGTCGTGAACCGTGTGGGTACGATTGTTTCTTACTCGAACACCTGTTACCACTTGGCCGTCACCCAACACCTCTTCAGTTTCAGTGTTGAATAAGATTTCAATATTTTCGGTTTTAGCAACTCGTGCTGCCATAATTTTGGATGCTCTAAATTCGTCTCTACGGACCAACATCGTGACCTTGGTACACAATTTTGACAAATAGTGTGCTTCTTCACAGGCCGAGTCTCCAGCGCCAACAATTACCACTTCTTGATTGCGGTAAAAGAAACCATCACAAACCGCACAAGCCGATACACCTCCGCCTAATTGCAGGTATTTCTGTTCCGACTCCAAACCTAAATACTTGGCAGAAGCCCCTGTTGAAATGATTACTGTTTCACAATGGATTTCAGTGTCATCATGTATCCAAACCTTGTGAACGGGGCCACTAAAATCAACTTTGGTAACCCATCCATTACGAATGTCCGTATCAAATCGCTTGGCTTGGTCTTGCAACTGGATCATCATTTCTGGACCTGTAACTCCCTCAGGATAACCAGGAAAATTTTCGACCTCGTTGGTAGTGGTCAATTGACCTCCAGGCTGAGAACCTTGATAAAGAACTGGTTTCATATTGGCACGAGCTGCATAAATGGCAGCAGTATAACCTGCAGGACCTGATCCTATGATAAGACATTTGACTTGTTCAGACATAATTACTTTTCTTTGATTTAGGGTTCAAAAATACCTAATTTGAGTCAGTTCAACGGCCTCAAGTTATTAACAGTTTGCAGTTTCTTTTTTTATCTTTGAGTCGTTGATTCGCAAATCGTTTGTCATCATTTCCTAATCGACTTGAGAGTCTGTTCATAGAATTTCAACAAGTTTCGGTACCGAATTTTATTTAAACCCATTATTATGAAAGAATTTAAAAAATTTATCAGCAAAGGCAATGTCATTGAATTGGCGGTAGGTTTGATAATGGCCACCTATTTTGGTGCTATTGTGAAGTCACTAGTCAATGATATCGTAATGCCTCCCATTGGAAGTCTTTTGGGTCGTGTAGATTTTGCCGATTTTAAATACGTGATTCAATCGGCTCAACCCGAAACTAAACCTGGTGCAGGCGATGGATTAGCAGAAATTGCTATCAGTTACGGCCTTTTTATCAATAACATCATTACATTTTTGATTGTAGCTTTGTCTATTTTCATCGCTTTAAAAGCAATTAATAAAATGAAAGAAAAACTAGAGGCTGAACTAGGCGTGGAAAATGAGTCTGAATCGAAAGTGGCCGCAGCACCAAGTCCAGAAGAAGTGCTTTTGATTGAAATTAGGGATTTATTGAAACAGCAAAAGGGACAGTAGGTTGCAAATTGTAGAGCAACATCAAACCACCAGTTTTGGATCAATACTTTTGAGTTCTATCCTCAAATCTTGAAGCATTTGAGCGATACTACTTAGTTTCAATTCTTCTTGATGGTATTCTTGGGTATTGATGCAGCAACTGAACGCCCAAAGTTCTAATACTTCATTGGTTGGCACCTTGAAAGGCAAGTAAGACTTATTATCTGACACCAATAAAAGACAACCTTCTTTTTCGGTCAAATCATAGACACGTTTATACACTAACCCGTCTTCTTTGGTAAGAACGACATAGGTGGTGCCATCTTTAATATCACTGAGGCTTTCTACAAACTTACCCACGACATAAGACCCGTCTTTTACTGGCAGCATCGATTCTCCTTTTATGGGAAAGGCACGATGTGTTCCTGTAGGCAAAAAAGGCAGTTTAATTTTTTGCAAATGCTCAATGTATTCTGGATCTTCATAACCTCTGAGATAGCCCGCCGAAGCCTTGGCTGTGACTACCTCAATCAAATCCTCGTTAGATTCATTGATAGTAATTGGAAATAACACTCTTTTGTTACCCACCTCAATGAACGACGTAGCGCCAGATCGAGACAGATCTTTTCGGACTAGTAAATCCACTGGAACTTTGAAATAATCCGACAGTTCAATTAACCTAGAGACCGAAGGCTCTGACCTACCCTCTTCATAAGAACCAATAACCGAACGTGTCCAACCAAGCTCTTCGGCCAAAAGCTCTTGAGATAGTTTTTTCAAATGACGGAGATGACGAATGTTACTGTGAATATAAATCATTGTTAATATGAAATTTTAATTACTACAAAAATAAGCAAGATTTGCTACAATATCAAGTTAATTTTGTTTAAAATAAAAACAATATCTTTTAATGTATCTCAATTGCCACTCCTATTACAGTTTGCGACACGGCACCATAGCTCCTGAAGAACTCGTTGAATGGGCCAGAGACCACAAGGTCAGTCAATTTGCGCTGACCGACATCAACAATACTTCTGCCTGCTTAGAGACAATTCGTTTGGGCAAACAGCACGGGATCAAAGTCATTGTAGGCGTCGACTTCAGAGTGGATCACCAACAACGATTTATTTTGTTGTCAAAAAGTGCCGAAGGGTTTGCCAGTATCAATGCTTATCTGTCGGACTTGCTACATCAATCGAAATTTACACTTCCAGATACGGCTCCCATCTTAAAGGACAGTTTGGTTATTTATCCCTATGCCATTGGACATAGGTTCGATTTAAAACCACACGAGTACTTAGGCGTAAGTCCAACAGACATGAATCGGATTCCGTTTTCCATTTGGCAAAATCAGCCGCATAAATTAGTTGCACTACAAAGTATGTCGTTTCGACATCAGAAAGATTTCAACACCCACAGACTGCTTCGCGCGATTGACTGCAATACCCTACTTAGTAAATTATCTGCAGACCAACAAAGCCAACCCACTCATTGCCTGATATCACCAAAAAGCCTTGAAAATCAGTTTTCTAAAATGCCTCATTTGGTAAAACAAAGCAATCAATTATTGGATGCTTGTGAGTCTGATTTCGACTTTAACATAAGCAACTCTAACAATCAAAAGACCTATACCGACAATGCCGATTTAGATTTTCGCTTACTACAACACCTCACCCAGCAGGGTTTAAGTTATCGCTACCCCAAAACCAGTCAAAAAATTATTGATCGCATCGATAAAGAATTGGAAACCATCAAAACCATGGGCTTTGTGTCCTATTTTTTAATCAATTGGCGCATTCTAAAATATGCCAGACAAAAGGGTTATTTTTATGTTGGACGAGGTAGTGGCGCCAATAGCATTATAGCGTATTTGCTTCGAATAACTGATGTTGATCCCATTGAATTGGACTTATATTTCGAGCGATTCATCAACCTCTATCGCGTCAATCCTCCCGACTTTGATATTGATTTTTCTTGGACTGATCGGGACAATATGACCCGTTTTATCTTCCAACGATTCAAACATGTAGCTCTTATAGCGACCTACAATACCTTTCAACGACGGGCTGCGATACGCGAACTGGGAAAAGTGTTTGGTTTACCTAAAAGCGAAATAGACCGACTCAGCAAAGGCTTATACAATCCCAACGAGCTAGATCAACTCTCACAACTTGTGCTTCGATACAGCGAACGACTTCAAGGGTTGCCAAATTATTTAGGTATTCACGCTGGAGGCATCATTATTGCCAATCGACCGGTACACTATTTTGGCGCAAGCTTTATGCCTCCCAAAGGATTTTCAACAGTACAATTCGACATGGTTGCTGCAGAAAATGCGGGCTTATACAAATTTGATATCCTCAGTCAACGAGGCTTGGGGAAAATAAAAGATACCGTAAATATTGTTGCCCAAAATCACCCTGGTCAAAATCCTATAGACATTCACGACATTCCACATTTTAAAAAAGATTTAAAAGTCAAGCAGTTACTCAAACAAGCCAACGCTGTCGGTTGTTTCTATGTAGAGTCACCTGCTATGAGAATGTTACTTCGAAAACTTCAAGTAGAAACCTATTTGGACTTGGTCGCAGCAAGCTCAGTTATCCGACCTGGAGTAGCTTCTTCGGGAATGATGCGAGAATACATCTTACGCAAGCGAGAGCCCAATCGCCGAAAAACAGTCAATCCAATTCTATTGAGCATCATGCCCGACACCTTTGGCGTGATGGTTTACCAAGAAGATGTCATTAAGGTAGCACATTATTTTGGAGGATTGACCCTTGGCCAAGCCGATATGCTAAGACGTGGTATGTCTGGGAAATACCGCTCTAAAAATGAGTTCATGACGGTCAAAAAGCAGTTTTTTAAAAACTGTCAAGACTCTGGAAAAGACCCCCATTTCACTAAAGAGGTTTGGCGTCAAATTGAAAGTTTTGCCGGCTACGCCTTCGCTAAAGGTCACTCCGCTTCCTATGCCATTGAAAGCTACCAAAGCTTGTACTTGAAGGCCCACTACCCTATTGAGTATATGGCAGCAGTAATCAATAATTTCGGAGGCTATTACAGCACTGAACTCTACGTCAATGAAGCCAGACTAAACGGTGCCGACATCCAAGCACCTTGTGTGAATCAAAGCCAATGGGAAAGCTCTGTCCAAGGCAAAGTTCTTTATATAGGCTTTAAGTTTCTTCACGGTTTAGAGCACAGTGTTGTCATACGACTGGTAAACGAGCGACTGCTCAATGGTTGTTTTTTAGACTTCCATGACTTTGTCAAGCGCGTGACAATTAGCTTAGACCAAATCAGCATTTTGATTAAAATCAACGCCTTTCGCAGCCTCAATCCTAACAAACGGGAATTACTTTGGGAGGCTCATGCCAAATTATCTTTGGAGCAGCAAGAGTCGGCTGTGGCCAATCTTTTCGATATCCGCCCAAAGTCATATAAAATACCTTGTCTGAGTACTGCTATGAGCGAAAATGCTTTTGATGAAATTGAACTTTTAGGCTTCCCGTTATGTAGTCCGTTTGACCTATTAGAAACTCCTGTTTCAAAAGGTCTCTGCGCTGAAGACCTGCCCAACCACATCAATCAAAAAGTTGAGCTTAAAGGCTATTTGATAGCTCTAAAACGCGCCCGGACCAAAAACGGAGACCGCATGTATTTCGGCACTTTTTTGGACTTTAAAGGTCGATTTATCGATACAGTTCACTTCCCTCCTATAGTTCAAAAACATCCTGTCATTGGACGTGGTGTTTATGCTATTAGAGGAAAAGTAGTCGAAGAATTCGATGCCATTGTTATTGAAGTCATTCAACTGAAGCAATTGGCGGTAATTCCAGACCCCAGATACAGTGAAATTCCAAAACAAATTGCCTCATGACAACAGATCAACGTGCTATTGTTCATATGGATTTAGATACTTTTTTTGTGTCTTGCGAGCGTTTATTGGACCATCGATTGGTTGGCAAACCTGTATTGATTGGAGGCACATCCGATCGCGGTGTTGTAGCTTCCTGCAGTTATGAGGCCCGTCGTTTTGGCATTCACTCTGCCATGCCAATGCGTATGGCTAAAAACCTGTGTCCCGAGGCCATTATATTAAGAGGAAATACGGGTATTTACAGCAAATTTTCAAATCAGGTTACCGATGTTATTAAAGACACTGTGCCACTGTACGAAAAAAGCTCTGTCGATGAGTTTTATATCGATTTGAGTGGAATGGATAAGTTTTTTGGCTGTCGGCAATTGGCATCGGAACTGCGTCAAAAAATCATCAACGAAACAGGATTGCCGATATCTTTTGGCTTATCAGTAAACAAGACGGTATCAAAAATTGCAACAGGAGAAGCCAAACCTAACAACGAAATACAAATTATAAAAGGCAGCGAAAAGCCATTTTTAGCACCATTATCTGTTAAAAAAATCCCGATGGTAGGCCAAGTGACCTACAAGGCTTTGTGTGATTTAGGCGTAAAACAAATACAAACTCTACAAGACATGCCTATTGAATTGCTTCAAAACGTATTTGGAAAGCACGGTAGAGATATTTGGAAAAAAGCCCAAGGAATCGATCACAGTCCGGTGATTCCTTATCAAGAAAGGAAGTCTATTTCAACGGAGCGTACTTTTGAAAAAGACACTACCGATCACATCAAGTTAAAAAGCATACTGATGGCAATGACAGAAAATTTGGCCTATCAACTTCGGCGCGGTAATAAATTAACGGCCTGCGTAACAGTAAAAATACGTTATTCCGATTTTCAGACATACACACAGCAGCGCCAAATTCCATATAGTGCCATGGATCACAATCTGACTCCTGTAGTTATGGATTTGTATAAAAACCTGTATCAAAGACGACTACTGGTACGACTAGTTGGTATCCGTTTCAGTAATCTGGTTGAAGGAGGGCAACAAATGCACTTATTTGAAAATGACGAGAAAATAACCAACCTCAGTATAGCTATGGACAAAATGAGGCAACGGTATGGCGATCGGGCGGTACTAAGAGCTGTTGGCATGGATGTCAAGACCATTGGTCGGTGGAATCCATTTACTGGAGAGCCTCCTCCCCTGCTTGCCAACAGAAAACAATAAGCACATGCCTAAAGTATTAAAAGCTGAGAAATAATCTTAATTTTGTGAAAACACAAGACAAAGATTATGCTAATAATTGGCATTGCAGGAGGAACAGCTTGCGGAAAAACCACAGTAGTTAATCAACTCTTAGAGGAGCTGTCCAAAGATCAGGTAAATTTAATATCACAAGATTCTTATTATAAAGACAACACGCACTTGTCATACGAAGAGCGATGTGCTATCAACTTTGATCATCCAGACTCTATAGACTTTGAAATGCTCTATCAACACGTCAAATTATTAAAAATGGGACAAGCAGTAGATCAGCCTGTCTATTCTTTTGAGCAACACAACAGAACGGGTCAAACTGTAAGAACAGAACCCAGTAACGTTCTAATTATAGAAGGTATTCTGGTGCTAACTAACCCCCAACTCAGAGACCTATTCGATATCAAATTGTATGTTCACGCCGATGCTGATGAACGACTAATTCGTCGCATAAAAAGAGATACTCTTGAACGCGGTCGCGATTTGACAGAGATACTCGACCGATATCAAAACACCTTAAAGCCAATGCACGATGAATTCATTGAGCCCTCAAAAATATATGCAGACATTATTATCCCGAACAACAATCACAATACTGTAGCTATTAATATTGCCAAATCTCTCATCAGAAACAGATGAAATCACTAAAGCTCAAAACCATTTGGAAAAACCTAAAGCGACCTTTCAAAAACATATTCCTTTTGATTGGGGTGGGCTTTTTAATTTGGATGTTATTTTTTGATGCTAATTCTTGGTTGATTCACAAGGAACTGAATGATGAAATTGAGCAGCTCGAACAAAAGAAGACTTTTTATAGAGATGCCATTGAACAAGATCAAGAGGAATATAAAGAGCTTCAAACTGAGGAAGGGCTTGAAGAATACGGCAGAGAACATTTTTACCTCAAACAACCTGACGAGGACATATATATTATTGAATTTCAGGATAGTATAAATAAAAAATCGTGATGTCTAAGCAAGATTTATTTGACGGCTTTAAGGGTGTAAGCTCAAAACAATGGCGAATGCAAATCGCTTCAGAGCTCAAAATCCAGACCTTCGAAACACTGCGCTGGATGAGTCCTGAAGGCATTGATGTTGTACCATTTTACCACGCTGACCAAGCCAGTCCTCTCGACATCCCTCATCGTTCAGGCGAATGGAAAATAGCTGAACACATTGAATTCACTAAGGTCAACGCATCTTCAGATTTTATACTAAAAGCCATTAATGGTGGTGCAGACAGCATCTGTTTGGGTGGTAGTTACACCATTGAGCAAGCGCTTGAACTTTTGAAAAAGTATAGCGACTATGATATCAACTGGCACATTCAACTGCCCTGCACCGAAAGTGGAGTGTCAAAAATAGATCAGTTGGAGGACACCCTCCGATCGAAACTGTTTATCCAGCTCGATCCAATCGGTCATTTGGCAAAAACAGGACAATGGCACGACAGCCCATCAACAGAACTTGAACTGATTAAAACAAGACTAAAAACTTCATCCTCCTACCAAAATCATGTCTCGGTAGATATGGCATTATATCAAAATGCTGGCGCCAACACGGCAGAGCAACTCGCTTTAGGACTGTCTCATGCTAACGAATATCTTAACCTTATTGACACTACATCACAACTGCCCAAATTCATGTTTGAAATTGCTGTGGGATCTGACTATTTTTTTGAAATAGCTAAAATCCGCGCATTGCGATGGCTTTGGGCCTCCTTAACCGAAGGTTTAGGGTGGGATAATTTACCTTGTCATATTTTAGCCAAAACAACGGAGCGTAACAAAACCATTTATAACTACAACTCCAATCTATTGAGAGGCACCACAGAGTGCATGAGCGCCATCCTTGGTGGCGCTGATACGATTGTGAATTTACCGTACGATTTTCAGTACCACTACCCCAACGATTTCGGCCAACGCATTGCGCGAAATCAATTGCTGATTCTCAAAAACGAGAGTTATTTTCAGGCGGTGAACAATCCGGCAGATGGCAGTTATTATTTGAATAACTTGACCCAGAAATTAGCTCAGAAAGCATTGGAAATATTTAAACAAATCGAACAAAAAGGCGGGTTTATCAAGTGTTTGCAATCGGAACACATCCAATCTATGATTTTATTGAGTGCAACAAAGGAACAGCGATCCTTAGATCGTGGAGACATGGTGCTGGTTGGAGCCAATATTTTTGTTAACGAAAAGGAGCAAATGACATCACAAGTGGAGAGACTCAGACCAACAGCAGTCTATGACTCTAACCCTAAATCGATTAAAACCAGCAGATTAGCAGCACCGCTTGAATTGAGTAGATTAGATAAAGAAAAATCATGAGACATTCTGTCGAACATATCAATTTATCCAACAGCGTTGCAAAGGCTCAAAAGGATCTGATGCGCTCTACGCAGACAGCCGAAGGGATCCCTTTAAAACCCTATTACACCGGTGAAGATATCGAGGGATTGACCCATTTGAATTTTGGTGCAGGTACACCACCATACCTCAGAGGACCTTATGGAAGTATGTACGTCAGTCGGCCTTGGACAATTCGCCAATATGCAGGTTTTTCAACAGCTGAGGACAGTAACGCTTTTTACCGAAAGAATTTAGCTGCTGGACAAAAAGGCCTATCGGTAGCCTTCGATCTGCCTACGCATCGAGGTTATGATTCTGACCACGACAGAGTAACAGGTGATGTTGGCAAAGCTGGCGTTGCAATTGACTCGGTTGAGGATATGAAGATTTTATTCGATCAAATTCCTTTAAATCAAATGTCTGTTTCCATGACTATGAATGGTGCAGTACTTCCCATTATGGCATTTTATATCGTGGCAGCAGAGGAACAAGGCGTGGGATTAGATCAACTCTCTGGGACTATTCAAAATGATATTTTAAAAGAATTCATGGTGAGAAACACCTACATCTATCCACCTCAGCCATCCATGCGTATCATTTCTGACATTTTTTCATTTACCAGTAAAAAGATGCCCAAGTTTAATAGTATCAGTATTTCGGGTTACCATATGCAGGAAGCTGGTGCATCGAACGATATCGAATTGGCTTACACTCTTGCCAATGGACTAGAATATCTTCGTCAAGGTATCAAGGAAGGAATTGATATTGACAACTTTGCGCCTCGTTTATCATTCTTTTGGGGCATTGGGATGAACCATTTTATGGAAATTGCTAAAATGAGAGCGGCTAGGATGTTATGGGCTAAAATAGTACAACAATTCAATCCGAAGAATAAGAAATCACTGATTTTAAGAACGCATTGCCAGACTAGCGGTTGGAGTTTGACGGAGCAGGATCCATTTAACAATGTTGCGCGAACTACCATTGAAGCTGTAGCAGCTGTTTTTGGAGGCACTCAAAGTTTACACACCAACGCATTGGACGAGGCCATTGCCTTACCAACGGATTTTTCTGCACAAATAGCAAGAAATACGCAAATCTATCTTCAAAAGGAACCCAACATTACAAAAACCGTCGACCCCTGGGCTGGGAGCTATTATCTCGAATCCCTTACCAATGACCTCGCCCAAAAAGCTTGGACTTTGATTGAAGAAATTGAAGCCATGGGTGGTATGACTGAAGCTAATAAAGCGGGGATTCCCAAAATGAGAATCGAACAGGCTGCAGCAAGAAAACAAGCTCGCATTGATTCCACCCAAGATATAATTGTGGGCGTCAATAAATTTTTGGTCGATCAGGACGACCACCTTCAAATTTTGGAAGTGGATAATACGGCCGTAAGAACCTCCCAACTGGCGAGACTTAAGACCACCAAGTCAAGCAGAAATGAAACTGAGGTTGCCAAAGTTCTAAAAGAACTCACTGCTGGTGCAAGGTCAGATAAAAATTTGTTAGATTTGGCTATTAAAGCGGCACGGGTTCGAGCAACCTTAGGCGAAATTAGCACAGCCTTAGAAACTGTTTTTGGCAGATATAAGGCCGAAATTCAAACATTCAGCGGGGTGTATCAAAAAGCCATAAATAACGATTCTAAATTCGGTGAGGCTAAAGCCTTGTCCGATACCTTCGCCCAACAACAAGGCAGACGACCTCGTGTCATGATTGCAAAAATGGGTCAAGACGGGCACGACAGAGGAGCTAAGGTAGTCGCTACGGGCTATGCGGATCTCGGTTTTGATGTAGACATCGGCCCCCTATTTCAAACTCCCCAAGAAGCCGCAAAGCAAGCAGTTGAAAATGACGTTCATATACTAGGCGTTTCATCCCTTGCAGCAGGTCATAAAACTTTAGTGCCTGAAGTAATCCGAGCTTTGAAAACCTATGGTCGTGAGGACATTATGGTTATTGTCGGTGGAGTTATCCCAAAACAAGATTATGACTTTTTACTTAAGCATGGTGTCGCCGCCATTTTTGGACCAGGAAGCAATATCAGCGAGGCTGCTATCACTATTCTCCGAAAATTAATGACATAAAAAAAAGACCGCAAAAGCGGTCTTTTTAATTTAAAGTAAGTTGATTATTTAAAATCGCCCCCGCTGACAACCGTCCAGTCTTCAAGAGGTTTAAAGTACTTTTTAATAACTGCATTGACCGCATCAACTGTAAGAGAAGTCACGCTAGACTCCAACTCCTTATGGAAAGACATGTCGCGATCATAATACAAATTATTATTGATCAAAGACGACAGTTCGTTGTCTTTGGCTCTTGACACTGTTTTGCCCTGAACCCATCCATTTACAGCGCTGTTCAATTCATCTTGAGTGATACCGTCGGCAATAAATCGATCCAATTCTTCTTTGAAACCAATTTGCACCTTCTCCGCATTCATTGGGGCATAAATCGCGTATATGATTAAAGTCGAGTTTTTATCATCAGATGAGCTATCTAAACTGACTTGAGAACCAGCACCGTAACTCACACCGTCTTGTTGTCTTAGACGAGTGGCCACCCTAGAGTTTAAAAATCCACCACCAAAAATGGTTCCCGCCACCTGAAGAGCCGCATTATCCTGGTCTGTTTCTGATGCTTCTATCGACAACATACCAATCGTAAATGCATTCTTCTTGTCCGGAGTAATGATATTTTCATTCGCTGGAATATTATTTTGGTAAGGATTTTTAATTTCAGTGTAGGTCTTATCGCATTTAAAGTCTGTAAAATTCCTTTCGAAGAAGGCCTTAACCATTTGAACATCCATGGTGCCAATGGCAACCAAAGACGCATTATTGGAAATACCATAGAAAGCGTTATAATAGGCTTGTAATTTATCAACGCTAACGGCCTTAATCATTTCTACTTGCTCCTCAAAACTTGGATTGTAATTGGGATGTCCCTTAGGGAAAAACTGATTGATTTGACTCATGCGCTGTGCAGCGAGAAATTGGGGGTCAGACGCACTGGCTTCAAGCCTGGCCAAACGCTCAGTTTTGATTTTTTCGAGTTCGCTTGAATCAAAATTCGGGTTCTTAATCATATCAGTCATCAATTCCAGCGCCGACTTGAGGTGCTCTTTGGTGCTGTTGATATTGGCAAATACTTTTCCATTACTACCACTAAAATAAACCGAGGACTTGATTTCACTCAACGCATCTTCAATCGCCTGTCTTGAGCGGCCTTTTGTGCCCTTATTAAGCATAGCTGAAACAAAATTAGCTGTCATGCCTTGATTCATAAAGTCATCGACATTACCTGTTCTGATGGCTAACGATAAGGAAACTGTTTCCCCTCTGTTGGCTTTTTCGATAAATCCGAATGAAATACCAGAATTAGGCAAAACTCCGCTATCCAATTGGTTTTGAATATTGGTATAGGCAACATTAAAATCTTCTCCGACATCTAGCGCTTTTTTCCCTTCATAGGAGGCTACTAAGTCATTAATTCCGTCGTTATGAGGTATCTCAACGCGCTCGGGTGCATCTGTTGGAATAAAGGTACCGATGGTTCGGTTGGTTGGAATGAAATATTTTTGAACAGCAGCATTCACCTGGTTGAGTGAAGTGCCTCCAATTCGGTCTCGGTGAATGAACGACAAGCGCCAATCCCCCGCACCTATGAACTCGCTCATATAGGTCCCCATCACACCGGAGTTCCTGCTCAGCTGATCCAATTGGTTCATAATATTGGATCTAGAACGCTTCAATTCGTCCTCGGTGATTGGATTAGATTTTAAATCATCTAAGACATTTTTTAAAACCTCCTCGGCAGCAGGCAGAGATTTTTCTGAAGGGACACTGACGTTAAAGTTGATGTAGCCTGGATCCTTAGTAAAAGGATTGGACGCATAAACACTAGAAGCCATTTGCGTTTCCACTAAGGCTTTGTATAACCTTCCAGAAGGTGCGTCAGTTAAAACATTTTGAGCTAAGGTCAAAGCGGCATAATCGACATCAGAGCCTGCGGGAGAATGGTAAAGTGCCATAACCAATTGCAAATCCCCTACACGTTTAAGTTCAACGCGCTTCTCGCCGTCCTGCGCTGGCTCGACGGTAGCTACCTCATTGAGAGGTGTGGATGGATTTTTGAGAGCTCCAAAGTACTTTTCAACCAATTCTAGCGTGCGCTTTTGGTCAAACTTTCCCGTAATCATCAAAACGGCATTATCGGGGCGATAATATTTTTTGTAAAACGCCTTGAGATTATCAATTGGCACTCTTTCGATATCAGACCGATTGCCAATCGTTGAATTTCCATAGTTGTGCCACATATAAGAGGCTCTAATGACTTTTTGAGACAAGGTTCTTGAAGGAGAATTTTCTCCGCTCTCAAACTCATTGCGTACCACACTAAATTCAGAATCCAAGTCTTTTTTGGCAATATATGAATTGAGCATACGGTCAGACTCCAGGTCTAAGGCCCATTCTAAATTATCTTCGGTAGCATTGAACGTTTCATAATAGTTGGTGCGATCATACCAAGTGGTGCCATTGGCACGAGCTCCGCGTTCGGTGAGTTCATTAGGAATGTCTTTATGTTTTGGAGTTCCTTTAAAAACAAGATGTTCTAACAAGTGCGCCATACCTTTCTCACCATAACCCTCGTGACGAGATCCAACCAAATAAGTAATATTGACAGTGATCGTCTGTGAAGAATTGTCAGGAAACAGGAGCACTTTTAAACCGTTATTTAATTGGTATTCCGTTATTCCTTCGACGCTCGCTGTCTTCGTAATTTGGGCTGAGGATAAATGACTTATTCCTAGAGTCAAAAGCACTAATAAAGCAGATTTAATAATTATTTTCATGGTTTTTATTTATAATTTTAATGAAAACCAAATTACGATTTTTTTTAGTAACTGACTAGAGACTGCAATTGTAATTGTGTTAACTATTGATAGAAACATTGTTGATTGATTTATCGCAATTCCTTCTTGCCGCACAGCAAATAATATTATTTTTAGGACTTAAAATTAAAACCCCTTATGGGCAGAATTATAGCCATAGCCAATCAAAAAGGTGGCGTAGGAAAAACTACTACAACTGTGAATTTAGCAGCATCACTTGGGGCATTAGAAAAAAAAGTGCTTTTAATAGACGCTGACCCTCAAGCCAATGCTACATCAGGTCTGGGCATTGATGTGGACGCACAAACTTTGGGAACCTATCAATTACTTGAACATACGGAAGAGGCCGCTGCGTGTATTGTTGAAGGGTGTTCCCCGAATGTGTCAGTCATCCCCTCTCACATTGATTTAGTGGCTATTGAAATAGAATTGGTGGATAAAGAGGACAGAGAATATATGCTGCGAAAGGCCATTTTACCTCTAAAAGAGGCCTTCGATTATATCCTAATCGATTGTGCGCCGTCCTTAGGTTTATTAACACTCAATGCCCTGACTGCGGCTGACGCTGTTTTGATTCCTATTCAGTGTGAATATTTCGCCTTAGAGGGCTTAGGCAAATTGCTTAACACCATAAAAAGCGTTCAAAAAATACACAACGCCGCTTTGGATATTGAAGGTTTGTTGTTGACCATGTACGATTCTCGATTACGACTATCAAATCAAGTGGAGTCAGAGGTGAGACAGCATTTTAGCGACATGGTGTTCAAGACTGTTATCCAGCGGAATGTTAGGCTTAGCGAAGCGCCGAGCTTTGGCAAGTCAATAATAAATTACGATATTGACAGTCGCGGCGCCGAAAATTATATAGATTTGGCAAAAGAACTGATTACTAAATAAACTATTTATGGCCAAAGCGACTCAAAAACAAGCACTTGGAAGAGGGTTGTCAGCATTACTCAAAGATCCTGCTAATGACATTCAATCGGCTCAGGACAAAAATGCGGCACAGCTCATAGGCAGTATAGTCGAAATTGACACCGACAAAATCGAGGTGAATCCCTTTCAGCCCAGGACGCAATTTAACGATCAAAATTTGTCTGAACTCGCCTCGTCAATAAAAGAACTGGGCATCATCCAACCCATTACCGTAAGAAAAATTGGGTTCGAAAAATTTCAATTGATTTCTGGTGAACGCCGACTCAGAGCAGCTAAATTATCAGGTATTGAATCCGTTCCAGCTTTTGTTAGAATAGCCAATGATACTGAATCTTTGGAAATGGCCTTAGTTGAAAACATCCAAAGACAAGATCTAGATCCTATAGAAATTGCCTTATCATATGAGCGATTATTGAGTGAAATTAATTTGACCCAAGAACAACTTAGCGATCGCGTTGGTAAAAATCGTTCTACCATAGCCAATTACTTGAGACTTTTAAAACTCGACCCAATCATCCAAACTGGAATGAGGGATGGCTTTGTCTCTATGGGGCATGGCCGAGCCTTAATTGGCCTGTCGGACACCAATCAGCAACTGACAGTTTACGACAAGGTAATTGCTAAGAGGCTTTCTGTAAGACAAACAGAAGATTTTGTCAGAAAACTCATTAGTCCTAAGTCTGTTGTTAATTCAAATGAATCTGCCAACAATTTCACTGAAACAGCAAAAAAAATGACACAATCGCTAGGCAGACAAGTGCATATTACTGCTAAAGCCGATGGTAAAGGGAAACTCAGTATTTCCTTTGAATCTCCAAAGGATTTGGCTGAATTGAAAAAAATTCTGACTGGTGATTCTTAAGCTGCTACAAGTTCTTGGGTTTTTTATGGTTTGTTTTGGGGCTATGGCGCAGGACAAGTCGGAAAAACAGGAGGCACGACCTGATCTCCCTTTAGTGGCCGTTCAAAAAGCCGATAGTCTCAATGCTTATGTTTTTCAACCACTAACTCCAGCTAAAGCTGCTTTCTATTCAGCCATACTACCTGGCCTCGGTCAGGCATATAACAAAAAGTATTTTTGGATTCCAGTTTGGTACGCAGGTATAGGAACAGGGGTCTATTTCTATGTAAAAAACAACGAAGAATACAACCGCTATAGAGACGCATACAAGCGGCGGCTTGCTGGCTTTTCCGACGATGAATTTTGGGGAGACGGCGCGAATCCAAGAGTTTCCAATGACGGACTGGTGCGTGCTCAAAAGGTATTGTCTAGAAATAAAGAAATTTCTCTTTTAGTGGCCGCGGGCGCCTATGTTTTGAATATCATTAATGCCAACGTTCAAGCCCATTTGCTGCAATACAATATTGACGACCAATTGAGTTTTCAACCAAATTTGCAATTCGATAGTTATGACTTTTCGGCATCGATTGGCCTCAAATTAAATCTTGTTTTTTGATATGAAAATTGCATTGTTGGGATTTGGAAAAATGGGGAAACGTATTGCAGAAATAGCAACCCATCAAGGGCATGAGGTTATCGTTAAAATAAATAGCGGTCATGGCTCAATAGATTTTCGAGATGCGGAAGTAGCCATAGATTTCAGCACGCCAGAAGTGGCCCCCATATTGATCAAAAAGGCTCTATTGGCGGGATTACCAGTTGTTTCCGGAACAACAGGTTGGTTGGAAAAATTCGAAGAAATAACCCAAATCTGCAACACCAATAAGGGCACGTTGCTATACGCTTCAAATTTTAGTTTAGGTGTCAATGTGTTCTTTAAACTGAATGAGTATTTGGCTCAAATGATGGGTCGATTTAAATCATATAACATCGAACTTACAGAAATCCATCACATTGAAAAAAAAGATGCCCCGGGCGGCACGGCATTGAGTTTAGCACAGGACATATGTGCTTCAACTAAATATTCGAATTGGACTTTGGACTCCAAAAAACAAACTGACAGCACCATGCTCGTTAAGGCACTAAGAGAAGGTGCTGTACCTGGAACACATTTGGTAGAATACAAATCTGAAACAGATACAATTTACTTAAAACACGAAGCCCATAGTCGAGACGGATTTGCACAAGGCGCATTGATAGCAGCTGCATGGGTTTTGGATAAAAAAGGCATTTATAGCATGCAAGATGTTCTTGATAAGCCAATAAATTTGTAACAAAAAGAAAGCACCAACTACCTATAACAAACAATTTAGACATGAATTTCACAGACCTTATCATAGTTTTTTTGACCATTCAACTGTTACACGGCTTGGGGACATGGAAGCTATACAGCAAAGCAGGACAAAAGTCTTGGCAAGCTTTTATACCTATTTTTAACGCTATTATTTTAATGCGCATCATCAATAGACCTTGGTATTGGGTGCCTTTACTTTTTTTACCAGTGATCAATTTGATTATGTTTCCTGTAGTTTGGGTGGAAACTGCTCGGAGTTTTGGAAAAAATAGTAAACTCGATACCGTTTTAGTGGTTCTAACTTTTGGACTCTATTTGTATGTAATCAATTATTCCTCGGACAATTCGTTTGTCGCAGAACGAGATTTGATGCCAAAATCTTCCTCTGGTGATTGGGTGGGTTCTATCCTCTTTGCCATTGTTGCAGCTACCTTTGTCCATACGTATTTTTTCCAACCCTTTGTCATTCCCACCTCATCGTTGGAAAAATCTTTGCTAGTAGGCGATTTTTTAATAGTCAGTAAAGTTCATTACGGCGCTAGAATTCCCATGACTACGGTGGCCGCTCCCATGGTACATGATACTTTACCCCTGCTAAATATCAAATCCTATCTTCCAAAGTTTGAATTGCCCTATATGAGAATTCCAGGATTTGAATCCATTGAGCGCAATGATATTGTAGTATTCAATTGGCCTGTCGATACCATGATGAATATGTATTACACGGACAAGTACTATTACAAACCCATTGATAAAAAAACCAATTATGTCAAAAGATGTGTTGCTGTCGCTGGTGATACGCTAGAGGTAATCGACGGCTATGTTCACATCAATGGTCAAAAGAACACCCTACCAGACAGGGCCCAACTTCAATTTTCATATTTGGTACAGCCCAAGTCCTATCAGTTCAATGCCAAAAATATGAGAGATATGTATGGCATAACTGACCCTTTTGGCATCATAAATCGACAAAATACCTACAAATTCATGGCTATTAGCGATGATGTTATTGAAGATTTCAAAAACAATCCAAACGTCGAAAAACTGGTTCGCGATACTGACCAACTTGGAGAAGCCAGTCAAGGTATTTTCCCCAATCATTCTAAATACCCATGGAATAACGATTATTTTGGGCCTCTATACATTCCCAAGGCAGGCCAATCCATAGCTTTGACTCTAGACAATCTGCCATTGTATGAGCGGGTTATTCGCGTTTATGAAAACAAAAAATTAGTCGTCCGTGATAATACTATTTTCATCAACGGTAGAAAGACCGATAATTACACCTTTGAGAAAGACTACTACTGGATGATGGGAGACAATAGACACAACTCTCAAGATGCCCGGGTTTGGGGGTTTGTACCTTTCGACCACGTCGTTGGCAAACCAGTTTTTATCTGGATGAGTTGGGACAGCAATGGTAGTGGATTTAATAAAATTAGATGGGATCGACTTTTTACTACTGTCAGTGGCAGTGGCAAACCTATTTCCTATTTTATTCCATTCCTGGCCTTATTGCTAGGCTGGTGGGGCTACAGACGCTGGAGACATCGCAAAGCACAATAAGAATGGCTGTCTTATTGCATCCCACCTATTTTCCTTCGATTTGGACTGGAGCTATTGTAGCTCAGAATCGAAATATCAATTGGGAGCAAAACGACAATTATCAAAAGCAAACTTTCCGCAACAGAACTCGAATTTTATCTCCTACGGGGGCTTTGGAATTGACTGTTCCTGTTCAGTTTACTCAAAAAAACAGGCAACTGTACCGCGATGTACTGATCAGTGAAGATCATGCCTGGAAACTGAAACATTGGAAGAGCATCACTAATTCGTATAGTAATTCGCCTTTTTTTGAATTCTATAAAGATGATATTGAAGAACTGTTTAGGTCATGTCCAAATAAACTATTTGAATTCAATCTACAGTGTATGCAGGCCCTATTCGAACTTATGGATCTGCCAGCTGCACAGCACTTTACATCCATATTTGAAAAGAATCCCAAAGAGAAGGATTATAGAGGAATGGTTGATACACAGTTAATTTGCAGTAACAACTCACGCTACATTCAGGTTTTTGAAAACGATATTGGATTTGTACATAACCTAAATCTACTCGACTTACTGTTTCACATGGGTCCAGCTTCAAAGCGTTATCTGCTGCGTTTATCTTTAGAATCAATCGACTTTAGGGAAACTTAATATGCGCCAAAATAGGATTGTGATCTGATAATCCCCAAGACAATGTACGTTGGTTGGTGGTAAGAAATTTTTTATCCGTAAACACAAAATCGATTCGTATGGGAACGGATCTAAAATCAAAAGTAGAGCCAAAGCCCTCGCCCCCACTTTTGAATCCATCTAATAGGTTTTCTGTCAAACGTCTGTAAACATAGGAATAGGCAGTATTGTTCAAATCAGCTGCAATCACAACGGCATATGGCGATGTCTTCAAGTGCTCCAAAAATTGGTTCATTTGTTCTTCTTGCCTTACAAAGGTTTTGCCCATACTCCGGACAAGTAATTCCGCCTGTTCTTGAGAAAATGAGGCTACATCCGCAGTTATTTTTAAACTTTGTAGGTGAAGATTATAAATACGAATGGTATCTGTTGCCGTGACAATATCGGCAAATATGGCATTATTAGTTGTACCCTCAAAACCCACCGAACCTTTGTTAATTATGGGGAGTTTGGAATAGATCGCTTGACCAATTTTGGATCCTTGGTTTTTGATGTGCAGATATCGGAATTCATAATCTGGCATTTCAAAAGGAGCAGCCGAATAAAACTCCTGAATACAAACAATATCAGGAGAAATTTTTAATACCGAGTCAGCTATGGTTTCAGGAATTTTATCATTATTAATCCAATCGTATAAATTAAAAAGTCTGACATTATAACTCATGATACTTAGGTCCGCGTCTTGCGGTTGTGGTTCAAACCGATATAAAGAAGACATATAAGGGTAACCTACTACCAACACAATTGAGGAAAGGAGGACCTTTCGATTAAATTGGAACAGCCAGTACAATACGAAAATCACGTTAACAGCAATGAGAGCCGGTAAAATCAGACTCAAAACAGATAGCACCCTGAACTGACTTGGTTTGAGGAAAGGAAGCAAATACCCGCAAATGGTAAATACAGCCACCACACTATTGATAAAAAAGACAAAATGCTTAAAAAACTTACTCATGACAATTATTTTCCTGATCTAAAAAGAAAATCCTTTTCTTTCTGAGATAAGCTTTCATAACCACTTTTACTGATTTTGTCGAGAATCAAATCAATTTGCTTTTGCTTCGTAAAAGATTGGAATTCGTCTTTTGAATGACCACCCATAGAGTCGGTGTTTTTTTGCCGATATACTTTTTTAAAGCCCCTATTGCGGTTCCAATTAAACCAACCCACTACCGACGCCATCAATTGTTCAAATCCCGATCCTATATTCACACCCTTTTTCAATTGATAGGCATACAGCGCACCCAAAAAATCACCGCCTAAATGAGCTAAATTACCTCCAGCATTTGGCCCAATTAGGCCCATTAAATCAAAAAAGACGGCAGCCATGCCTATATACTTCATTTCAACGGTAAACATGAACAATCGAACCCGATAGTGCGACACATAAACGGCTAAAAATATCAAAAGAGATCTGATTCCAGCAGATGCTCCAATCAATGAGCCACCTCCCAGTGAATTGCCACTCATAACAAGAAGATTATTGACCAACAAAAAGGAGGCAGCACCGACCAAAATACCCATAAAAAATACATTCAAGGTAAGCCTTGGGTTAACCAAATTCTGGCAGAATTGCACCAGGCAGTAAAAGACTAGCATGTTAAAAAAGAAGTGCCAAAGATCAAAATGCACAAAGCCATAGGTGAAAATTACCCACGGTCGATATAAGAGATCTGAAAATTCTGAAGGTAGAGCGAGCCAATTCTGAAGATTAAATTGGGCCTTTAGACCGGTCAAAGAATAAATAGAAACAATAGCAAACACTAATGCGTTGACAACTATAATGCGATTGAACACATCAAAACTCCGCCAGCTATCTCGCCATTTATCAACCCATGAATTCATCAGTTCCAACGGTACTTATCAAATTGATTTTTTCTCCAAAAATACATGATGACGAAACCAGTAAGGGCACCGCCTATATGAGCTACATAGGCTGTGTTACTTGGACTAAAAATTGAAACGCCTGTTAGGGCCGAAAACAAATCCAAAGCTATGATTGCTGGAATAAAATACTTAGCCTTAATAGGAATAGGAAGAAAAATTAACATCAGTTTATGTTCTGGAAATAACATTCCGAAAGCCACAAGGACACCCATTATAGCACCAGAGGCCCCCACCATTGACTGAAAATTCACAGTATTTAACTTAAATATATCCATAAACAAGTCGTCGTTAATTGATTGGGTGGATAGTCCATAATTTTCAAGTATTGGTCCCATTTTCTCGTACAATATTCTTCCTTCAAAACGATCGGCGCGAACTATATCTAAATTCATCAGTTGGGTGATCAAATCACCTGAAAACCCTGCGTTTTCAAGCTCTGATATATGCGGCATGACTTGGATATAATAAACTACAAAACTCAAAAAAACCGCTCCAAGACCGCACGATATATAAAAAAACAAAAATTTCTTCTGACCCATAACCTGTTCAACAGTTGTGCCAAACATCCATAAGGCGAACATATTGAACAAAATATGTTCAAACCCACCATGCATAAACATATGTGTGATTAACTGCCAAGGCTTAAACAGATCATTGTGAGGAAAATACAGCGCGAACCATTCGAAGAAAAGATCTTTGTTTCCCATGAAAAAGGCACCCGCAAATACAATTAGGTTAATAATTATTAAATGCTTTACTGTATCGCTAATTCCTCTCATAAAAAATAAATTTAAAAGCTTTGATCAATG
Source organism: Flavobacteriaceae bacterium (assembly GCA_030835825.1). Classification (GTDB taxonomy): domain Bacteria; phylum Bacteroidota; class Bacteroidia; order Flavobacteriales; family Flavobacteriaceae; genus JALRKI01. Next base: position 28,793 of record JAURRA010000003.1, read on the forward strand.
TCATCGAGAGACCAAGTTGAAAAAGTGGGTTTTTGATCGGGTGAGACGTTTGGTGCTTGACAGGCAAATAACTTGTCTAATAAATCTATTTGCTCTTCCTGACTGAGTGCCTTACCTGTAGGCACTGATAAAGATTTAGACAAAGCTGTAGCCAATAAATCAGACTGACTGAAATGCTGACCTGAAATCTCAGAATTGGCTGTTTCAATCAATTGATCTAAAACAGAACCTACCTCAGACTCCGGTACCATTGTTGGAATACCCGTTAGCACTACATCGTGATCACCTTCAAACTGAAATCCAATATGATCTAAAGTATCTTTCAGTTCCTTTAGAGCTAACTGCTCTCGCTGATTTAAATCCAATGTTAAAGGAAACAATAGTTGCTGGGAGTGGCCTTTTGAATCACTCAATTTATGCAGAATATCTTCGTATAAGACCCTTTGGTGGGCCCGATTTTGATGAACGAAAAGCAAACCCTTATTCAGAGGTTTTACAATATATTTTCGATGGAGTTGAAAGCATTTGGATTGTATTTGCTCAGGGGCATCAAAAGCAGCTAGCTGGCTGCTCGTTCGATCCTCAAATTGTTCTAAATGATGATCATCGTTGGAATTAGAAGAAGATTGAAGTCCGATATATAAACCTTCCCAATTGGGATTAGTCGCCTTGTTGGGCGTATACGAAGAACCTTTCTGAGTAGCCTTGAAAGGATTGAATTGACCATCAAAAGAAACCTCCGGAGCTTGGGCGCCTTGCTTCATTTGTCCATAAGATGGCCCGAGGTCCACGTCTCCATCAAAATCTAAAACAGGTGCAATTTGATACTGTCCAAGACTGTGTTTAACTGCGGCTCTTAAAATGGCATAAATACTGTGGTCATCTTCAAACTTAATTTCTGTTTTGGTCGGGTGAATATTGATGTCAATGGAATGAGGGTCAACCTTCAAGAATAGAAAATAGCTAGGACGCAATGGCGCAGCGAGCAATCCTTCAAAAGCGTTTTCAACGGCATGGCCGAGATATGCGTTTTTGATATAGCGATTGTTTACAAACAAAAACTGCTCAGACCTGCTTCGTTTAGCGTGAGATGGTTTTCCAACAAAACCAGAAACCTCCACCAAATCAGTATCTTCATTGATAGGAACCAATTTGTCATTAATTTTTTGACCAAATATGCCAACTATCCGTTGTTTCAAATTTCCTTCCGGCAGGTGAAACAATTCTGTATTATTGTGAGTCAAAACAAATTTTAGCTGTTCATGAGCCAGGGCCACGCGGTGAAATTCGTCTAAAATGTGACGAAACTCAACGGCATCAGATTTTAGAAAATTTCGGCGCGCTGGAATATTGAAAAATAAATTCTTGACTGACACAGAGGTGCCTGTGGAACAGGTAGTAACTCCTTGGTCAATTACCTTACTTCCTTCCATTTTTATCAGACAACCGACCTCATCAGCTGGACGCTTGGTTTTCAATTCTACTTGAGCAACAGCACCGATGCTTGCCAGAGCCTCACCACGAAAACCTTTGGTGCTCAAATTAAAAAGATCGTTGGCAGTGGTAATCTTAGAAGTCGCATGACGCTCAAAACTCAATCGGGCATCGGTTGGACTCATGCCTGTGCCGTTATCAATAACCTGAATCAAAGATTTTCCTGAATCCTTGACCACTAACTGAATAATTGTTGCTTTGGCATCAATGGCATTCTCTAGTAATTCTTTAACCACAGAGGCAGGGCGTTGAACCACCTCTCCAGCTGCTATCTGATTGGCCACATGATCTGGCAATAATTTAATGCAGTCTGTCATGGTCTATCTTCTGAAGAATATGGATAAATCAAAATCCAAAATGTAGAGGACTATCAAAATCAAGATTAGCAGTATAATCAGCATTCTTTTAGACAAACCTCTATTATTGCGAGTTCTACTGTTTTTGCGTTCCTCAAGCCATTTTGAGGAAATATCACCCGCATTAGTTGTTTCTCGATATCGGTCGAAACGAGATCCCATTTCATAAGGATTATCTAATTCTTTACCCTTGTAATATCTAGGGGTGTAATTGTACCGACGATTAGAACGTTGTTTAAAAAAATTGATTCGCAAAATAAAGGATTTCAAAGGACTAAATTAAGCAATTTAAAAGAGATGGGCGGTCGCTTTTCTCAAATACTCAATCGAAGTTTGCTTTTTTCAACAGACCCATTCGAACGGCTGCTTCTGCCGCTTCAGAACCTTTGTTGCCTAGTTTACCACCCGAGCGATCTTGGGCTTGCTGCAGCGTGTCATCTGTGAGAACGCAGAAGATCACTGGAGTTTTTTCTTTCGCATTGAGTTCTGCCAAACCAAAAGACACCGCTTGACAAACAAAATCAAAATGACTCGTTTCTCCTCTAATGACACTACCGATGGCAATGACAGCGTCCACATTGCTATTTAGCATACACTTGCTGCCATAGATCAATTCAAAGCTTCCAGGAACATTGGAACGTGTAATATTTTCCGGACTAACCCCAAGAATAACCAAGGTATCGAACGCAGCTTGAAAGAGATTTTCAGTAATATCAGAATTCCACTCGGCGACTGTAATACCAACACGCAACCTGTCGGCCATGGAAATCCGATTGGGTGCGTTGGTCTGTCGCATTTTAGTGGCCATTATTTTGCCAATACTTCAGCTTTTCCGATCAGCACATCTACAGTAGATGCTTGTTTGCTACTTGGATATTCCAATTTAATACGCTGGAAATAAGTCAAAGCCAATGCCGCTTTGTTGAGCTGTAAAGCCAATTGCCCAGCTTTGTCTAAAAACATCGGTGTAGTGAAATCGTTTGTGGAAGCTTCAATAGCCTTAGTATAGTAATCCAACCCTTCCTCCAATTGATCCAATTGAACAAAAGCATCACCAATAGCCCCTTTAGCAATTGGTTCTAATAATGAGTCATCAGTGTCAAAATCACTTAAATACTGGATAGCTTTTGGATAATCTTTTAAATTTAAATACAAGATGCCCGCGTAATACTTGGCCAGGTTCCCAGAGCCCGTACTGCCATAGTTCTCAATTACCCCTAACATGCCAGACTTACTATCCTCACCTTGAAGTGCTATCGAAAATAAGGAGTCTTGAGCTGAACCAACGAAAGCAGCATCGAAAAGTTCTTGGGCAACATAGAGTTCATCTGCGGCCTCAGCAGCGTTTGGCTCACTGACGTATTTGCGGTAGGCCAATGACCCTAAAACTACAATAGCGACAGAGGCCACCAAAGCATATATAAAACGCTGATTTTTAATCACCCACATTTCAGTCTTTGAAGCTCCCTCATCCAAGGTGTTGAAAACCCCAGCAGTAGTTGAAGATTTCTCTAGAGCTTCGATTGCTTCAGATTTGGTTTTAGGTTTGTATCCGCGTTTCTTGTAAGTTGCCATGTGTATTTAATTTCAGCGCAAAAATATAACAAATATCAAGAATTAGAAGTCAAAAATATTGTAATTTCGAACTCAGTGCCTTAGCAGCATTTCTGCATCTATGATTTTAAAGCATCTTTCATTAGTCAATTATAAAAATTTCGAACAAAAAAATTTCGATTTTGGTTCAAAAATCAACTGTATTGTGGGAGACAATGGCAAGGGCAAAACCAATATTCTTGATGCTATTTACCATCTGTCGTTTTGCAAGAGTTATTTCAATCCGATATCTGCCCAAAACATCAGACACAACGAGGAATTTTTCGTAATTAACGGCACCTACAACCAAGACAATCAGGAGGAAAAGGTAGTTGTCTCGTTCAAAAAGGGACAAAAAAAAATTGTCAAAAGAAATAATAAAATTTATGATCGTCTGAGTGATCATATTGGATTGATCCCTGCGGTAATTATCTCACCGGCAGATCGGGATTTGATAACTGAAGGCAGCGAGACGAGAAGAAAATTCATGGATGGGGTTATTGTTCAGAGCAACAAAATCTATCTGGAACAGTTAATGACCTATCAAAAAATAGTTGCTCAACGGAATGCGCTACTCAAGTATTTTGCAAAAAACAACACCTTCAATCCGTCAAGCATTGATGTATACAATGATCAAATGGTGCAGTTGGGACAGTATATTCATACCGCCAGAGCAGCATTTATTGAAAGTTTTGGACCCATTTTAAAAAAACACTATGCCGCCATAAGCAGCGGCAATGAGCAGGTTGAGTTGGTCTATCAAAGCGATTTAAACCACCAAGAATTTGATGCCTTATTGAGTCTCAATTTACAAAAAGATCGTCTTGCGCAATACAGCACTGTTGGTGTTCATAAAGACGATTTACTGTTTAAAATCGACGGCTACCCCATCAATAAATTCGGAAGTCAAGGTCAGCAAAAATCATTTCTCATCGCTTTGAAATTGGCTCAATTCGATTTTATAAAAGCGCAAAAAAAAGTAACCCCTTTACTCCTATTGGATGATATTTTTGACAAGTTGGATGAGCAACGGGTTGGGAAAATCATTCAACTGGTGGACAATGATTTTTTTGGACAAATATTTATCAGCGATACCCACCACGAACGAACTGAAAAAGCGGTTAAGTTGGTACATCAATCTTATCAATTCCATTATTTGTGAAAAAATTGACTTTTTACTTGCTTGCGTTTTGTCTTTTCGGCTGTGGCCTTCAATCGGAAGACTTCAGTTATTTGGAAGGTTTCTGGGAAATCCAATCGGTAAAAATCAACGGGCAAACCAATAAATCCTTCAAAGCGAGTATCAATATAGATCATTACGTTTTTAAAGATTCTATGAGTGGGATCTTCCAGAAAGTGATTCCTCAATTCGACGGTCAATTTAAAGCTTCGGAAAATTACAGCGTTTTTTCAGTTCAAAAAGTGAACAATCGTTGGTGGATCTACCACACCAATATTGATCAAAATTATCGTTTAAAAGTCATTGATCTGAGTAGTGATTTACTCATTTTGCGAAAAGACTCGAGCACAACTGACTATGTCTACAAACGTTTCGAACCCTTAAACCTCGGCGATTTATGAGCAGATCTAAAGATGGTGTCAAACTAGATGATATTTTAGGGTCATTTAGTGAACAAAAACACCTCAAGTCGGGATTGAAAAAAGTGCGTGCTGAGCAAGCGTGGAAGGAAGTAATGGGCCCTGGTGTCAATCACTACACGGTCAGTGTATCCTATAGAAGTGAGTGTCTGCATGTCATCTTGAACTCCTCGGTACTCAGAGAAGAACTGAGTTACGGCAAACAAAAAATAATCGGTATTCTCAATGACCACTTGGGTGAAAATACAATTAAAGAAATATTCCTGAAATGATTAAACTCTTATTAGTTCTATCCATGATTAGTCAAGCACCTCCCGGTTCCTCCTATATTCTTTCTGATTTCAGTCAAAGCAAGGAGGGCTCACAATGGTATGTTGTCGACGACCGAGTTATGGGAGGTATTTCCCAAGGGGAGATGCTCAGCCTAGCAGATGGTACAGGTATATTTAAGGGTGATGTATCCACAGCGAATAACGGTGGGTTTTCTTCCGTTCGTAAACCCATACGGTTTGAGAACAAACAAGGCTACAATACCATTTTTTTAAAAGTAAAAGGTGATGGGAAATCCTACCAATTTAGAATAAAAGAGAAACCGTCAGACCAATTTTCTTATATCCAAAACTTCAAGACGTCGGTACAATGGGAAGTCATTGAGCTGCAGTTGCGAGACTTCTATCCGGTTTTTAGAGGACGCAATTTGAGGCTTCCTAATTTTGGAGGCAAATTCATCAGAGAAATAGCCTTTCTCATAGGCAATAAAGTCAATGAAAAATTTGCCTTAGAAATCGAATCCATTTATCTAAAATAAAAACACCCGCAGCTTAGCGGGTGTCTTAAATCATCACATGGTATTCTGTTAAAATTGCTCTCGACCTGCAAAATGAAAAGCTGATTCAATGGCAGCATTATCATCACTATCACTGCCGTGAACTGCATTTTCACTAATCGAAGTAGCAAATAAATTTCTTATGGTTCCCTCAGCTGCATCTGCTGGATTCGTAGCACCAATCAGTTTTCTAAAATCATCCACTGCATTGTCTTTCTCAAGAATAGCAGCAACTATTGGCCCACTAGTCATGTAGGCTACAAGTTCTCCGAAAAATGGTCGTTCATTGTGCACCGCATAAAAAGCCTCTGCATCAGCCGTAGTGAGTTGGGTCATCTTTAATGCTACAATTCTAAATCCCGTTGCGGTGATTTTATCTAAAATTGCGCCAATATGTCCATTTCTCACGGCATCTGGTTTAAGCATGGTAAAAGTTCTATTTGTTGCCATATTATTTTTTTATAGGGCGCAAAAGTAAGGGTTTATCTTTGAAAGACCTAAACAGACTTATTTAAAAAAGCCCAAATGTTCTGCTTTTATGTGATTGGATAAATTGTATCTTAGCGTCCATGTCAAAAAATCACCAATCCAAAATACATCAGCTCCTTGAGAATCCGACCAAGATTGTCTTGGTAGCCCACCAAAATCCAGACGGCGACGCCATTGGATCAACTTTAGGACTGGGTATATATCTCCAACTTTTAGGACACCAAACACAGGTCATCGCCCCAAATGATTTTCCGAAATTTTTAAAATGGCTTCCTCAGGCATCTGATATTTTAACTTATGAAAAGCAAACCGATGAGAGCCAGCAGTGCCTTCAAGAGGCTGAAATAGTTTTTATACTGGATTTCAACGCCCCTCAAAGAGCTGGTAATGTCAGTGATGCTTTAATTGGTTTTAAAGGCATCAAAATCATGATTGATCACCATCAACAACCATCTGACTATGCCGATTTTATGATTTCAGACACATCGATGAGTTCTACCTGTGAGATGATTTTTCACTTCATTAGCTCAAAACATCCTGAACTCATCACAAGTGATATTGCCAATTGTCTTTACTTGGGCATTATGACTGACACTGGCTCATTTAAATTTGGCATCACCACAAGCACCACGCACAGAGTAGCTGCCGCCCTGATTGACCAAGGAGCAGCCCATACTCACATCCATGAGATGGTCTATGATAATAATCGATTGGAAAACCTCCAATTGTTGGGCCGCGCGCTACAAAACCTAAAGATTGTATCAGACCTTAGAACGGCCTATATTACCCTATCACAGGAGGATCTGGATGCTTTTGACTTCCAAAAAGGAGACACCGAGGGTATAGTGAATTATGCCCTATCCCTAGAAAATATTATTTTTGCTGCTATCTTTATTGAACATAAAGAAGATGGTATCATCAAGATATCTCTGAGATCGAAAGGTGACTTCGATGTAAACGCTTTCTCACGGGCGCATTTTGAGGGTGGTGGCCATAGAAACGCCTCTGGAGGAAGAAGCAAACGAACTTTAAAAGTTACAGAAGATTACTTTTTAGACATTGTTAAAAATTATAAAAACGAATTGTCTGCATGATCAGATTACTTTTTCACGTTGGCCTTTTTATACTACTGGGATGCAAGCATCAAGAAGCCAGACGTCCTGTTGCTCAGACCCAAACGGATCGGTTTGAAAAATCTATTGAAAGAAATAAGCAGCGCTATGCTGATGAAGTAAAGGCTATACAATCTATCATAGACGACCTACCCAATTCTACCTTCAAACCTTCTGAAAGTGGATTTTGGTATAGCGTTATTTACAATCCAAAAAAAAACAATTATCATCCTCAATTCGGAGATAACATTAACTTTGACTTAAGCATCTCCTATTTGAACGGCCTTCTAATATATCCCGAGCAGAGCACGGCCAATCAAAGCTATGTCATGGATCAAGAGGCTCTTTTTAAAGGCTTGAGAGAAGGATTGAAACTGATGACCGAAGGTCAAAAAGTCGAATTTTTAATTCCATCACAGCTCGCCTATGGTTATTATGGCGACGGAGATTTAATTGGTCCTAACGTACCTCTTCGCTGCACAGTATTATTAAAATCTATTACCCAAAACAAAAATTAAATATTGTACTTATGAAACATTTACTTCTACTTCTATCTGTCTTTGGACTTCTTAGCAATACCTCTTGCAAGGAGCAATACCCCGATATTGAAGACGGCCTATATGCTGAATTTGTCACCAACAAAGGTGTGATGCTTGCCGAGTTATATTATGACAAAACCCCTGTAACTGTGGCTAATTTTGTAGCGCTATCTGAAGGCAAACATCCCCAGGTAAGCGAACAATTTAAAGGCAAACCCTTTTACAACGGTATTATCTTTCATCGAGTAATTAATGATTTCATGATTCAAGGTGGAGATCCAACAGGAACTGGAAGTGGAAATCCAGGCTATAGCTTCGGTGATGAATTCGACCCCGAACTAAAACACGATCAGCCTGGGATTTTATCGATGGCCAATTCTGGACCTTCGACAAACGGCAGTCAGTTTTTCATCACTGAGGTTCCCACGCCTCACCTCGACAACCGCCATTCTGTTTTTGGCAAATTAGTTCTTGGTTTGGATATTCATGATAGTATTTCTAATGTGGCAACGGGTAGTAATGACAAACCTATTGAACCGGTTGTTATTAAAGAGCTTAATATTATTAGAAAAGGCCAGGAAGCCAAAGCCTACAATACAGTTAAGGTGTGGGAAGAAGAACTCTCAAACATGGATAAACGTGCAGCAGAGGCTGCAGCAAAGGCAAAAAAACTTAGAGAGGAAGCCGACGCAATGTCTCTTAAAGCAGCAAAAGAAATACTACCCACTATCACAGACTACACGTCTAAGGCCAAGACCAACGCTTCAGGTCTAAAGGTTTACGTGATTAATCAGGGAGATGGTGAAAAATTAACAACTGGCAGTATGGCCGTAGTGTTTTACGAAGGTTATTTTACTGATGGTCTTTTATTCGATTCCAATCGCAGGGAGTGTGAGGAGCGCTATGGAAAGTTCAACCCCGAAAAAGAACAGTTGGGGATGTACGAAGCAGTAGAAATGAAAGTCGCTCCCGATGCACGCCTGATTGCAGGATTTAAAGAAGCTTTGGCAGGGATGCGGGTTGGCGAAAAGTCTTTCTTTTACGTTCCATCGCATCTGGCCTATGGAGCTAGCGGAAGAGGCCTCATTCCTCCCAACACCGATTTGACCTTTATTATAGAAATAATAGGTAAAAAATAGTCTCCTTTAGTATTCAGTTTGAAGCGAATTTAGTTGACTTTAAGCCAGCTGACCGGCGATATAAGCGGTTGTCCAGGCGGCTTGAAAATTAAATCCTCCGGTAATAGCATCGATATCTAACACCTCTCCTGCAAAATAGAGTCCGGTAAAAGATTTGCTTGACATCGTTTTTAGATTAATATGGCTCAAGGCAACCCCTCCGCAGGTGACAAATTCATCCTTGAATGTGGTTTTTCCTGAAACTTTATAAAGATCGTTGGCCAGCAACTCTGCCAATTGTCTGGCTTTTTTCTTTCCGAGTTCACTCCAACGCTTGTTATCTGGAATCCCACATTTATCGAGTAAAAACACCCAAAGTCTATTGGGCAGTGGAAATGCCTTTTGGTTAGTTATCATTTTTTGAGGATATGCCGTAACACATCGCTCTAATTCTTGATAAATAATTTCAGTATTTCTTTCAGAAACCCAATTGACCTGTATATCGAATTGATAATCAAATTTTGAAAGTTCCCTAGCACCAAAAGATGATGCCTTTAGAATAGCTGGTCCGCTCATCCCCCAATGGGTTATCAGCAGAGGTCCTGAAGTTTCGATACCCAACCACAGTATCCTGACTTTTGCATTTTCTACTACAACTCCTGTCAAATTGGTAATAGATTCTTCCGGCATATTGAAAGTAAACAATGATGGTACGGGACGAATAATCAGGTGCCCCAAGTCTTCGAGCCAATCAAAACTACTTAGCTTTGGACTGCCTCCAGTCGCAACAATAACCCTATCAAATAATTGCGGGCTAGCGTCTGTCGAAAAATTTATTTGCCATTGGTCTCGTTGAAAAATCATAGACTGAACTGAAGACTGATAAGCAATAGTTACACCTAGTTGCTGAACCTCGTCGAGGAGACAATTTATTATTGTTTGTGAATCGTTTGAAACTGGAAAGACTCTTCCATCCGACTCTGTTTTTAGTGCAACCCCTCGCGACTCAAACCAGTTTATGGTGTCGGCTGTATCAAACCGATGAAAGCTATTTCGCAATTGCTTACCACCCCTAGGATAAGCCATACAGAGCTCAGAAATATCCGAAATTGCATTGGTCACATTGCAGCGTCCTCCGCCAGAAACTTTCACCTTGGCTAAAACCTTGGTTGTTTTTTCAAACAATATAACCTCAGCTTGGGGATGGTGTGACTTGGCAGATAGAGCAGCAAAAAAACCCGCTGCACCGCCGCCCAAAACTGCCACCTTTTTTATTCCTGTCATATTCTTCACCCCTTCTGTAAACCCTATGAGACGTGTTTAAATTTCTACACTATAAACCTGATTCGGTATTCATTAGGCAGACAAACCTTCATCTAGCCTAACAAAAAGCCCCAACTCTTGGTTGGGGCTCTTTAGGCTTATTAAGATGTCATTTTATTTAAATCTGTCCATAACCAAGTCACTTACACCCATATTACTGAAACCGCCATCATTGTAGAGGTTTTGGAGAGTCACCCGTTTCGTAAGATCACTAAACAAACTAATAGTATAATTAGCACAATCAAGAGCGGTAGCGTTACCCAATGGTGACATTTGATCGGCATAAGTAATAAAACCATCAAATCCCTTTACGCCCTGTCCAGCCGTGGTAGGTGTTGGAGATTGGGAAATTGTATTGACGCGTACCTTTTTGTCCCGCCCAAAAAAGTAACCGAAACTTCGTGCTATACTTTCCAGATATGCCTTATTGTCGGCCATATCATTATAATCGGGAAATACACGTTGTGCAGCCATATAAGTCAGTGCCACAATACTTCCCCATTCATTCATAGCGTCCTTATTGTACAAGGTTTGCATCAACTTGTGAAAAGACATCGCTGACACATCGGTACCCTTTTGAGTCCAATCGTAATTTTGATCCATGTAGGCACGACCCTTTCTTACATTTACAGACATACCTATAGAGTGCAAAACAAAGTCAAGTTTACCGCCAAGATGCTGTACGGCCTGATCGACCAAGCGCTCCAAATCTTCAATTGAAGTAGCGTCTGCTGGAATAACTATTGATCCTGTTTGTTCAGCCAACTCGTTTATCTGTCCCATTCTCATAGCCACAGGCGCATTGGTTAGCACAAATTGCCCTCCCTCTTCATGAACGCGACTCGCGGTTATCCAAGCGATAGAGTTTTCGTCCAAGGCTCCAAAAATAATTCCTCTTTTTCCTGCTAATAAGTTATTTGCCATTGTGGATCAAATTTTAATTGTTCAGTATTTTAACGGCAAAGATAACTATTAATTCAATAATTCTTTGGCATTGGCAATAGCAGCTTTAGTCAAGCTTGAACCGCTTACCATGGCAGCAATTTCCTCGATACGTTGATCCTTACTTAACGACCGGATCAGCACCACGGTTTTGTCCGCACCACTTGACTTAAATACTTTAAAATGATTTTTTCCTTGGGCTGCTATTTGAGGTAAATGAGTAATAGCAATAACTTGCATGTTTTGACCCATTTGAGCCATAATACCACCCATTTTACTGGCAATTTCGCCCGAAACACCTGTGTCAATTTCATCAAAAATAAGGGCCGGCAAGTTTTGATGCTGTGAAAGCATAGCCTTAACTACCAGCATAATTCGAGACAATTCTCCCCCTGAGGCTGACTTTTTTAAACTTTGAAACGAACCTCCTTTGGTAGAACAAAACGACCATACTACAGTATCACAACCAGAAGACAGAAACTCCTCACTTGAACTCAATTTCAAATCAAACCTTGCGTCAGGCATACCCAAAGCTTTTAAGTTTGATTCTAGAAATTTTACTGTTTGCGGAATTGCCAGTTTCCTTTTCTTATGAAGTTCATTAGAAATATTTAGCAATTGCTTCTTATGATCTGCCACTAAATTCTTTTGGTCAAGAATCGATTGATCGATATTATCAATTCGTTGCAAATCATGATCAAGCTTTTCGGCTTTTGCTATCAAGTCCTCTACCGTCTTCACTTTGTGTTTGGTTAACAGCAATTGTAGGTTATGAATTTGCGTGTTAACCGTATCTAATCGTTCTGGATTGGATTCAACGCTGCTTAGATGCTCATCTACATCCGATAATACATCGTCCAATTCTATCAAAGCAGAACTGATTCGTTCCAATAAATTTTGATATTTAGGAGACATTGTTGCGATAGGATTCAAGCACAACTTGATTTGTCTGAGCATTTCTGTTATACCCACATCGTCGGCGCTGAGGGTTTGTTTGGCCAAGGCCAAAGCATGTTCAATTTGATCAACGTTCTGCAGTATTTCAAATTCTTCCTCTAAGTGTTCTAGCATGTCCACCTTTAGGTTGGCAGCCGTCAGTTCATCGAGCAAAAAGCTTTTGTAATCGCGGTCAACTGCATCTTGTTCTTGAGACTGGATCAAATCGTTGAGCTTCTGTTTCGAAGACTTATATACCACTAACTGTTTGATATATTCAGACAAATTTGGTGCATTACCGGCTACTTGGTCAAGGACCTCCAGCTGGTAGGACTGCTCCAACAAAGATCGTGTTTGGTGCTGCGTATGAATGTCTATCAAATGATCGCTCAATTCACTCAACAACTGCAAGGAAACAGGAGTGTCATTAACAAAGGCTCTAGATTTGCCGCTAGTCAAGATTTCACGCCTAATAATAGTCTGGTCTTCGTAGTCCAAATCATTGGATTCAAAAAAAGAATGTAAAGACAATCCTTCAATCATAAAATGAGCTTCGATAATGCACTTGTGATTTTTGTTCAAAATATGAGACTGGTCAGAACGCGCGCCAAGGACGAGAGACAACCCGCCGAGAATGATAGACTTCCCAGCTCCTGTTTCTCCTGTGATCGTTGAGAAACCAGGCTCAAAATCAACAGACAATTGATCTATGAGAGCATAATTCTTTATAGTTAGACGCTTAAGCAAGAGTAAATGATTTGTACAAATTTACATTAAATCGACAAGAAAAATCAGAATTTAATTCTACGCCAACGCTCTGAAGAAGTTGGTGACATTTGAGTCAAGGCAGTCAAAAGATCATCGACAGGAACCTGGGGTCCATCAGAAAAAATATTAGCAATTTCATCGCCTTTAGCGTCAAAAAAAACGCGAATAGAAAAGGAATTTGGCCTGCGATTATTTATCGACTGTAATGACACAATGGCTTTTGAGATCTGGATTTTAGCACCCTCTGGATCATCCGTCATTTGATCTAAACCCAACCGGTGATATTGGTACAAACAAGAACGCAAGGGTTTAAAAGTGGGAGATAATAGTTGTTCTAATAGCGTAAATCGGGATTGCTGTCCGCTACTGGCACTCCAACCGTCAAATCCACTTGACTGCGAATAATCCAATATCTTTTGAGCCTTTAGAAAGTATTTATCTCCGCCTGAATTGGCAAAAGTATCGGCATCCATTGCTAAAATCATGTACAAATGAAAAGTTATTACCGAAGCTAAATTAGACTCAAATTGAGATGGGTTGAAAATGATATTTTGAAATGAAATAAAGTCAAAATCAAAGTTTTTGTCATTGTAGTTGTAAATCAAAGATTCGTAAGACGAGTCGTAAACTGGCCGGGAAGCACTAACTTGAAGCTGCGTACTGAATTTATCGCCTTTATTTTCTGAAACAGCAATTACAAAGCTGCAATTGATTCTTTGATTGTTGTCTAGTCTTTGACCCGTCCAAGAGGTGTTATTGATAAACTCAGTCAATTGTTTTTCCAAATTTTTATAAATGGGCAAACTCTCGCTACCTGTTTTATCAGCATTCACTACTACGCTGGCGTTGAACTCTTGTGCTTGAGCAACAGCACAGCCGATCATCAAATAAAGGCAGTAATGAATAAGCTTAATCATGTTTTTGCTTTAGAATAAATTCACAAATTTCTTGAGCCACTATACTCTTGTCTTTTAACTCCAGCGGAAAAGCACTCAACTGTTTATCTATTAAAGTCACTTGATTTGTTGTTGTTCCGAACCCAGCGCCGGTGTCCCTCAGCGAATTTAGAACGATCAAATCACAGTTTTTATTTTGCAATTTCGCTTTTGCATAGGTCAATGCGTTGTGGGTTTCTAGAGCAAAACCAATCAAATATTGTTTCTTCTTCTGCTCGCCGCACCACGCCAAAATGTCCGGATTTTTAACCAATATCAGTTCCAGTGGCTTATCGGACTTTTTTAATTTGATATCAGAGGCTGCTACAGGCTTGTAATCGGCAACGGCAGCCGAACAAATGGCAATATCTGCTTTTTGGAAATTCTTTTTTACAACTTCCATCATGTCATCGGCGGTTATTACCCTATGCGTTCTAATATTCGGATGATCAGATATCAAATGAGTGGGGCCAGAAATCAGTATCACTTCAGCACCCAACTGGGCTGCAACCTCAGCCAAGCGATAACCCATGGTACCAGTGGAGTGGTTGCCAATATATCTCACAGGATCGATAGGCTCGTGGGTTGGGCCAGCAGTAATCATTACAGTTTTTCCATACCAAGGTGCATTGTGCAGCAAATGATCGGAGAGATAACTAACAATATGTTCAGGTTCCGCCATACGACCATACCCCACCAATCCACTAGCCAACTCCCCTTCCTCAGCTGGGATTATGGTCACGCCGTTTGAACTGAGCTTCTCTAAGTTCGCTGTCGTCGAAAGATGTTGGTACATATCTAGATCCATAGCAGGAGCGACATAGGTTGGGCATTTAGCTGACAGATAAGTAGCTAGTAACAAATTGTCGCACTGACCAGAACTCATTTTTGACAAAGTATTGGCGGTAGCAGGCGCAATCAAAAACAAATCGGCCCATAGACCTAAGTCAACATGATTGTTCCAAACTGGATTCTCTTGTTCGGTATTTGAAAATTCACTTAAAACAGGATGTTTTGACAGCGTTGAAAGGGTAAGCGGGGTGACAAATTCTTTCGAGGCAGGTGTCATGACTACCCGCACATCAGCACCGTGTTTGATCAACAAACGCACTAAGGCAACAGATTTATAAGCAGCAATCCCAGCACTTATGCCTAGGAGAACTCTTTTGCCGCTTAAAATAGACATGATGGTTTATGAGTCTTGATCCTCGTCTTCAAGACGACGGTAATAGATTTTTTCTTCAAGCCACTCTTGAACAGCAAGGGCATGAGGCTTGGGAAGGCGTTCGTAAAATTTTGAAACTTCGATTTGCTCTTTATTCTCAAAAATTTCTTCTAAACTTTCGTTGTAAGTTGCAAATTCTTCCAATTTTTCAACCAATTCTTTGCGCATTTCTGAGCTAATCTGACCAGAACGTTTTGCGATAATAGAAATGGCCTCATAGATGTTTCCTGTCGGAGCGTCAAGTAGATCCTTGTTGTAGGTTTCTGTTGTGGTTGGTGCTTCTACGTTTTTAAAATCCATAATATTAAAATTAGCTTTTTGCTTGTAATGATTTAATCAGTTGTTGTAGTTCTTCAGCCATTCTTTGTGCCTCGGGAAAATTTTCACTATCGCTATAAGCACGCTCAAATGTACTAAAATAAGTTAAGGCCGTCTCGGCTCTTGCCTGTTGCTTCCACACTACACTCTTCAATGCCAATTGATAGGCAGCCTGCAGTCTAATAAAAAAAGCTTGTTTACGAAAACTTGTACCTGGGAAGTCAAGAATAAAATTGTCGAAAGATTTGATGCAGGCTTCATAGTCGTTGACATTGTAATACAATTCTGCTATTTCAAATGCCTTTCTTTCAAGTTTATAATCTAATTCTCTAATGCAGGCATTGGTTTCAGCGAGAAACGACGTTTCGGGAAATTGATTGATAAAGGCTTGGAGTTTTTCCAAAGCCAGATATGTATCGGTTTGATCGCGGCTGTAATTCGGGGCCAAATGGTAGTAACTTTTGGTCGCAAAGAAAGCCATTTCCTCAGCTTTTTCGCTTTCAGGATAAGACTCTACAAAACGCTCCATTTGATAATTTGAATTGTAATATTCTTTGTTGAAATAGAAAGTGTAGGCGTACATATACATTAACTTTTCGGCTTGAGGACGACCGCGATACAAGGGTACAATTTGTTCAAAAAGCCGACTGGCCTTACGGTATTTTCCCGCATCATATAATTCAGTACCTAAACTGAACTTTTCGCCAATGTCTTCCGACTTAAGCGCTTTTTGATAAGGACTACAAGACGACAAAACGGCCGTTAGCGTTAATATGTATATTAGACTTTTCTTCATAACAATTGGATGGCAAAAGTAGGTATTAATAACGGATTTTGAAATATTAAATTGTTGTGAATCGAGACATGGCATCCTCTATCTCTTTTTTCAAAGCATGAGATGCAGCAACCAATGGTAAACGAACGGTATCATTGCATAATTTCAATTGTTCGAAAACTGCTTTTATTCCTGCCGGATTGCCTTCTTTAAAAATCAATTCTATTAGAGGCATTATGGCATAATGAATGTCCAGGGCTTCTTTGAATTGGCCATTTAAGGCATGTTTTACCATATTAGAAAAAGCTTTAGGAAAACCTTCTCCGATAACAGAAATTACTCCTGCTCCACCGGCTAGAATCATAGGCAGCGTAATCATATCGTCTCCTGAAATGACCAAAAAGTCTTTGGGGACAATTCGTAATAATTCCAGTGCTTGAACCATATCTCCTGCCGCCTCCTTGATGGCAACTATATTTTCACAGTCATTGGCCAAACGACATACGGTTTCAGGTTCGAGATTTTTAGAGGTACGACCAGGAACATTGTACAAAATGATCGGTTTGGATGACGCATCTGCTATATGCTTAAAATGTTGATATAACCCTTCTTGAGTTGGTTTATTGTAGTATGGCGATACCGAGAGAACAGCCACATACGCGCTTAAATCCGTGGTTTTGATTTTATGGACTACCATAGCGGTATCATTCCCTCCAATACCCAAAACCAAAGGCAAACGATTTTGATTTGCTGATTCGATAGTGGCTTTCACCTTTGCTTGCTCTTCAAGAGTTAAAGTAGCACTCTCGCCCGTCGTGCCTAAAACAACAAGATAGTCCGTACCATTATCAATATTAAAATTGACTATATCGATAAGAGCTTCATAATCAACTCCTCCGTCCTTGAGAAACGGTGTAACAAGGGCCACACCCATACCTTTAATAGCGTCCATTGGGTAATTTATTTAATTGAGATAAATATTTTCTTAATTCACTTATCAGTAAATCAATTTGTTCAATTTTGACATCAATTATCAAGTCAAAACTCGACTCTTGAGAAGGTATCAAACCAAGTTTGAAATTAGCCTTAGACATGGCCGTAGTTATGGTTAATGCCCAGTTTTCCTCCCTATAAAAAGAAATCAATAAGTCAAAATTTTCATCCGTAAAAGTCTTTAGAGCAGGGTTGTGATGTTGCCCATTCCATCCAAAATCTTTGGCATAATAAAAAGAATCCCAACTGTTGTGAGGCGGCACATCATCAGGCAAAAGTCCAATAGTTTTTATTTGATTCATTCTAAAGCCAAGGCTCTCCAATTTACCGATAAATTCATTGGGCATTATATAATCATAAACTATACCAATCGTTGAAATGGCGCCAGGTCGCATTGGACTCGACGGCTGAGAAAGCAATCGATTAATATGCTTTAAAATGGATTTTTTTTTCCAACGCTTGACAAACATGTTCACGATCATATAGACAAATGTAAGAAAATGAATAGTTTAGAATGATAATTTAACATCAGACTTCCGCATTAATTTCAGACAAAAACTGATCTTCGGATTTTATTGACACACCCAGCTTTTGAGACTTTTCCAATTTACTGGGACCCATATTCTCTCCAGCGACAACAAAACTGGTTTTCGAGGAAATACTAGAAACGACCTTACCTCCATGCTGCTCGATAAGCAACTTGAGTTGATCTCTTGATAAGTTTTTAAATACTCCACTCACCACAATATTGCATCCCTGCAACAGTGTTGAAATTGGCACAGCAGCCTCTTGAGCTTCCAATTGAAGACCATATGACTTTAACCTATTTACAATTTCGAGCTGTTTGCTATCTGAAAAAAAAGACCTAACACTTTCGGCAATACGCTCACCAATATCATCTACAGCAACTAACTCCTCCTGACTGGCCTGAATCAAAGAATCTATGGATTTAAAATGTTTCGCCAAGTTCTGGGCCACTGTTTCGCCCACAAATCTAATTCCAAGAGCAAACAACACCCTCTGGAAAGGCTGACTTTTTGATTTAATAATTCCCTCGATCAAATTATCTACCGATTTAGCAGCCATCCGTTCTAAAGGCAGGAGTTGAGCCTTCGTTAAGGTATACAAATCAGCGTAATTGTCAATCAATTGATTAGTCACTAACAAAGTAACGGTCTCGCCTCCAAGTCCTTCAATATCCATAGCCTTTCTGCTAATGAAGTGCTCTATTCTCCCAATTATTTGAGGCGGACATTGGTCAACGTTCGGACAATAATGGTGCGCTTCTCCTTCATGACGCAAAAGCAAGGAGTGACATTCAGGACAATGAGTGATATATTCGACTTTGAGAGTGTCCGATTTGCGTTGCGCCATATCGACACCAACAATTTTAGGTATGATCTCACCACCTTTTTCAACAAAGACCGCATCACCTATTCTCACATCTAACTTGGCTATTTGATCGGCATTGTGCAGAGAAGCTCGTTTAACAGTTGTTCCTGCCAATTCCACAGGACTCAAATTGGCTACTGGTGTTATTGCCCCGGTCCTACCCACTTGGTAGGAAATATGTTCGAGTATTGTTATGGCCTGTTCTGCCTGAAACTTATAGGCCATTGCCCAACGGGGAGATTTAGAAGTATAACCCAATTGCTCTTGATGTTTCAGGCTGTTCACTTTGATTACAACACCATCTATTTCATAGGGCAAGTCGTTCCTGTGGTGATCCCAATGTTCAATAAATTCAAAAACTTCAGACAATGTTCTGGCCAAAATGTTATGCTCAGGCACTTTAAATCCCCATTTTCGAGCAAGTTCTAAGCTTTCAAATTGTGTATTGGCCAAGGTTTGGGCACCGACAATACTATACAACATACATTCCAATGGTCGCTTAGCTACTTCGCGACTATCTTGTAGCTTGAGACTACCTGAGGCAGTATTTCGTGGATTTCTATATGGTTCTTCTCCGTTGGCTAATCGAATTTTGTTCATTTTCTGAAACCCGATTAAAGGTAAAATAATTTCCCCTCGAATATCAAAAATATCTGGAAATGGCGGCTGAATTTGCAGCGGAACCGAGTGCATAGTCCTGATATTCGCAGTAACGTCATCTCCTTGTACTCCATCACCCCGAGTTACCGCTCGGGATAATTTGCCGTCCTCATAAGTCAAACTAATGGAGGCCCCGTCATACTTTAACTCGCAGGTGTAAGAAATATCGCTTTCAACAACCTTTTGGAGTCTTTTCTCCCAATCGATCAAATCTTGCTTCGAATAAGAATTATCTAAAGAGTACATTCTGTTTCGGTGAACAATTGTTTCAAAACCAGATGTCAAACCACCACCAACCCTCTTAGTTGGAGAATTTGGATCATCATATTCAGGATAAGTAACTTCAAACTCAATGAGACGTTTGAGTTTTTGATCGAATTCAAAATCGCTGATTTCTGGTCTGTCCAGGACATAATAGTTGTAATTATGGCGGTGGAGTTCCTCTCTAATCTGTTTTATTTGTTCGGCAATGGTCATAGAGAAATTACAAATTTTAGAAGGACAAGTTAAGCATTCGGCTTGAAACATTTCACCATTCTGTCCTTTCCGTTGAGATCCTTTTTTATTACCGGGTTTAGAAATCCGATATTTTTTATAAGCTCTATAACGGAATCTCCTTTGTTTTCGTTGATTTCAAAGAACAGAGATCCTCCAGCTTTGAGTGCTTTAAAGGCCGATTGAGCAATGGCGCGATAGAATAATAATGGATCATCATCTGGCACAAAAAGGGCCAAGTGTGGTTCATAGTCAAGGACATTTTGAGACATAACACTCTTTTCCGAATTTAAGACATAGGGCGGGTTGGATACAATAAAATCAAAATTATTCTCCGCAAAATCAGGATTAACCAATACATCACTCAACCCAAAGGCGACCTCTAGTTTCAGAGAAATGGCGTTTGACTTAGCGAGTTGAATTGCCGCTTCACTTAAATCTAAGCCCATAACATCAAATGCAGGTCGAGCCGATTTCAATGCCAAGGCTATGCAACCACTTCCTGTGCACAGGTCCATCATTTTGACGGAGTTATTTTGAGAAAAATCATCTAAAATCCATGCTACCAACTCCTCTGTCTCTTGTCTTGGAATTAATACTGATTCATTGACCCTAATTTTTAAACCGCAGAAATGCGCTTGACCTAATACATACTGAATGGGCTTTTGTAATTCCAACTGACTCAATACGGCAATCAATTGATCCGATTCTAGTGGCGTCAGAGACCTTTCTGCAAATCTCAATTGATCCAATTTCTTCCAAAGCAGATAATGCTCACAACATAAATCAAACAACGATTGGACTTCGTCACCTCCATAGATATGATCCAGTTTATCGTGAAACTGGTGCTTCATAGAAATCAAGTTCATTGTAAAGATTTAAGCATTTTTATCTCGCAGGCATGATGACCTGTTTCACCAAGAGGTTGGTCGATAGGTAAAAATCCATGTGCCTTGAACAAATGTAAGGCAGAGTGCAATTCAGATTTGCTTTCCAGATAACAGGACTGGTAACCTAAAGACTTTGCATGGCTTAAACAAATTGAAATGACTTGTTTGCCGAGCCCTAAGCCCCTGATGGATGGTGCAAAGTAGAATTTTTGGAGTTCACAGATGGAATCGTCAGCACCAGTCAACTGGCGAATTCCTCCTCCCCCGTAAACATTAACCCCATCTGACACAACGAAATACATGGACCTTGAGTCTGAATATGCAGCATACATATCATTTAGTTCAGGGTCGGCATAGGCGGTTCCAACCAAAGGCAGATTGAGCTCAATAAATAAGCTTTGAATTACAGATTTAATTCCAGGATTGTCGGTAATTTCTATTTCTCGGATATGATAGGCAGAAGCCATGCTATATTTGATTATTTTTGGCCTATAAAGGTACTGAACGGAACCGAATTATTTTATCATTGACAGCAAAACAACAGTTTAGATTTTCGCACGAATACTTTATGAAACGCTGTATTCAATTGGCCAAAACTGGTCGTGCGCTCGCTGCACCGAATCCTTCAGTCGGTTGTGTTATCGTGAGCCATGATCAAATAATTGGCGAAGGTGTGACCAGTCCATATGGGGGTGCCCATGCCGAAATCAATGCTATTAAGTCTATCAAAGACAAATCGCTACTAGACGGCGCCACCCTTTATGTCACTCTGGAGCCATGTTGTCATCAGGGTAAAACCCCACCCTGCACTGATGAAATTATTAAAAACGGAATAACTAGGGTGATAGTGGGGTGCTTGGACCCCAATAAAAAGGTTTCTGGACAAGGCATTGCCAAATTGAAAACATCTGGAATTTCAATTACAACAGGAGTTTGTGAAAGCAAATGTCGGGAAGTGCACAAAGAATTCTTGACCTTTCAAACAAAGGCAAGACCTTATATTATCTTAAAATGGGCGGAAAGTTCGGACGGCATTATGGCACCTTTAGAAAAAAATAATGCTTCTCCTTATTGGATTAGCAATACCTACAGTCAGCAATTAAGTCATAAATTAAGGACAGAAAATCAAGCGATATTAGTGGGAGCCAATACTGTCAAGGCCGATCACCCTCAATTGACCGCTCGACAGTGGCATGGAAAACAACCCAAACGATATGTTTTGAGCGCAAACGGAGACGACACCAATCTACTCGATAATTTCGACGACCTATCTTCAATTGACTTAATTGGCCCGGAACAGATCGATTTTTATCAAAACATAGCGCAGCAAGTTTGTGATTATTTAGTCAAGCACAGTGTCAATAGTTTGATTGTCGAAGGTGGAGAGCAAACGCTCAATACCTTTATCAAAGCTGGTCTATGGGACGAGGCCATGGTTTTTATTAGCGATCAACCATTATTAGATGGTCTTAAATCCCCAAAATTGTGTACTATTGTCACATCAAAAAGAGCAATATTAAACGATACATTAATGATGTATCATAACAATTAGACGTTTTATTCATTGACAGACTTATTACTGAGCATCCTTGCCTCCACGGGACTATTTGTCATTTTCAAATATTTTAAACGCCACAATATTAATACCCTACACGCTATTGTAGTCAACTACTTCACTGCGGCCTGTGTTGGATATTTGAGTCACTCAGGCGAGATTTCAGTAGATGGTTTTATCACTGCTCCCTGGATTCCGGGAGTCCTAATTTTAGGATTTCTGTTTATTTCAGTTTTCAACGTCATGGGGCTAACATCTCAAAGACATGGGCTTTCCGTAGCCTCTGTTGCGGGAAAAATTAGTGTTATTATTCCTATTCTATTTTCCGTAGTTTTCTACAATGAATCATTGTCCGTTTTTCAAATTACAGGCATCTGTTTGGCCTTGACATCGGTTTATTTGACAGCAACAAAAAGTAAAGGATCAATCATTATGGGTCATAACCTGTTATTGCCTCTGTTGCTCTTTGTAGGTTCGGGAATAATAGACACTACATTGAAATACTTGGAAACAACTACGGTCCCGAAAAATGACGTCGCCATCTTTTCTGCATCCATATTTTTATGGGCTGGTATTTTGGGAGTTATTTTAAGTTTAATACTTGCTAGAAATCAAAAAATATCTTTTGACCTTAAAACCATTATCGGTGGACTGATTTTAGGAATAGTGAATTATTTTTCTCTTTACTATTTGATCCGAGCTTTTCAATATCGCGGCATGGACAGCGCTGCCGTATTTACCATAAACAATGTGGGCATCGTTGGCCTTACGACAGTGCTCGGTTTGATATTGTTTCAAGAAAAGTTGAGTCGTTCCAATTGGCTAGGAATTGCATTAGCTTCAATAGCTATAGTTTTAGTATCGCTCTACTGAGTGGAATTGTTAGTCATTCTAGCTAACAAATCTTCAGGGCAACGCATCGGCCTGCGTGTGGCATTGTTTAAAAACGCCAGAGTCACATTTGCAGTCGAACAAAGCTCCATATTTTGATTGTGTATTTCAAACTCAAAATTGATAACGGCTGTTGGCTGTCCTATCAACCTAGTAGTAACTGTCAATTCATCATCATAAAATAATGCTTTATGATAATTGACAGTCATTCGAACTACGGGCAAGGCGACACCATTAGCTTCCATCAATTTATAAGAGACCCCAAGTTGGCGAAGCCATTCAATTCTTGCCATTTCAAAATACAGCGCATAATTTCCATGATGCACTACACCCATTTGATCTGTTTCTCCGTATCTTACCCGAAATGAAATTTGATGCATCATGAAATTATCTTAGAGTTAAAATTTTAAGAAATTTCAATTACAGAAAAAAAAGTTAAAATCCAACGTCTTTTTTTTTTTTTTTTAAAGTTTTTTCCCCCATTTTTGTCACTGTAATTCTTCATCAGGATTCCCCAGCCGATTAAGAATTGCCGTCAATGTTAAATCAACATTTTTAGAATAAAAAATGAAAGAAACTGCACAATCGGTATGGACTAACTGTCTGTCTTTTCTTAATGACAATATTCAACCGCAAGCCTATAAAACTTGGTTTGAACCAATTGTAGCAGTAAAACTCGAGAATAATGTACTCAGTATACAAGTTCCAAGCAAATTTTTTTACGAATGGCTTGAAGAACATTACGTGAAAATTTTAAAGATGGCCTTGACTAAAGAACTAGGCGCTCAGGCCAAGTTGGTATACATCATTAAAATGGAAAACACTTACGGCAATAAACTGCCATTTACAGAACGTATTCCAAGTTCTAATCAAACGGCTGTAGCCTCGCAGGATGCCAGTATGCCACTTGAAAATAAAAATCCGCAGCTCAAAAACCCATTTATCATTCCTGGAATTCGAAATGTAAAAATCGAATCCCAATTGAACCCTAGTTATTCATTTGATAATTTTTTAGAAGGCGACTCAAATCGTTTGGCGCGCAATGCCGGAATGGCAGTTGCTAATAAACCTGGTGGAACCTCTTTTAATCCGTTACTGATTTTTGGCGGCGTTGGATTGGGCAAAACTCATTTATCTCACGCCATTGGTATATCAATTAAGGATAAATATCCGGAAAAAACAGTTTTGTATATCTCTGCTGAAAAGTTTACGCAACAGTATATCGAAGCAGTAAAGAAAAACAACCGCAATGATTTCATTCATTTTTATCAAATCATTGATGTTCTCATTATAGATGACGTTCAGTTTCTGTCCGGTAAAACCGGCACGCAAGATGTCTTCTTTCACATTTTCAATCACTTACACCAAAACGGAAAGCAGGTTGTTTTGACCAGCGACAAGGCGCCTGTCGATATGCAAGATATTGAACAAAGGCTGTTATCGCGGTTCAAATGGGGCTTGTCAGCTGAGCTTCAGCACCCTGATTTTGAAACGAGAGTATCTATCTTGAAAAACAAGCTTTATAGAGACGGTGTCGAAATGGATGATGAGGTCATTGATTACGTCGCCAAAAACATTAAAACCAATGTAAGAGAATTGGAAGGTGCTGTAATTTCTCTAATAGCACAATCTTCTTTTAACAAAAAAGAAATTACCCTCGATTTGGCCAAGGCTGTTGTCGAAAAATTTGTTAAAAACACCAAACGAGAAGTCTCTATCGACTACATTCAAAAGGTGGTGTCCGATTATTTTCAAATGGATGTGGATACCTTGCGTTCAAAGACTCGAAAGCGTCATATTGTTCAGGCGCGTCAGCTAGCCATGTTCTTCGCAAAAAAATTCACTAAGGCGTCACTAGCAAGTATTGGGTCACAGATTGGCAAAAGAGATCATGCTACTGTCTTACATGCTTGTAAAACTGTCGACAACTTATTCGCAACGGACAAGCAATTCCGGAAATACGTTGAGGATTTAACGAAAAAACTTTCCCTCTAACAACACAGCACTCTAGAGGTGATTTTATGTCAATTCCCGTTCTCTTTTTGATTCCAACACCCATTGGTGACGACCCCCTTGGATCGGCCCTTCCCGATTCAGTCTTTGAAACCGTCAGCCGCCTAGATCACTTTATTGTTGAGAATGAAAAAACGGCCCGCAAATTCATTAAATCTATTTGTCCCGAAAAAGACCAATCATCCATCTCTTTATTTGTCCTCAACCAACACACAAATCAAACCCATATTCCAAGCTTCCTAGACCCCTGTAGTCAGGGCTTTTCAATAGGCTTGCTTTCCGAGGCAGGCTGTCCCGCGGTTGCCGATCCAGGTAGCGAGATCGTTGCAATAGCTCATCATAGAGGTCTAATAGTCAAGCCATTGGTAGGTCCTTCTTCAATTCTGCTGGCTCTAATGTCGTCTGGATTTAACGGGCAAAAATTTAAATTCAACGGATACTTACCCATTGATAAAAAAGAACGAAAAATAGAAATCAAACGACTGGAGCGCAAAGTCTATGAGAGCCAGGAAGCTCAAATATTCATTGAAACACCCTATCGAAGTCAAGGCTTGATTGAAGATTTAATGAAAATTTGTCAAGACGAAACCATGGTATGTGTGGCTTGTGATCTCAATTCCCCTCAGGAATTTATTGGTTCAAAATCAATATCTGCTTGGAAGAATCACAAAATAGATTTAACCAAACGGCCTTGCATTTTTATAATTGGAGACACCTTTTATAATTGATAGGCTTTTGGCTTCTGCTCGGAGGGCAAATTGTAAGTATCGTAGCTAGAGAATTTTTTTAGATAATACGACAATTTGGTCCCTAAAGCATCTTTAGTATCCCAATTACCTCCAGAATTCAAATAGCGCTTCACATTTGCAGGCCCCGCCAAATGCGCAGCGGCTATCATCCCGGATTGGGTAATATGAATACCATTGATTCGCGAATTTTCAAAGCGCTTGAGATAATTTCTCAGCACCCATTTGTTTCTTATCGCATTCGCAAGAAAGGCTTTCTCTTGAAGCTCTGGCTGATTAAGAAATGTGTGCGTAGAGTATATCCCTAATAACTTTAATGTATTTGGACTAAATTGATATTTACCCAAATAACCAAATTTATTGACGCACTGATATTCACCTCTTGACTCTTTAAAGGCTATCGCTTCCCGAAAAGCGATAAATCCATCACCTAAAAAAGGTGTCCTCCAAACATTAAAAATTATATCAGGCTGCTCAGGAAGGGAGGGTTGGTTATGTGGAAGCCCACAGGGCTCAAATAATGAAGACAGGGGATCGATTCTCGGAGATCTACTGACCGAAATTAAAATCAAAAACACAAGTGGTACGAGTACCACTTTGGAAGATATCATTTTGTAGAACAAAAGCTTGTTTTTCCAATAAATCCCGGCAAAGATAGTAAATTAAAAAGACACAGATGTTTTTACCATTTATTCATCAACGCAACACGCCTTTGTTATTCAAATATCGATGGTAAGACTTGGCATTTTTATTGTGCTGAGTTAAGGTCTTTGCAAATTTGTGAAAACCTGGATTTTCGGGATCTGCCGAAAAGAAAAAATATGAGTGAGATTCCGCCTGAAGAACAGCTCCTACAGTTGATAAATCGGGCATAGCGATAACTGCAGGTGGTAGACCAAGATTTTTATAGGTATTAAAAGGCGAGTCAATCGCGAGGTATTTGGTCAAAATACGCTTCACTACTGTACCATCCCAGTCGCTTTGCTGGTATAATGCAAATTTTACAGTTGGGTCGGCTTGAAGGGGCCAACCGCTATTCAATCGATTCAAATAAACACCAGCTATTCTGGGCTGTTCAGAGTTTTGCTTCGACTCCTCTTGAACTAGCGCAGCTAGAATAACAACTTCGGTCGGACTCAGGCCAAGTTGCTCTGCTTGTCTTTTACGAGATTCTGTCCAAAAACTCCTGTATTCTTGAATCATCCTTTCGACAAATGCGGTGGCAGAGGTATTCCAAAACAACTCATAGGTGTTGGGCAAATACATGGACAGTGCAGTGTATTGATCCAATTCCATTTCTGCTAATAATTGAGGGGCTTTAAATGCTTTAATCAAACTCAAGCTATCCGCTTCAATTTGTTGACCAATCCTACCTGCTAAATCTTCTAAGCTATTTTGATTGTTAAACGATACGCGAACAGGTAAATTCCCACTTCTTAGACTGTTAATAATGTCATTATTTGTCATGTCTGAGGCAATTCTGTAACGTCCAGCTTTGATGTTTCGATCGTATTTTTTTTGTCTAGCCAAGGTAGAAAACGACTCAACATCTTTAAGTAGAGGGGATAAATCGAGCTGAACATCCTCAAAGCTTGCATCGGAAGAAATGAACACATAGGCCGTTTCATTTTGAAAGGCCGTATTAGGACTGAACATAACCGAGTAAATGTAATAAGAGAAGCACGCTGCAATTAATAATCCTGCGACGGATACAATCCAAAGTATTTTTTTTAGATACATTAAAGTATTTTTTGCATTAACAACTCATTTTGATAACCAGACAAAGACCACCGCCAATCTATCTTCTCACCTACTTTTACAAAACCTAATTTTTCAAACATTTTTATACTATTGATATTGAGGGAGTTGATATTACAGTACAATTGGTGTAGTTGCAATTGAGCTTTTGAATATGCTGCAAGTAATTCAATCGATTCAAAACCAAAACCACGCTGACGATCGATCTCTTGATGAATTATTATGGCTATGCCCGCTCGCTTGTGGAAATGATCAAAGTCAAACAAATCAACCAATCCTATGGGCTTTCGCGCTTTTGTTTCGATGACCAACCTCAACTGTTTCGTCGTATAAATGTCCAATAGCGCTGATTCAAGATATTCTTTGATGGCAAATTTTGAGAACGGTGTTATGGTATTCCCCAGATGCCAAGAATCGGTGTCGTTTTCGACAGTGAAAATAAAATCTAAATCTTCTGGTTCTAGGGCACGTAAATTAATATGTTTTCCAAGGAGCAAACTCATGACCACTCACCTTTAAAAACAAAACTAGCAGGCCCTGATAGCCTAATGTTATCATATCCTTTTGACGATAAGTCAAAACTAACCTCAAGATGGCCCCCGGGCATTTCAATTTTCAACTTGGTCTTTACAGTGCGTTTCGTTTGATGCATGGCCAATGCCACTGCTACTGCACCTGTACCGCATGACAAAGTTTCTCGTTCAACACCCCGTTCATAGGTTCTTACCGAAAACCGCTCATCATCCAATTGTTCGACAAAATTAATATTCGCTCCATCCGGTGACATATCCTCATGATTCCGATACATGGGCCCATCAACGGCCACCTTGTGATGGTTCAAATTGGAAACCATTACCACCAAATGAGGAGAGCCAGTATCTAGCCAAATGCCGTCTAGCAATTCACTGCCGCGCTTCACTGGTCGGATGGTAACCGTAATAATATTCCGATCAATCCAGGCCTCATGGATACCGTCATTAGCTAAAAAAACGGTATTATCCACTATAAGCCCTAAATGCTTTGCGAAAAGCACGGCACAACGAGATCCATTGCCGCAAAGGGTTCCTTCTAAACCATCGGCATTGAAATACTTCATTTCGAAGGAAAAATCGTCGTGCTGGTTAATTAAAATCAGACCATCTGACCCAATTCCAGTATGATAGGCACATAGTTTTTGGATGAAATTGGCATCGGTCATTTGGAAATTAGCGTCCCGATTGTCGATCAAAATAAAATCGTTCCCTGCCCCGTGATATTTAAAAAAATGCTTAGCCATAGATGGAAAATATAACCATTGAAATATTAGAACAAGAATACAAAAAATACAACGAATGATATCTTAATTCCATAAATTTAGCTTGTTAAATGAGCGTTAAATTTGACAAAACGGCGCAATAATTGCTTAGTTTTAGTTGTTCTAAATTAATTGTTTAATCAAAAGAATTGTTTTATGAAAAAATATAGTTTTTTTATTTTAGCAGCGCTATTTGGAGGAATGATTGCGTTGGGAGGGTATCAAGTTTTTTTTGAAAATCCTCAAATTATCACAAGTGTAGAACGTCAGCCGGGTGATGCTGCCCTTTTTGTTCCCACAACTTTTAATCGCAGTGTTTCGGGAGTTACCACAAGTGCCACCACAATTGATTTTTCTGAAATTGCAGAGAAAAGCATCCATTCAGTAGTTCATGTAAAAAAC
This sequence comes from Flavobacteriaceae bacterium, assembly GCA_030835825.1. Classification (GTDB taxonomy): domain Bacteria; phylum Bacteroidota; class Bacteroidia; order Flavobacteriales; family Flavobacteriaceae; genus JALRKI01. Next base: position 58,230 of record JAURRA010000003.1, read on the forward strand.
ACCAGTCAAGTTAGCACCTTCCGAAGTATTCGAGATTTGTTCAACAATCGGCAGTCTATCAGAGAAGAGGTTGGTACCGGATCGGGAGTGATTATCTCTCCCGATGGCTATATCATTACAAACAACCACGTTATCGATAATGCCAGCGAAATCCAAATCACTACCGAAGACAATAAGATTTATGATGCCACCTTAATTGGATTTGACAAAAATATAGACATCGCTTTATTGAAAATCCAGACTCAAGAGGAACTTCCCTACATGACTTTTGGAGATAGTGACACAGCTAAAATTGGAGAATGGGTATTGGCAGTTGGGAATCCGTTCAATTTAAACTCAACCGTTACAGCAGGTATTATTAGCGCAAAATCACGCGATTTGAGTGGCCAATATGACGGTAATATTCAAGCTTTTATTCAAACGGATGCAGCTATCAATCCAGGCAATTCAGGAGGTGCTTTGGTCAATACCAACGGAGAATTGATTGGAATCAACAGCGCCATTACATCGATGACCGGATCTTTTGTGGGTTATTCGTTTGCCGTTCCAAGCAATATTGCGCGCAAAGTTGTCGAGGATTTGTTGGAATTTGGTAATGTACGAAACGGAATTCTTGGTGTCTCAGGACGGGCCTTGAACAGCGCCATTGCCGATTCCTATGGGATCTCAGAAACCGAAGGCTTTTATGTCAATGAAGTAGAAAACAATTCTGGCGCTCAAAAGGCCGGCATTAAGACAGGAGACGTCATAACACAAATTGGAAGTGTAAAAATCTCAAAGTTTTCAGACCTGAAGGGATACCTCAATAGCAAACGTCCAAAGGACGTGGTTAACGTCAAAATCCATCGTCAGGATCAGACGCTTAATCTGGCGGTGAAATTATCGGGTAAAGAAATTATTGCCCCTGAAAATCTCTGGGAAATGGAGCTTAGCGAATTGCCACGAATATATAGAGACCAAGGATTTGCGTTTGGGGTTCTCATTAAAAAAAATGACAATATCAAATTGGTCAAAGAGTTTAATCTAGACCAAGGTTATGTGATTACTCAAATAAATGACATACCCATCCGCAACATCGCCGACATAAGAGCTTTTAAATCAAGATATGGCGACAGCTTTACCGAAGATTTTAGGAAAATTGAATTGCTCAGTCCGCAAGGAGAAAAATTTAGTATTTTTTCCTACTATTGATATAAAATCGTGTGAGTCGAATTGATAATAGTGGCTTGCTCAGTTGTTAAATTGCATCATCCTGCGAAGTAAATTGATTCAAAACTGGTTTTCATTCAATCTAAATTTGCATCTTGCGACAAACTTCACTTCATGAGAATTGATATCATTTCAGTGGTTCCCGAGTTATTGCATAGTCCTTTCGAAGCTTCTATTCTAAAACGAGCCATTGATGCCAAGATGGTAGAAGTACACATTCATAATATCAGGGATTTTGCATCGGACAAATACAATGCTGTCGACGACTATCAATACGGTGGTGGCGCAGGTATGGTGATGATGATCGAACCTATTGACAAGTGCATAGCAAAATTGAAGTCGGAGCGCCATTATGATGAAGTCATTTACATGTCACCAGACGGCGATTCTTTTGACCAGCGTGTCGCCAACCAATTGTCAATGTGTCAAAACATCATCATTTTATGCGGGCATTACAAAGGTGTAGACCAAAGGGTGCGCGATCACCTAATCACCCGAGAAATATCTATCGGAGATTATGTGTTATCGGGAGGAGAATTGGCAGCTGCTGTGGTGTGCGATGCCCTTATTCGTCTTATACCAGGTGTTTTGGGGAATGAAACTTCTGCCCTGACAGATTCATTTCAGGACAACCTCTTAGCACCACCCATCTATACGCGCCCGAGGTCATATAACAATTGGGATGTGCCTGAATTATTGTTTTCTGGTAATTTTCCCAAAATTGAGGCATGGCGAGAAGCAGAGGCAATAGCCCGAACAAAAGCCAAACGTCCAGATTTATGGACTGACGATACTGACTGAAAATATTAATGTAATGGTGTTGCATAATTACAATTATTAGTTATTTTTGCAGCCTGTTGGAATGGACGATAGCGTACATTCTTTTTTAAATCACGACATGGAACAACTAGTAAAACTCGTTCAAGACGAATTCATCGAGAAAAAAGCATTCCCAGAATTTTCTGCTGGCGATACAATAACTGTATATTACGAAATTAAAGAGGGCACTAAAACCAGAACCCAGTTCTTTAAGGGCGTCGTATTGCAACGCAGAGGAACAGGAGCTTCGGAAACTTTTACCATTCGTAAAATGTCCGGAACAGTAGGTGTTGAGCGTATTTTTCCAATCAATATGCCGGCACTCCAAAAGATCGAAGTAAATAGCCGTGGTAAAGTTCGACGATCACGTATCTTCTACTTCAGAGAATTGACAGGTAAAAAAGCTAGAATTAAAGAAAAAAGAGGTTAAACTCATCCCTATATTCTAAAAGCCCTGTCTAGCAGGGCTTTTTTTATACCCTAATTAGTGATTTTGAGCTAATTTTTGTTAATATCTACTTAGTTTAGAATACACAATGCAGCTTTGGATCTATATCAAAAAGATTGATTATTCGTATATTCGCACAGCCTAAAACCTCCAAAATATTTTATGTCTAAGATAATTTACACGCATACTGACGAAGCCCCTGCCCTCGCTACCCAATCCTTGTTACCCATTATCAGCACCTTTGTTAAAAGTTCTGGTATAGAAATGGCTACCAAAGACATCTCTTTAGCAGGTCGGATTTTGGCTGCGTTTCCCGAAATCACACATTCTGAAGATGTCTTGACAGACTTGGGGCACGAAGTTAAAAAGCCAGATGCTAATCTGATTAAACTGCCTAATATATCAGCTTCTGTTCCACAATTGAAAGAAGCCATTGCGGAATTGCAGTCACAGGGCTATAAACTTCCAAATTACCAGGACAGTCCGAAAAACGAAAAGGAAAAAGCAATTAAATCAAGTTATGACAAGGTCAAAGGAAGCGCAGTGAATCCAGTTCTTCGAGAAGGTAATTCTGATAGACGTGCTCCGAAAGCGGTAAAGAATTTTGCTAAAAAAAATCCCCACCAAATGGGAGCTTGGTTAAAAGACTCAAGAACTACTGTAATGACCATGTCTTCTGGAGATTTTGCTCACAATGAAAAATCTATAACCATAAATCAAGCGACAATTGTCGATATCGTTCACATAGAAAACAATGGTAAAGCGACCATTCTAAAATCGGGTTTGTCCTTACTTTCTGGTGAAATAATCGATGCTACTGTTATGGAGAAACAGGCACTTCTCGCTTTCCTTAAAACGGCCATTAGCACAGCGAAAGACCAACATACAATGCTGTCTTTGCACATGAAGGCTACCATGATGAAAATCAGCGATCCCATTATATTTGGTTATGCTGTAGAGGTGTTTTTCGATAGTGTGTTTAATCAATTTGAAACACCATTGAGGCTAGCCGGTGCCAATTCTCGCAATGGTCTTGACAGTGTTTTAAAGGCGGTTAACACATTGTCAACAGAAGAAAAAGATATCATCCTGTCTGCATTCAAAGAAGTTCTGGATCAAGGCCCAGAATTAGCAATGGTTAATTCTGATGAAGGTATCACTAATTTGCATGTGCCTAGCGATGTGATAATTGACGCCTCCATGCCTGCTATGATTCGGAACTCTGGAAAAATGTGGGATAAAAAGGGAAACCCACAAGACACAATTGCGGTAATCCCTGACAGTTCCTACGCAGCAGTATATCAAACCACCATAGATTTTTGTAAGGAGCATGGTGCTTTCGATCCGACCAGCATGGGCACTGTACCAAATGTTGGATTGATGGCGCAAAAAGCTGAAGAATATGGATCACACGATAAAACATTTGAAATAGCCAGCGATGGAGCGGTTCAAATTATTGATTCTAATGGCCAAGTGTTGATCAACCACGTCGTAAAACAGGGAGATATCTGGCGCATGTGTCAAGTGAAAGATGCTCCAATACAAGATTGGATACAACTGGCCGTTCGTCGTACACAATTGAGTCAAACACCTGCAGTTTTCTGGTTAGATTCAAAACGGTCACACGATCGAGAGGTCATAAAAAAAGTAAAAGAGGGTTTATCAAAATTAGACACCCAAGGCTTGGACATTCAAATCATGGATGTAGCTGACGCCACAAGCCACACCTTGGATAGGTTGAATCAAGGTCTCGACACCATTTCGGTCACTGGAAACGTATTGAGAGACTACTTAACAGATCTTTTTCCAATATTAGAACTAGGGACAAGCGCCAAAATGCTTTCCATTGTACCTCTTATGGATGGGGGTGGGTTGTTTGAAACAGGAGCTGGAGGTTCTGCTCCGAAGCACGTCCAACAATTTGTCGATGAAAATTTTTTACGCTGGGACTCACTAGGCGAATTCCTTGCTTTAGCAGCTTCTTTGGAACATTTATCTCAAAAAACAAATAACTCAAAGGCAGCGGTATTAGCGGCTAACCTCGATCGAGCTACTGAAAAATTGCTAAACGAAGGAAAATCTCCTTCGCGAAAAGTTGGACACCTAGACAGCCGGGGCAGTCATTTTTATTTAGCCCTTTACTGGTCAGAGGCCTTAGCCGAACAAAACGAAGATAGCTCGTTGAAGAAGGAATTTTCTCAATTATACCAGCAATTATTATCCTCAGAACAAACTATTGTAAGCGAACTGCTGAGCGTGCAAGGTCAGCCTGTTGATATGGGAGGATATTACCATCCCGATTTAGATCTTATTTCTAAATTAATGCGTCCTAGTGGTACATTTAATGATATACTGAATCAGGCCTGATCTTATGAAGATAGTTTCATTGACAAGAGTTGGGGTTCTCATTATATTAATCGGGATGAGCACAGACGCTATGTCTCAAATAAAACACACCATAAGTGGTACCGTGACAGATGTCAAGTCTAACGAGACCTTGATTGGTGTAGATGTTTATTTGCCCGAATTACAAAAAGGCACTATTACAAATTCATATGGTTTCTTTTCCATTACCATAGAGGAAGGCGTTTATGACCTGACAGTTCAATTTTTAGGTTATACCTCACAAAGCATACCCGTGCAACTGGATAAAAACATCTCTTTAACCATCCAGCTTGAGGAAGATACCGAACAATTGGAGGCGGTTGTCATTACAGCCGACAAAGAAACCAATAGCATTCGCAGCCCTCAAATGAGCGTTAACTCGTTAAGCTCAAGTACTATTAAGCAAATTCCCGCCGTACTGGGAGAACCAGACTTGGTTAAAGCCATTACCTTTCTGCCTGGGGTAACCAATGCCGGAGAAGGCTCTTCGGGATTTAATGTCCGTGGTGGATCCGTCGATCAAAACCTTATCCTTCTCGATGAGGCGATATTATATAATTCATCGCATCTTTTTGGTCTATTTTCAGTATTCAATCCCGATGCTATCAAAGATTTAAAACTATTCAAAGGAGGCATTCCTGCCAGATACGGAGGGCGGCTATCCTCTGTCTTAGATATCTATCAAAAAGACGGAAATAGCAAATCGCATCAATTTAATGGTGGTATTGGATTGGTGTCCAGTAAATTATTGGCTGAAGGCCCGCTTAAAGAAAACCTAGGCTCCTATTTGTTCGCCGGTCGAGGCACCTACGCCCATTTGTTTTTACCACTAGCGGACAATAAAAATGTCGCATACTTCTACGACTTAAATACTAAACTAAGTTACCAACTCGGTGAAAAAGACAATCTATTAGCCTCAGGTTATTTTGGACGAGACGTGTTGTCTTTAGAGGACAGTTTTAGAAATGTCTATGGGAACGCTGTTTTCAATTTAAGATGGAATCATTTGTTTTCTGAAAAATTGTTCTCCAACTTATCTTTGATTTATTCAGATTATTATTACGGGCTCAGATTGAATTTAATTGAATTCGATTGGAAATCTGGTATTCAGAATTTCAATCTGAAATACGATTTCAAGCACTATATTTCCAATGATTTGACACTTCAATTTGGGTTAAATAGTATTTATCACAGTTTTAACCCAGGTATAATAGAACCCTCTACGCCTGACTCTTCGATCAATTACGAGGAATTAACAAAAAAATTCGCCTTTGAAAATGCTCTGTATTTGGAAGCTTCGAAAAATATAACGGAAAAGCTATCCATAAACGCAGGACTAAGATGGAGTCACTTCACGCGATTGGGCCAAACCGAATTGAATGTGTATGCCAATGGTCAGGCTGTATTATTTAATGACGTTTTTCAGATTTATCAGAAAGCTACACCCATCGGTATTCAACATTACAAAAAATCGGATGTTTTGGCTCGCTTCAATAATTTTGAACCTCGATTGTCGGCCTCTTATTTGATCAATGATTTATCCTCAGTCAAACTAAGCTACAATCGAATGAGTCAATATTTACATTTGTTGTCCAATACGAGTTCTCCGACCCCTCTCGATGTCTGGACACCAAGTGGTCCATTCATAAAACCACAATTATTAGACCAGTACGCCATTGGTTATTCACGACAGACTGTCGATGCCTTGTACAGTTTTGAGGTAGAAGGGTATTATAAATCCATAAAGAATCGTATCGATTATATTGATGGAGCCAATTTGGTAGCCAACAATGCTATTGAACAAGAGATTTTAAACGGCCGAGCCCGGGCCTATGGTTTTGAGGTATTGGTGAAAAAAAATCAAGGCAGATGGAACGGTTGGCTTGCCTACACCTATTCAAAGTCTGAACAACAAACTCCAGGCAGAAATAACTTGGAGACGGGCATAAACGACGGCAAATGGTATCGGACAGCCTATGACAAAACACACGATTTCTCGGCTATTGGACAGTTCAAGTACAATAAAAAATGGACTTTCAATACTAATTTTGTCGTTCAAACTGGTCAGCCAGTGAATTATCCCAATGCACAATATGAATATAACGGATTGACGATCGCCAACTATGGTGAAAGAAATAGCTTTAGACTACCGACCTACCATCGCCTAGATCTTTCGGCTATTCTCACCCCAAAGAAAAACATCAACAGGGAGTGGCAAGGCGAATGGATTTTTGGCATATATAATGTCTATGGCAGAAAAAACGCTGTATCTATTGCCTTTAGAGACAATTACGAAACTGGAGATAACGAGGCAGTAAAAACCTCGCTTTTTGGAATAGTTCCCTCTGTATCCTATAATTTTAAATTTTGACCGTGCTAAAATATTTTTTCCTACTGTGTGGCTGTGTTTTGATATCTTCATGTGAAGAAGTCATAGATTTGGACGTACCTAGCTCAGAACCGCGCTTGGTTATTGAAGCTTCTTTAAATTGGTTTGAGGGCACCTCAGGAAACAGCCAAGAAATCTTGCTTAGTCTCACCGCCCCTTATTTTGATGCTGCAATAACCCCAGCCACAGGTGCAGAAGTTAAGGTGTTTTATTCGAGTGGAGATGTTGTTCTTTTTGAAGAAATAGCAGATACTGGCAGATACCACACTGATCAATTTATACCTGAGATTGGAGCAAATTATATTTTGCAAATTCAATACTTGGGAGAGATTTATGAGGCTTCAGAGGTAATGCAAAGTGTTTCGCCTATCGATTTTGTCATGCACGAACAAACTGGCGGCTTTTCGGGTGATGAAATTGAAATCAAGGCATTCTACACTGACCCTGTTGGATTGGGCAACGCCTATCTTTTTGAATTCGTAGAATATAATCCCGATGACTTGACTATTGGGGTATATGAAGACCAATTTATTGATGGTAATCAAACGTTTGCTTATTTTGCGGACATAAACATAGCTCTCGGAAATCAAATTACCATCAATAATTATGGTCTCTCCAAGCAGGCATATGACTATCTGTTCTTGTTGAGTCTGCAAAGTTCAAATCCTGGTGGTGGTCCTTTTTCTACTCAGCCAGCTACCGTTAGGGGTAACTGCATCAACACCACTAACCCTGACAATTATCCATTTGGTTATTTTAGATTATCTCAAGCGCATAGCGTAGCATACACCATTGAATAGAAAGTCGTATTTATTTCCTTAATTTTGGATAAACACTTGATCAAACGAACATGTCCGAGAAAAAGGATTTTATAAAAACCACTGAGATGTCCTCCACCTACGATCAATTGGAGTCAAAATCCATTAGTGAATTGTTACGGACTATCAACCAAGAAGATCGAACGGTCGCCCAATGTGTTGCGGGTGTATTATCAGAGATCGAGCAATTGACAAGAGCTGTTGTTGACGCATTGAAACACGGTGGGCGTTTGTTCTACATTGGAGCAGGAACAAGTGGCCGATTGGGTATTGTAGACGCCTCAGAATGCCCTCCAACATTTGGCGTACCTCACGATTTGGTGATCGGCATCATTGCCGGGGGAGACAGCGCTATTCGGAAAGCCGCAGAATTCGCAGAAGATGACATGAAACAAGGCTGGAAAGATTTGATGCAATTTAATATCAACTCTAAGGATTTAGTTGTCGGTATCGCTGCTTCAGGAACCACGCCTTATGTGCTAGGCGCCTTGGAACAATGCCGAAAAGAAGGTATTGCTACTGGATGTGTAACTTGTAACCAAGGTAGCCCATTAGCGCAAATTGTTGAGTATGCGATCGAAGTTGTTGTAGGGCCAGAAGTAGTCACAGGTAGCTCTCGCATGAAAGCCGGAACAGCGCAGAAGCTTGTTCTAAACATGATTACAACAGCAGCCATGATTCAATTGGGACGCATCCAAGGTAACAAGATGGTGGATATGCAAATGAGTAATCAAAAACTCGTTGAAAGAGGTGTAAAAATGATCCAGTATGCGACTGGAGCAAGTGCAGAAAAGGCAATGGAGTACTTAAAAAATCTAGGCAGTGTGCGCACTGCCATTTTAAAAATTTCAGAAGATGAGCAACAGAACTGACAAAACACTACTGTATAAAGGACTTAATACTATGGCTATTTGTTTGCTGTGTTGCTTTACAGGTCCTAGTCTACTTTATGTCGCTTTCGGCAATCCCACTAAACCACTATATTATCCTATGATAATTGTGGGTTGTATCGTTTGTTTAGCGGCTATTATTATTGGCTTTAAGGGAATCAAGCAAATTGGAGATAGTATGTTCAAACGAAATTAATCCTAAATCTATTTATGCTAAACCTCACAGGCCATGACTAAAACTATATCTAAATATCTGCCAATAGTTTGTGTTGCACTTTTTTCAATATCCTGCGGTGAACTGCAACAAGTCATTAACCAATTGCCACAAAGCACTGCCCTTGGTAATTCTGAAATTGCAGCAGGTTTGAGGGAAGCACTGCATCAAGGTATTGACAAGCAAGTTTCAAAACTTGCTGATTCCAACGGTTTTTATAAAAACAGCTTGGTGAAAATCCTTCTTCCTGAAGAGTTACAAAAAGTAGATGGCACACTGAGGGATATTGGCTTGGGCAGTCTTGCCGATCAAGGATTGAAACTATTGAACTCGGCCGCAGAAAATGCCGTTAAAGAAGCCACCCCTATTTTTATTGACGCCATAAATACCCTGTCTATTAGCGATGCCAAGTCCATACTATTGGGTCCCCAAGACGCAGCTACTTCCTACCTGAAAAAGAAGACATCGACTAGTTTATACGAAAAATTTGAGCCTATTATTAAAATCTCTTTTGACGAAGTTGGTGCCAACAAAATTTGGAGCAATATCATTAATCGTTACAACGCTATTCCCTTGACAAAAACGGTCAACCCCAATTTGACAGACTATGTAACGACAAAGGCACTAGAAGGTGTTTTTACGATGATAGCCATTGAAGAGTCTGAAATCCGATCAAAATATAGTGCCAGAACAACAGGCCTGTTGAAACGCGTCTTTGCTTTACAAGACCAGTAGTTAAGGTAACCGAGGGACAGGTTGGAGACTTTTAAGTTAACAACTTGTCCACAAAATAACACAACATTTCTTCCATCTCGTTATATTCATTGGTCTTAATAGAAATGTCCGTTAGTTTCGGCAAATGCTGAGCAAAAAACAGATGGTTATTAGCCATTTCAAACAAACTAGTGGCCAAAGCATAAGGATACTTAAAATTGGGGTTCACATCAGTGATTACTTGAGATACAGTTAGAGCTAGGTTTTTATAACTTCCAAAAAAACCTTTCGAGTTTTCGTTATCCACCTCTTTAGTATGGTAAACCTTCATACCATCGGAAATTACAATTTTTTGCAATTTACTCTCGTTCACATAACCCACCATGGGGTTTTCTCTGGAAGCAGAAACAAAAGAATGAATAATGATTTTTAGTTTTTCTTTTGGATCGTCAATATTCATCGAATTGATTTGAATGAGGTATTGAACCCATTCCCAGTACCAGTTTACCAAATAGAGTAGCAGTAAGTGTTTATTGACAAAATATCTGTAGATTGATGCTTCGGTTGAGTTAATCTTTATCGATAACTTTTTAAAGGTAAAAGATTCAATTCCAAGTTCATCAATGAGCTCTATACTATACTGGATAATATTTCTGCCCAACTCAGAATCCTGAGGATCTCTCAAATAAAGTCCTTCATTAAGCTTTATTTTTATAGCTACACTCATAATTTAATTTTTGAAATCTCATAAACACATGACTGATTTCAATCTTAGCGCACAAAGATATAAAAGTTATATTATTTTTTATAATAGTATTACTATCTTTATTAAAAGTTTTAATATATTTGTTGCTGAAAAAAAGAATTAATCATTTCATGAACAAAGTGTTTACCCATTTCAAAACCGACATACCCGCGAGTATAGTCGTATTTTTTGTAGCCCTACCACTTTGCCTAGGAATTGCACTAGCTAGCGGTGCCCCACTGTTCTCTGGCTTAATTGCAGGCATAGTTGGAGGCATTGTTGTTGGCAGCCTAAGTGGCTCCAAAATCGGTGTAAGTGGTCCTGCGGCGGGACTTGCCGCCATAGTTTTATCGGCCATCGTGACCTTAGGAAATTATGAGAATTTCTTAATGGCTGTGGTGATTGGTGGATTCATTCAAATTCTTTTAGGTTTATTGAAAGCAGGGATTATAGGCTATTATTTCCCATCTTCTGTGATCAAAGGCATGCTCACTGGAATAGGTGTTATTATCATTTTGAAGCAAATTCCATATTTTTTTGGTTATACAGCCAATCCTCAAGGGGATTTTGCTTTTGTGCAAACAGATGGAGAAAACACCTTTTCTGAACTGTTGAATATGCTCAATTACATCCAACCGGGACCAGCCCTAGTTGGATTCTTAGGACTGGCCATTTTAATATTTTGGGATCGCATATTGTCCGAAAAAGGTAAGATATTTCAAATTTTACAAGGACCATTGGTCGCTGTAGTCGTGGGTGTCATCTTCCATGCAGTAACAAAATCAAATGTCTTTTGGGCCATACCGTCAGCACATTTAGTCAATGTCCCGGTGCCCGGAAATCTAACATCATTTTTAGGACAATTTAGTTTTCCAAATTTTAGTGTGATTACAAATCCTGATGTCTGGATTATAGCTTTTACTATAGCTTTAGTGGCGAGTTTAGAAACTTTATTGTGTGTTGAAGCTACGGATAAATTAGATCCATATAAAAATGTGACTCCTACCAACAGAGAATTATTTGCCCAAGGAACAGGAAATATTGTATCCGGGCTGATAGGCGGATTGCCCATAACTCAAGTTATTGTAAGAAGCTCTGCCAATATACAATCTGGGGGAAGAAGCAAAATATCTGCAATAATTCACGGGTTTTTGTTATTGATTTCGATCATAGTAATTCCCAAACTACTCAACATGATTCCCCTATCGGTTTTAGCCGCCATTTTGTTGGTGGTCGGGTACAAGTTGGCTAAACCGGAATTATTCAAAAAAATGTACGATCTTGGCTGGAAGCAGTCAATACCATTTACAGTGACGGTTTTTGGTATTGTATTCATTGATTTGCTCTATGGCATTGGCCTGGGGCTGAGCGTAGGCATTGTGGTCATTCTCATTAAGAGCTATCAAAATTCTCACTTCTTACACAAAGAGGGTGAGGAAACGGACGATAATAAACTTAAAATGACCCTAGCAGAAGAGGTTACCTTCTTTAATAAGGGTGCCATATTAAAAGAACTGGATGGATTGCCCGCAAATACTCACCTTATCTTGGATGTAAGAAAAACCCGATATTTGGATAATGACATCATAGAAATTCTTGAAGATTTTGTAATCAAAGCTAAAGAAAGAAATATCAATATTAAACTGATCTCAGAACGTGGAGAGATTGACAATCCAACCAGTTATATCGAATTTTTTAAACTTAGACCAACTGTATAAATCATTATAAACCTTAAATAACACAAACATGAAAGCACACAGTAGAGAAACACAAGCAACAATGACTCCTCAAAAATCTCTTGACTATTTGAAAGCGGGTAATGTTAGATTTCAAAACAACCTAAAAGCCAATAGAAATTTATTGGAACAGGTCAATGATACTAGTGATGGTCAATTTCCATTTGCTACAATTTTGAGCTGTATCGATTCAAGGGTTTCAGCCGAACTGGTATTTGACCAAGGTTTAGGTGACATTTTCAGTATTCGCATTGCTGGTAATTTTATAAACTCAGATATTTTGGGAAGTATGGAATTTGCTTGTAAGCTAGCTGGCACCAAACTCATTGTTGTACTAGGGCATACAGCTTGTGGTGCAGTCAAAGGAGCATGTGACGATGCCAAACTAGGTAATTTAACCGGAATGTTGGATAAAATCAAACCAGCAGTTGAGGCCATCAAGGAGCCTCAAGATAACAGTCTGCGGAATTCATCCAACCGCGAATTTGTAGATAATGTGGCTGCTAAAAATGTTCAATTGGCCATCGACAATATTATGAAAGATAGTTCCGTATTGGCCGAAATGGTGAAAAATGGTGATATAAAAATAATAGGTGCCATGTATGATATCAACTCAGGGGTAGTGGATTTTTACGAATAAGCTATGAAGACAAAGCGTATTGCACAAATCATCATTTTTACTTTATTGGGTTTCAGTTTGATACTACCTCATTCCGGTCAAGCTCAAGAAAGTGATCTTGGCAACTGGCTCATATATATCGGCAACAAGCAAATCAACACCAAATGGAATCTTCATCACGAAGTACAATATCGCAATTATGATGCTATTGGTGACCTAGAACAATTGTTGCTGCGCACGGGATTCGGCTACAGTTTTAATGACAGCAAAATCAATTTATTACTGGGATATGGATTTATCCATTCTGAAAACCACGGAGAAAACACAAACGACAAGGTGTCGGTAGATGAACACAGGATTTTTCAACAATTCATATCCAAGCAAAGTGTCGGACAGCTCAATCTCCAACACCGTTACAGATTTGAGCAACGGTTTGTGGAAAGTGATTTTAAGCTCAGATTTCGATACTTTTTAGGTGCTACCATGCCATTGAGTAAGGCAGAGGATAACAAATTTTATTTATCAGCCTATAACGAAATTTTTCTGAATTCAAAAACTGCCATCTTTGACAGAAACCGGCTATACGGTGGTTTGGGGTATAACCTTAATAAAAACATACGTATTGAATTAGGTTATATGAATCAGTTTTTTGAAACCAGCAGTAGAGATCAGATCAATATCATCAGTTTCGTAAACTTTTAAACTTGAACCAAAAAATCACGATAATTACTCAAATACCGTGAGGCGTTGTCGTTTGAATTTTCAATTAAATCAGATCAGCCCCCGACTAAATCGGGGGTTTTTATATCGGTAATTTCTGCAACAAACCGTCTCTTCAATTATTTTTATTATTCTTATTTTGTCATTACGACGCTGCCTCAGACCCATTTATGTTTTTAAGCAATTGGTTTCTGATATAAAAAGAGTTTTTCAATCTTTCGGTGAAACCACTCTTATTAAGACATTCGCGATTTTGAGGTAAGACGCTGTAGTGCAGTTTAACCTACAAAATCCCAATATTATGAAACATCTATTTCGTACAATTTCGACCCTTACACTTGTACTAATTTTAAGTACTGCAAACGCCCAGTCATGGTTCAACAAGGAAAAAACTATTGGCAATGGTGATATTACAACGCAATCCATTAACACATCTGATTATGACGCTATACACGTTGTAGGCTTCCTAGACGTCGAAATTGTCAATGGTCGCGAAGGTGAGATTAGTGTTACCACAGACAGTAATTTACATGAATATATAAATGTCGAGGTTCAAGACAATATTCTGGTCATCAAAATAAAAGAAAAAACGAAAATATCGACCAAAAAAGGTGTTTGGGTTACTGTACCCGTTGAATCCATTTCAAAAGTCCACATAGCAGGGTCTGGAAATCTGAGCTCTGATGTTACACTGAAAGCGAATGAATTTAAGCTGAATGTATCAGGCTCTGGAAATGCTACAATGGTTATAGACGCCTCTAAAATAGAATCTAGGATTGCTGGTTCTGGCGACATAGAACTTTCGGGTTCCTACACGGAATTAGAGTTGAGTATCATGGGCAGTGGCAGTTTCACAGGAAGCGGCCAATCTGCAAAATCTATAGAAGTGACTATTGTAGGTTCAGGTGATGTTACATTGTCTGGCGACACATCTAAACTCGATTTACGAATTTCTGGAAGCGGTGATTTTCATGGTTTTAAACTAAATGCCGACCAAACCAAGGTATCCGTAATAGGTTCTGGTGATGCTCAGGTAGTCGCAAGACAAAATATTATAGCACGCACAAATGGATCTGGAAATATCGTATACAAAGGCAACCCCACCCACACAGATTTAACATCCAATGGTGCAGGAAAAATAAGAGGTATCAGGTAAGATGGGTTATTTGAGTTGGCAATTATCAATTACATCGTTCTATGGCGGATTAATTGATCCACATTCCATTATTTCGATGCAATCCACAAAAAAACCCTCACGGATGTGAGGGTTTAGTTTTAAAGAAAGGCGGTGACCTACTCTCCCACGAGACGCAGTACCATCGGCGCTAATGGGCTTAACTACTCTGTTCGG
>JAURRA010000004.1 GCA_030835825.1 Flavobacteriaceae bacterium
ATTCATTGGATTTCAAACCTACTTGTACGGCAAAAAAGAAGCAATTTGACAAACACAACCGATACACATACCGACGCTTCACAGCCACACCATCCAAAGCTCTTAAAAGACTATGGCTACCCCAACGCTGACAGCCGGATGAAACAGAACACCGAACGCACAACACACGTCTAACTCCATGAGAAAGCGCCTATTACTCCTCTAAGCCGTAGATAAAGACTTGAGGCTCTCCCTCCATGCTTATAAAACCGCGGTACATGCCTGGAGTATTGAAAGGCATGGCAAAATTACCGTCGCGGTCCAGGGCAATCACCCCTCCTCCACCGCTCATGGCTTTGAGTTTACCGTTGACAACGGCGTCAGCAGCTTGTTCAACAGTGAGGTTTTTATAGGTCATTAAGGCGGCAATATCGTAGGCCAACACGTTGCGGATAAAAAACTCCCCGTGTCCAGTAGCAGAAACCGCACAACTTGCGTTGTTGGCGTAGGTCCCCGCTCCAATGATGGGAGCGTCTCCTACCCGGCCAAATCGCTTGTTGGTCATACCCCCCGTAGAAGTACCCGCAGCCAGGTTGCCATAGCGATCCAAAGCTACCGCACCAACAGTGCCGTATTTCTTTTGCAGAGGGTCGGCCTGAACAGCCGCCCCCAAGGCCTTTTGGTGTTGATCAAATCTTTTTTGAGTGAAAAAATAGTCCTCATTAACCATTTCTATACCTTGTGAGGCGGCAAATTTTTCGGCGCCCGTGCCAATCATCATCACATGTTCTGAATCTTCCATAACGGCTCTAGCCGCCTTTATAGGGTTTCTAACGCGGGTCACAGAGGCCACAGCACCGGCCATACCTGTACCGCCATCCATGATGGATGCATCCAATTCATTTTTACCTTCCGCAGTAAACACAGCCCCTTTACCAGCATTAAATAACGGAGAGTCTTCTAACACTTCAATCACAGCCGTTACAGCATCTACGCTCGTTCCTCCATGGCGTAGAACTTGTTGTCCTTCCAACAATGCCTCTGACAATTTTTCCCGATAGCGCTTTTCAATGCTATCAGTCATCTGCTCTTTTAGAATAGTACCCGCACCGCCATGCACAACCAAAACAGCCTTAGGCTTGGTTTGAGCAAATACCTGAGGCATCATCAGTAAAACTATAATGAAGGTTGGAATGGTAAGTCTTTTAGGCATAGATTTATGGTTAGATGAGGTCTTGTTGGAGATGCAATAACAAGGTCTCTTTGGTGAAGGTCTTTTGATCGCCAGTAGCCATCATTTTTAGGGTATAGGTATTGTTTTCCAATTCGTTTTCACCAATCAGAACAACCGCCTGAAAGCCTTTAGCATTGGCAAATTGCATTTGTTTCTTTGGTTTTGCATCATCGGGATAGAGCTCTGACGCAATACCCAGTCGGCGCAATTCCATGACCATCTTCAAGGCATGACGGGCCTCGGCTTCACCGAAGTTTAAAAACAACACCTTACTACCTTTGAGGGCAGCAGATGGAAATTTACCCATTTCCTCCAACACCAAATAAATGCGATCCAATCCAAAACTGATACCGACACCACTCACATTATACAAGCCAAAAATACTGGTCAAGTCGTCATAACGGCCTCCCCCACCTATGGAACCCATCTCAACGCCTTGCGGAGCTTCGACCTCAAAGATGGCGCCAGTATAGTAGTTCAGCCCTCTGGCTAAGGTCACGTCCAATTTGAGTTGGGCTGTTTGCAGTGGTTGAGCAGCAATGGCCTTGGCTATAAAAGTCAATTCTTTGATACCCTCCTGACCTATATAAGAATCTTTTAAAATGGATGACAGTGCTTTCAATTGACTGTCAAAATCGCCTGACAAACGGAATAACGGCTCTAGTTTTTTGATGGCGCTTTCAGTTATGCCTTTTTGAAGCATTTCAGACTTCACAGCTTCCTCTCCTATTTTATCCAATTTGTCCAAGGCCACCGTAAAATCAATCAAGCGATCGGAGGCTCCCATCATTTGGGCTATGCCCGATAAAACTTTTCGGTTATTGACTTTGATGGTTGTTCCTTCGAGGCCTAAGTCCGTAAATACCGCATCGTAGAGCAAAACAAATTCGACTTCTGACCACAGACCTTTACTACCTATAATATCGGCATCACATTGGTAAAATTCTTGAAAACGGCCCTTTTGCGGCCGATCAGCACGCCATACAGGTTGAATTTGATACCTTTTGAAAGGCAATTGTATATCGTTTTGATGTTGTGCGACATAACGGGCAAACGGCACTGTAAGATCATATTTTAAAGCCTTTTCGGATAAAGAACTTGCAAATTTGGGCAATTGATTTTCAGACAAGGCAGTTAAGTCGGCCTGCTTCAATTTTTCGCCAGAATTCATAATTTTAAAAATCAATCGGTCCCCTTCATCACCATATTTTCCAAGTAAGGTCTCCGAAAGTTCAAAACTTGGTGTTTCAATTGGTTGAAAACCAAAGCGTTCAAAATTGGCTGTAATACAATCCATGATGTATTTGCGCTTCGACATTTCCGCGGGAGAAAAATCGCGCGTGCCTTTGGGGATACGTGGTTTTTGACTCATGAATCAGGGTTTTGTACAAATATCAATATTTTTTAAGACTTTAACGATACCAAGTCTTCAAAATATCCATAGAGTTTTCCCGATGTAATGGCAGCTCCTTGTTGAATTAACTTAAACAGATCTGACTTTAATTGGTCTGTCTTCTCTTTTTTGGACTGAAATAATTCCACCTCATCGCTCATTAAATTATCCTTCAGCCAGGCGTAGCCACTATCTGTGGTGATATCAATGGTTGGTTGATTGATTTTCAGTCCAATCAAATGGAGTGACTCGGCAATCTTAAACAAATACATATGATTGGGAGAAATAAGTTCTAAAAAGGCCACTTTTTCTAAAACGTTGTCCCAGACCAAATGACTGAAAGCGTCGAGTTGCAGATCTACCTGATCAGAGTTATCGGCCTTAAGTTTGTCCCAGTCGGACTTAGTAATTTCTTGGGCTGCAAGGAATTGGGCAAATTCTACATGCATTTCATCCAATTGCTCCTTGGTCAATCGCGCATATTTCATACTTGATACAAATAAAAAAACCGCCTAAAAAAAGCGGTTTTAGTTTTTAAGATAAAGAATCTATAAAGCCTCTGGAATCACATCAAAATCCAATGCTGCTTGTACAGCGCGATGTAAACGAACGGTAGCCGTATAAGAACCGAGTCGTTTGATTTGACCTCCAGGAACAGTGATGAATTTCTTATCTATTTCGTGTCCTTGTTTGGCTAGTGCTTCTGCTAGGTCGGCGTTATTGACCGAACCAAACAACTTGTCTCCAGCGCCTACTTTAGAGCTGATTTTAATCTCCAAAGCTTTCATGGCGTCGGCTACTTTCTGAGCGTCATCTACCAATTTCTGCTCCTTGAAAGCGCGTTGCTTCAAAGTTTCAGCCAGTACTTTTTTCTGAGAAGGGGTGGCTAAAATAGCAACACCCTGAGGAATCAGATAATTACGTCCGAAACCATTCTTTACTGTCACTATGTCGTCCGCGAATCCTACGCCTTCCACGTCTTGTTTCAAAATTAGTTCCATTATAATTATTTTAAAAGGTCAGCAACATAAGGCATTAAAGCCAAATGACGGGCGCGTTTTACAGCAACCGATACTTTACGTTGATATTTCAGTGAGGTTCCAGTCAATCTGCGTGGTAAAAGTTTACCTTGCTCATTGACAAAATTCAATAAGTAATCCCCATCCTTGTAGTCGATATATTTAATACCGGCCTTTTTGAAACGGCAATATTTCTTAGCCTTATTGGTGTCAATATTAAGGGGAGTTAGGTATCTAACTTCTCCGTCTTTTCTACTTCCTGCTTGTTGTTCTAAAGTGGCCATGGTTAAGCTGTTTTGTTGTTACGCACACGTCTTCTTTCGGCCCAGGCCACCGCGTGCTTGTCTAGTTTAACGGTCAGGTATCTCATAAAACGTTCGTCACGTCTAAATTCTACCTCCAATAATTCGATGACTTGGCCATCAACTTGGTATTCAAAAAGGTGGTAAAATCCACTTTTCTTGTTTTGGATTGGATATGCTAGCTTTTTCAAGCCCCAATCTTCTTTGGCTATCATCTTGGCACCTTTAGAAACGAGGAGATCCTCGTATTTCTTAACTGTTTCCTTTATCTGATCTTCAGATAAAACGGGATTCAAGATGAAAACAGTTTCATAATGGTTCATATATAATTATTTTAAGTGCGCAAAACTAACCAATATTTCTTGTTCTGCAAATATTTATTACAGTTTAATAAGACCTGAGAATCAATGAAATGCCATTCTAGCTCTTGGCACTCACCACTTCTCTGTTTTTCTATGTGCCTCCGCCGTTTTGAACGAAAAAAAGACTAAAAATATGGGGTTACAAACAAATTTATTAAATTTAACCAACTCTAAATGCATGACTACTTTAACCCTCTTATTTGTTTTACCTCTACTGGTTATTTTCTCCTATCTCTTTGACAGCATTGCCCGTAAAACTAAATTCCCCTCGGTCATTTTATTGATGTTAACTGGAATTGCCTTTAGACTTGGCGCCCATACCTATGGCTTTGAAGATTTTACCTTTATCGATGACTTGATCCCAGTTCTTGGAACCATAGGCTTGATTTTAATTGTTTTAGAAGGCGCTTTAGAACTTGAAATAAGTAAAAAAAAGTTGCCCATTATTCTCAAAGGCTTCTTATCTGCCCTTATCATTCTTCTTCTAAACATTATTTGTTTGAGCTATGTTTTGCAATGGCTTTTGTCGATGAGTCTCAACGAATCCGTGATTTACGCCATTCCATTATCCATTATAAGCAGTGCCGTTGCTATTCCCTCCGCAGCCAATTTGTTGAAAAAGGAAAAAGAATTTGTGGTATATGAATCTACCTTTTCCGATATCTTAGGAATTATGATGTTCAATTATGTCATAAGTCAAATTGATGGCAACCAGCCAATAGTTAGCAGTGCCTCGCTCCTGGCTTTGTTATTGCAAATCATCGGGGTGATTGTGATCTCTGTCATGATAACTTATGTATTGTATCGCTTACTTCAAAATATCACCCACAATGTAAAGTTCTTTCTGATTCTATCCCTGCTCATTCTTGTTTACGCCATTGGCAAATTCTTCCATTTACCTGCTTTGGTTACTATTTTTATTTTTGGAATATTTATGAGCAACGTCAATTCTTTGTTACCAGACTTTCTGAAAAAGTACCTCCAACTGGAACAAACAGAAAAAAGTCTCCATGAATTTCACATCCTTACAGCAGAGTCCACTTTTATAGTACGGACCTTTTTCTTTTTATTTTTTGGCTTTTCTGTGGTGTTAAGTGACTTCAATACCGCAGCACCTTTTATCTACGGCATAATAATTTTCGTCACCATGCTCTTGATCCGATATTTCTATCTCGGGATAACCAGTTTAAATTTAAAACCCTCTACCCTAGTGTATATGTCACCGAGAGGACTAATTAGTATTTTATTGTTTTTACAAATTAAAGAACTGGATTTTATAGATTATCAAAATATTGCAATTGACGAAAGGGTGTTGTTGGTCGTGATATTAGTTTCTATGCTCATTATGATTAAAGGCGCCATGAGTAAAACCAAACCAACCAACCTGGCTACTGACAATCTGAATGATACGGACCAAAGGGGAGATTTACCTGACGGCTCGAATGCGCATTCTGTTAACGAAAACGAAAAACGTTAACCTAAAAATAAAAATTGCATTAAATAATTTACGGATATTGAGATATTACAAAATGTTTTGAATTTCATTGAGATTATCTTAATTTGCAACTTGAAATTCCCCAACTATGACACTCAACTGCTTTATTGTTGACGAAAACTCCCTTCATCGTTTTGCCCTTTTGACATTGGTAGACAGTCACCCCAATTTGACCTTGGTCGGTCACACCAATAGTATCATTGAAGCCAGGACTGCACTTGAAGCGCAGAACATTGATTTGATTTTTTTATCCGTCGAGATGCCTATCATTAACGGCTTCGAATTTTGGAACACCATTGAGCACAAACCTCAAGTGATATTTATTTCTTTGAGTAAAGACAACGCTGCCCAAGCCTTTGACAATAATGCCATTGACTATCTCACGAAGCCATTAAGTGAGAAAAGACTGGATCAAGCCGTGGACAAAGCCCTTCAAATGTATATGGTGCTTCATCAGAGAGAAAAAAAATTACCTGAGTTTATATATGTTAAAAGCAATTCCAAAAAAAGAAAAATCTATTTAGAGGAAATCACCTACATAGAGGCGCTTGGAGATTATGTCAAAATCATCACTAATACTAGGTCTTTCATAGTTCTATCTACGATGAAAGGCATGGAAAACAGATTGCCGCCAAAAGATTTTATGCGTATTCACAAATCTTACATCGTTAACTTGAGATTAATTGACCGATATGATGGTTCCAAAGTAGAAATTGGCAATCATATTCTTCCACTGAGCAGAATCAAAAGAAACGATTTAGAGCAATCCTTGAGTTCAAATGAGAGCTAATAGCAATCGACATTAGTAATCAACTTTACTGCTTTAAATTGGCCAATACTTTCAAAACTATTTTGTGTCTTGATGACAATTTTCTTGGCCAGTTTGATTTTCTTGGGTTGAATGAGTTTGATAAGAATATTTTTGTGGTACTGATTCCTGATTCTAGCCACTGGAGGAAACTCAGGGCCAATTACTGAAGTGCCAAAACTTTGTTTATAGGCTTTAAACAGCCAGTCAGCGGCTTCGTTTACCCTATCAATATTCTTATGCTTGAGGCTGATTCTAATTATTCGGCCAAATGGGGGATAAACATATGTTTTCCGTTGTTGTAATTCCTGTTCGAACATGCCTTGATAATCGGCATTGACCACCTGCCGTAAAATAGGGTGATCTGGTAAAAAGGTTTGGATCAAAACATCCCCTTGTTCATCGGTTCTTCCAGCTCTGCCTGCTACTTGCTGCAACATTTGATAGCAACGTTCATGAGCTCTGAAATCGGGGTAATTCAACAAATTGTCAGCGTTTAAAACACCAACTAAGGCCACATTCCTAAAGTCTAACCCCTTGGTTACCATTTGAGTACCAACCAAAACCTGAATTTTTTGATCATCAAAATCAGAAATAATACGCGAGAAAGCGTGTTTTCCCCTAGTAGTATCCAAGTCCATTCGCGCCACCTTGATATTCGGGAATAAGGCTTGAACCTCGGATTCAATTTGCTGTGTCCCCAACCCCTTATACTGAAGTGTAGGACATCCGCAGGCAACACAATGGGCAGTAACGGCATCGTGATAACCACAATAGTGGCAGCGCAATTGTTGGCTGTGCTGGTGGTAAGTGAGACTGACATCACATTGAGAGCAATGTGGTGAGTGACCACAGGTGACACAAGTCACTACAGGAGCATATCCCCGTCGGTTTTGAAAGAGAATAATTTGCTGATTTTTTTCCAAAGCCGACCGCATCCGCTCTACCATGACATCACTGAAATGACCTTTCATTTTCTTACGCTTGTACTGATCTTTTAAATCAACCAATGCTATGGTTGGAGGTAGCACCTGGTTGTGTCGTTCTTTCATTACAACCAAGGGAAACTTCTCCATTACCGTGGCATTATAGTAAGTTTCTATGCTCGGTGTGGCGGAGCCGAGAAGTGTCTTAGCGTTTGAAAATTGAGACAGAACAAGTGCCGTATCACGAGCGTGATATCTCGGTGACGGCTCAAATTGTTTATAAGAGTGTTCATGCTCTTCATCAATAACAATGAGCTTTAAATCCTTGAAGGGAAGAAAAACGGCCGATCGGGCGCCGACAATCAATCGGGCTTTGGGATCGTTATTCATAATTTTATACCATAACTCTGCCCTTTCTTGATCATTGAATCGGGAATGATACAGCACTATCTGATCAGGAAAATAGTGTTCTAAACGATCAACCAACTGCGTGCTTAAGGCAATCTCAGGTACTAGAAATAAAACTTGATGGCCTTGGCTCATCACTTCTTGCATCTGTTTTGCATATAATTCGGTTTTTCCGGAGGAAGTGACGCCGTGTAACAAACAAATATCGCTAGACTGAAATGCAGTTTGAACTGACTTAAAGGCCTCTTCTTGATGGGGGCTCAAAACCTTCTGATTAGCTTCCTGCACACCCCGACTTCGCCATCTGTCAACCACCAACAATTCTTCAATAAAAAGACCTTTATCGATCATCGCTTTTATCACAGAAGCGCTAGAATTGGTGGATTTGACCAACTCTAATACGGCTACTTGACCTTTAGTTGAAAGCTCAAAATAACGCATCAAAATGTCCTTTTGCTTTGGCGCTCGTGTCACCTCATTTAAGGCAATATGCAAGCCATCACCACTGTATGCAGGTGCCAACTTGACGTAGCGCGCAGTTTTCGGTTTGACTTTATCTTCAAAAGAAGTAACTGTCTCTATAATTGCATCTGAAACCAATTTTTGAACAATAGGTAGGATGGTTTTTTTATTTAAGAGTACCGAAACCTCATTGATACTCAGCTCCCCGACCCTTTCGATAGCTTCTACAATCAAATATTCGTCGTTTGTCAAAGTAGAAGTTTCCCCATTGAAATCCTCGTGGTGTTTCAAACGTGTTTCACTTTGCAGCAGAAATACATTGGGCAAAGCAGCGCGCATGACATCACCAATCGGGCATAAATAATATTCGGCAACCCAATCCCAATGTTTCAATTGGACTTCAGTAACAATTGGCTTTTCATCAAGTATGTGATCAATAGGCTTGGCTTGATAGGTCTCTGGTGTAGCTTGATGCAAGCTATGAGCCAGGCCTGCATATATCTTTTGTTTTCCAAATGATACAGCTACCCGCATCCCTGGCTGGATAAAATGCGCTTCCGCCTCGGTTATTTCATATGTGAAACAACCTCTTAATGGTAAAGGAAGAATAACATCGACATAATACATCTAGGACTTGCTTGATTGTCTTTCAATTTGTCTTATAGTAGCATTGAGTTCAAATCCAAGTAATAATATATTAGAATTGAGCCAAATGAATAACATCAACGCCAATAAACCTCCTAGGGCACCGTAAAGTTTGTTGTAGGAACTAAAATTGTCAAGATAAATACCAAAGAAATAAAAGGTAGCCATAAATAAGCCCGTGGTCATCACCGCGCCAAGCGTAAAAAAACTGCCTTTAACCCCCTCTTTAGTACCAAAAAAATAAATCAATGAGGTGAAAAAATAAATTGATAAAGGAATGACTACCATTTGAATAATACTTATTACGGTAAATTCTGAGCCACTATAATCGAACCTGCTCAATATTTGAATGGTATAGAACTTAATACACACATAGGCGACGGCAGAAACGACAATAAACAATGCTATGAGCAATCCTAGAAGCAATGATACCGCATATTGTCGGAAGAAATTTCTACTCAATTCTACATGATACGAGTTTTCGAAGGCTGAAAGAATTGCGCTAACACCATTAGCAATCAAAAACAAAGTCAAGACAAAAGTGGTAGATAGTAATCCGCTCCGTTTTTGAGATTGAATTTCTTCAAAAACCGAAACCAAATAATTCCCAGAATCGCCGGGCACTGCAGCTTGAATGAATTGTAAAAACTGAGACTCAAAATCATCTACCGGCACATAGGGGACTATAAAAGGCAA
This sequence comes from Flavobacteriaceae bacterium, assembly GCA_030835825.1. Classification (GTDB taxonomy): domain Bacteria; phylum Bacteroidota; class Bacteroidia; order Flavobacteriales; family Flavobacteriaceae; genus JALRKI01. Next base: position 9,730 of record JAURRA010000004.1, read on the forward strand.
AAGGGTAATTAGAAATATCAACAGCGGAAAAATGGCCATAAAAAGGCTGAAAGCAACAGCTCCAGCTCTAGAAGTCAATGCACCTTGAACAATACCAATAATATATAACTCGATCAGATCGTATAAAGACCATTCAGAATTGGTTGAAAGTCTAATTTTTTGAAGCCCTTTAATACCCCATCCTAAAACAGGTACTCGACTTAACTTTTTTGAAAAATTTGTTTTCATTTAAACGGCTTTTAAACTTAAATCCAAATTGCATACGGAGTGAGTAATGGCTCCCGAGGAGATATAATCAACACCACAGGCCGCATAAGCTGTTATGGTCAATTCATTAATATTTCCCGAAGACTCTGATTCACAACGACCACCGATCATTTTCACCGCTTTTTTAGTGTCATCAATAGAAAAATTATCAATCAATATTCGTTTTACACCCTCATGCTTCAGCACTGTGTTGAGCTCGTCGAAATTACGAACTTCTACAATAATGTCTAAGTTAAGTTGATTGGTTTTCAGATATGCCTTTGTTTTGGCGAGAGCCTGGTCAATACCACCAGCGAAGTCTATATGGTTATCTTTCAACATAATCATATCAAACAACCCAAAACGGTGATTGTAACCTCCGCCAATTAATACAGCCCATTTTTCCAACAATCGGATGCCAGGGGTCGTTTTGCGCGTATCAAGTAGCTTCGCTCCTGTTCCTTTAATGAGGTCCACAAAGTGTCTGGTCTTAGTTGCAATAGCACTCATACGCTGCATGCTGTTGAGCATGAGCCGTTCTACCTTAAGCAATGATTGACTTGAACCACTCAAAACCAGCACCACATCACCCTTTTTCACCATTTCTCCGTCCCTGATTTTAACCGCCAATACCAAGCTTGAATCTACCACCGCACAAAGTTTTTGAGCAAATTCTACCCCAGCAATTATCCCATTTTCTTTAACCAGCAGTTGGGCTGTACCCTGACTATGTGATGGAATACATGCTAGTGAACTGTGATCGCCAGAACCCAAATCCTCCCTCAATCCAGACAGGATAATTCGTTCAAGTTCAGAGTCCATAAAAGCTTTCAATGTGCAGGATTATTTGATCACGAAATTACGAATTGATTTCTGATTATTGTAAAAAGGGACTGACAGATGATGATATGTTTTACTTTTGCTAAATGAAAATCACTTTATTGACTGTCGGCAAGACAACTTCTAAGGAAATGAAAAGTTTAATTGATGACTATGTGCAGCGCATTGGACACTTTGTAAACTTTGATTTGAAATATTTACCCAATCAAAAACACACCAAAAATTTGAGCGAAAAAGAAGTTAAAACAGCCGAGGGTCTTCAAATTTTGGATGCACTATCAAAGTATCAAATTGCTGTTTTGCTCGATGACCGCGGATCACCTATGCGGTCCATGGACTTCGCAGGATCAATTCAAAAGCATTTCAATTCTGGTCAAAAAAGTATTTGCTATATCATTGGTGGGGCCTATGGCTTTTCGGAGGCTGTTTATCAGGCGGTTCCAAAGCAATTATCTTTATCGAAAATGACGCTATCTCATCAAATGGTGCGGTTGTTGTTTGTAGAACAATTGTATCGCGGCCTAGCCATCATAAATCATTTACCCTATCATCACGAGTGATCAACACAATTGGCATACCCTAGCATTGGTTGTGAGTTGGCGCACACTTTTGGGAGGTCAAATCTTAAATACTTATATTATACATTTATGAAAATATTATTCGCTACTCAAAATCAAAACAAAATTGAAGAGGTTAAGAACATGCTGCCCTCGGGATTTGAGCTGATGGGACTCAATCAATTCAATTTCACCTATGACATTCCAGAAACACAGCCTACCATTGAAGGCAATGCCATTCAAAAAGCCAACTTTGTTTTTAATACCTTGAAAACACCCTGTTTTGCAGAAGACACTGGTTTAATAGTCCCCTCTCTAAATGGCGAACCCGGTGTCTATTCGGCACGCTATGCTGGACCATATCGGGATCCCCTTAAAAACATGGAGAAACTATTGAAGAAGCTCTCATCAGAAAAGTCCAGAGAAGCCTATTTCGAAACAGTAATTGCTTTGAAATATGGACACAAGCTTGAAACATTCGTTGGACGGTGTAAAGGTCGCATCGCACACGAAGCAAAGGGTAGCAATGGGTTTGGTTACGACCCTATTTTTATTCCAGAGGGCTATGATTTGAGTTTTGCGTCACTTTCAAAATCTATCAAAAATAAAATCAGTCATCGAGCGATAGCCATGAGCAAACTCATCGCATATCTGTCCGAATGAGTCGTGATTCCTTTGAGGTCGTTCCAATTGTTAATATTCTTACAAATTGACACAAGATAAGTGGTAAAACTGTTTTGTTTTGTACTTTTAGGCTTTCTTAAACGATGAAAAACGCACTTTTTCTTTTCTTATTAAATCTTAGCCTGAGCACCGCTTACGGTCAGGTTAATGTCATTAAAGGAAAAGTAATTAATGCTGGTGACGGCAGACCTATGGTTAGTGTAAACATTGTGAATTTAAATCTCGTGGTAGGATCTATTTCTAACAACTCGGGAGAATTTGAAATTAGAGCACGCGCCAATGACACACTACATTTCTCTTATCTGGGATACAAATCGATAAAGCTTAAAGTAACTAACGACTGGATAACCTTCGACAGTATGACTACAGTTGAAATGACAGAATTAGCCTTGGCCCTCGAACCTGTCATTCTCAGCCCATTCCGGTTGACAGGTTATTTAGAATACGATATTTTAAATACACCAGTCCGAAGTAATTTGAGATACAGTATTTCTGGATTGTCAAATGCTGGTTATGAAGCCTCAAGTAAATCCGTTGTAAGTAAAGTCTTAGGTGCTGTATTTAATCCAGCTGATTTCCTGTATAGCATCTTTGGTAAAAAACCCCAGGAATTGAGAAAACTCCGTCAAATGAAAGAGGATGACCAAATCAGAAATCTATTAGCGGCCAGGTTTGACAGAGAAATGCTTACCGAATTACTTCAAATTGATAAGGTAGATTTGGATCTATTGGTGAGCGAGTGTGATTATTCCCAAGACTTTATCAATACGGCAAACGACCTCCAAATTCTAGATGCCATCAGTTCGTGCTATGAAGAATATAGGGTTTTGAGTAAAGGCCGAAGTCGGTTTTAAGAATTCTTTGCTTCTATCCATTTTGCCAAATACTTAGTGCTTTGCTGACCATTTCTATGCAGAAGAGCCCCAGTTAAATTCCTTTTCCGGTGTTTTTCAAGGTTGCCTAAAACAGTTGTCACACGCTCAGCAAACTGCTGGGCATAAATCGACTGGTCGAATCTATGTCTTAGGATATCAAAGCCTACTGATTGAGCTGCATACCACCGTTCTGGCTTTGTATACAAATCAACCACCATATCCGTAAAATGTCTCCAATTTTTAGCCACCATGAGCTGTGAGTCAAAATCACCAAAGATGCCTTCAGCGGCAATTTCCGTCATGACGCTTGGGAGGCCATTTTGCATAGCCTCTATTACCTTTCCTTTTAAACCAGCCCCAAATCGCAATGGCGCCAAATTCACTTTCGCACGACTTACAATGTCATCAGTTGAATCTACTGCCCCATGCCAAACAATACCGTTTTGGGATGTTTTTTTCATATTGACTGGGCTGTAGGCACCGTAAATATGACACTGAATCCCTCGAATTTGATTTCTTATTGTAGGCCAAATGTTTTGAGTGAAAAAACTGATGGCGTCGACGTTTGGGCGGTGCAGAAAATTACCAATAAAAATAAGACCCTCCCGCTCATCAAAGCTGGGTATTGATTTTGAATCAGGTGAAGCATAAGTGTCTATGCAAAATGGTACATAACAAAAAAGTCGCTCAGGGACATCAAATTTTTTCAATAACTGCATTTCAAATTCAGAAATGATAAAGCTCAAGTCGCACCTATAAATACTTGCTAATTCTCTCAGCATAACAGAATCTGAGGAAATTAGCTCTTCCCAATGTACATTTTTTTCTAATGCTACTTCTCGAGAAGATCGCAAGCCATGCAAATCTTCGGTATTAAGAATTTTCATAGCCGCGGGCAGGTGCTCACTTACACGCCAACCAAACTGCTCTTCAAGAATAAACCTGTCAAAAACAACAATATGGGGAGCATAGGAAATTAAAAACGTATCGAAACTGGCGTCGTTGAGGTGAATTCTCTGCGAGTGAAATCTATCATCAGAAACTATATGAGATCTATTATTCTTCTCTGCTGTATACCCAATAACAATGGTGTCCGTAAGAGGATAGAACAAATTTAGGACTTGCAAAAGATGCTGCCCTGCCGCAGATGATGTGGGCTCGGGCCACTGATTGGCTAAAACTAAAAGTCTAATATCAGTCGTGGTCTTCAAATCCCATTATTAACTCATACTTCATTTGATTTGATTTCGCCCAACTAACCAAACTGCTCAGCTCATCAGCAGTCAAAATCGCGTCCTTGTGTATCCAAGTGTACGAATTAAGCGGCATTTCTCCCTCTTGAACTTCTTCAATAATCTCCTCCAATTTATGCGCCTTACGTTTTAGACTGTAATCATTCCAAACAGAAAAATTGAGGTGAGACTTTCCCTCTTCTATATGATCGTTTAGCCAAATATTCAATGGCGTAATATTGTTATACCAAGGATAAGTGGTCAAATTAGAGTGGCAGTCCGTACAGCTTGTTTTGATTATAATTTGTACTGATTCAGGAGCATTTGTTTCTGAAAATAAAACATTTAAATTGGACTCGCCGATGTTCTTTTCAGGAGAATAAAACTGCAATAATAGCAGTAATATAATGAGACAGAAAACAGTTTTTCTTAATTTCTTCATGATGTAAGATGATTTGGTTAGGTAATATTTGAGTGCATTCTTAAATCTAAAATTAAGAATTTAATGTCATTTTAGCCCTATTAAGTCATTTAATCTTGCTTTCGACACCAATTATGATTTATAATTCCAATTAAAAGCTCATGAGATCCTAATTTGATACTTATCTGTGCTGCAAAGGCTTTAAAAGAGATTCATTTAATTTGAAGTAAAACAGATAAACCTAGTCAATATCACGCAGATGATTTGATATTCTGTTTTAAGGAAAGACAAAAAGAACTATTTCAGACTTGACAACCTCTTGACTGAAGTTAAAAACCTATCGGAAATTTCATTAAAACCCGTTGTAAATCAGTATATTTGCCCTTCTTAAATCAAAAGTATGTCACTTAACTCATTGGACGCGATATCCCCATTAGATGGTCGTTACGGATCAAAAACTAGTGATCTCCGACCCTATTTTTCAGAGGCTGCTTTAATGCGTTACCGCGTTTGGGTTGAGATTGAATATTTCATTGCATTGTACGAATTACCGCTACCTGCATTGCAGACTATGGA
>JAURRA010000005.1 GCA_030835825.1 Flavobacteriaceae bacterium
AACCGATATTGAAAAAGGGCAGTGGTATTTTAGACGATACATCAAGGAGCTTCCAGAGCCTGGTGAAATAGTGTTTTTCGATAGAAGCTGGTATAACAGAGCTGTGGTAGAGCCGGTAATGGGGTTTTGTGATAAGACACAATACGAACAATTTATGGTTCAGGTCCCTGAATTTGAGCATATGCTTTATGAAGATGGTGTTGACATCATCAAGTTTTGGTTTTCCATTTCGAAGGACAAACAAGCCAAGCGTTTCGATTCTCGTTTGCAAAATCCATTGAAGCAGTGGAAGTTTAGTGAGGTAGATAGAGAAGGTCAAAAGCTGTGGAAACAATATACCTACTATAAGGAGCAAATGCTAGGGAAAACCCACACTACCTTTTGTCCTTGGGTAATTGTCAAATCGAATGCCAAGGAACCTGCCCATCTAGAAAGTATCAGGCATGTATTATCTCGTTTCAATTATGACGGAAAGGGCAGTTCAGGAACCGATATTATGCCAGACCCAAATGTTGTACAACGCTATCATAGAATGGTAAAACAAATTGACAAATGATTCACTTATCAGACAAAAATATCAAAGCACTAAATTCAAAAAAGGGAATTAGACTCTTTTTACAGGAGGATATGAGGCCCATCAAAGCCCTTCGGGCGATTCAATATGAATCAAGAATAAAAAAGCTAAAGCAAGAACTGATCAAATTGCAGCATTGGGTGGTCAATGAACGTGAAAAAGTGGTGATTATCTGTGAAGGTCGCGATGCGGCAGGAAAGGGAGGTGCAATCCGTAGGATAACCGAACATCTCAATCCTCGGGAATTTAGAGTGGTAGCCCTGCCAAAACCCACCATCGAAGAAAAGGGTCAATGGTATTTTCAGCGGTATGTTAACCAATTACCACGGGAAGGTAAAATTGTACTTTTTGATCGCAGTTGGTATAATCGAGCTATTGTAGAGCCCGTCAATAAGTTTTGCACCACTGAGGAATACCATATATTTCTACATCAAGTCAACGAATTCGAGCGCATGATTATTGAATCTGGTATTCGATTGATTAAATTCTATTTTTCGATCTCCAAAAATGAGCAAATGAGTCGGTTTGAAGATATCCAAGGCAGCCCATTGAAAAAATGGAAATTTAGCAAGGTCGATCAAAAGGCCATTGAGCTTTGGGACTCCTATACTTCATATAAAGAGAAAATGTTTGAAAAAACAGATACCGCTCTTGCTCCGTGGGTGGTAATTGGTGCTAATCGAAAAATGAAGGCTAGAATAGAGGCTATCAAGCATATTCTGGCCGTAGTGCCTTACAAGTAATTCGATTTTATATCATTTGCAAAAAAAAACACCCTCCTGAAGGAGGGTATCATTGATCTTAAAGACATCTAGTAAAACGCCTATTTGTCGGATTTCTTTTGATCGTTGGCAATCATAGCTGGCTCAACCGAACTGTCGTGGGCAGCATGATATTCGTCTAGTAAATTCATAATAGAGTTGATCAAGTCTTTAGTCTCTAACAAGATGCTAAAGTAAAGTGTTGTATTCTTAGGGTTTGAAACCTCAGATCGGGTTCTATTGACTTGGCTTTTTATTTTCTCCTTAACCAGATCATAGACCTCTTTTTTCTCATTGAGTATTTTCCCTATTTCTTCAAACGAGCCTGACTCAAAAGCATTTTGGGTGTCCAAAAACAAGACTTCTAATTTGTCATAAATTTCTCTCAGTTCCTTAACTTGATTGAATTTGAGTTTTTTGTGATTGTTGTTCACATGCTTGTAAGATATCTTAGAAATCAGCTCAAGCGATTGGGTGATGTCTTGAAGATATCCTAATATATTGATATAAAATCCACTTGCCTCAACACTCGATTCGTCTAGATTTTTGATAAAAAAGAAGATGTTATCTCTCAAATCCTCGACCTCGTCTGTCAACTTAACCACCTGCTTCTTGGCCTTTTTAAGTGCCGAAAGCTTTTGAGTAGCCAATCCTCCAACCGCATTTTCATAAATTTGATTGGTTCGTTTGACAACATTGGCGATATTTTTTGCACTTTCAATAATAACTCCTTGCACAGAGCTGCTCTCGGCTTTTGTCAATCGATCTTCCTCAATGACATTGTTATATTTGACCTTATGAGAGACATAATTGTTGTAAAGTAAAATAGCTGTAATTATCAATAAAATTGGAATAACGATTTCTGGATTCCAATTGATTAAAAGAACAATGATTCCCGATGCAAAGAAAGCGCCGATTGCAGTTCCAAACCATCCGCCGATAACGTTGAGCACTCCTGCGACTCGATACACCGCGCTATCGCTGCCCCAGGCCCGGTCGGCCAAAGATGTTCCCATGGCTACCATAAAAGTAACATAGGTGGTCGATAAAGGTAATTTCATCGATGTGGCAATAGCAATCAAGACGCCGGCTACCATCAAGTTGACACAGGCGCGAATCATATCAAATGCAGGTGCTTCGAGGCTCTGATCTTTTGAAATAACAACGTCCGATGTTTTAAATCTGATATTTACTTTTTCCTTAAGATAATTTGGAATTAATGGGCTGAAATAGTTCGATAACTTAGTAATCCCTTTTACGATTCCTATGGATAGAAAATTAGGTTGAAACTTTTCATGTGTTTCTCCCTGTCGTGACAGGCTAATTTCAGTTTCTGCAACGGTTTTTGCCTTTTTTGACAACAGCAATGTGGCCACCATAATACCGCCTGAGATAAACAAAAGCAAAGGTTCGGCCGGTACTTTAGACTCTAAGACTTCCATTGAAAAGTCAGAGGCCCCAATTCCAGAAGACATCCAGGCTTCGTATGAGTGGTAAGCTGCCATAGGAACACCAATAAAGTTAACCAAATCGTTTCCCGAAAAGGCGAGTGCCAATCCGAATGTGCCCACAGCAATGACAAAAAGAAGCACTGTTCTCTTAAAGATTATTTCAAACAAATAAGAAAAAAGGAACCAAAATGCGAAAGCTCCAAAAACAATCATCTGCTCTTTCCCATCAATAGCCCCTTTCAAATCACTGTAGTAAGGTGTTCCTTTCAAGCCTTTAAGAAAGATGAAATAAGTGATAGCGGTTAAAGCAAAACCCCCAAAAGCCGGGCCAAAATATTTAATTGTTTTGGTGGTATTGAAAGAGAATAAAGCTCTTGAGACCCACTGAACGATAGCCCCGACAGAAAATGCAATGACTACTGACAGGAGAATACCAAAGATTATTTCCGTTGCTTTTTTAGTATTGATAAAACCCGAAATGTCAGCTAGTGTCAAGGTGTCTGATTGAGAAATTTTGATCAGAGACATCATCACAGCCGCTCCCAATAGGTTAAAAACAATAGAAACTGTAGTTGAGGTAGGTAAACCTAGGGTATTAAAAAAGTCCAATAATAAAATGTCTGTGATCATCACAGCCATAAAAATGAGCATAATTTCATCGAACATAAACTGTCCGGGCACAAAAATACCCTTCCGCGCTACTTCCATCATACCGCTTGAAAATACCGCGCCGATAAAAATTCCTAAGCTCGCTACTATCATTATAGTTCGCAGCGAAATAGCTTTAGAACCAATCGCTGAATTCAAAAAATTAACAGCATCGTTGCTTACACCAACTACAATATCTACTACAGCAAGAATTGTAATGGCGATTAGAATAAAGATATAAATATTGTCCATAGTTGTAAATTTTATCTCTGTGGTATAAAAACCTGTTTGTTTGGGAATGGTTAGGGTTAAAAGTGAATGTCGAATTGTAATCTATAGATGATATGATTATTGTCATCCGCAATATCTCTATAACTAATATCTGATTGAACTTTCAGTTTATGGCCTGCAACAAACTTTGAAACACCGAGGGTGTATTCTGTTTCACTGTTGTTTCCAAATATGTTTTCGTCCAATTTAATGTTAGTGTAACGTCCTGAGACTTCAATGTTGCTTTTAAACAAATATCCCGATTGGATATTTAAGCCTTTGCCAACTTGCACAATATCGCCTGTTAGGGTTCCGTCAGAGTTTTTGGCAAAAGGGTCGTCTGCATTTCTGTCGGCATATTCCGCCATCAAGGAAAAACCCTTATGTTTGTAAATGGCATCCACAAACAAGGTCGTGATATCTGTTTCATAATGGCCTGTATCATTGGTCATATAGCTCCCTTGATTACTTCTGTTTTTAACAGCATTGTTATTGTAATCAAATGAGAGTCCGATAGCTAATTTAGGCTTAGGCTCTCTTTTCAAATCAGAGGCACGGTAATCGCCACTGCCAGCAAAAGTACCTAGTGGAAGTAATTCTAAACGTCCAGTATATTGATGTCCCCCAATATTTCCTCTGGTAACATTTCTTCCCTCTCCTTGGGCAACAGAAAGAATTTCTCTTATTACGAAGCCATTGGAGACTTTAAAATGGTGTCTCAGCTGAATACCAAGATCACGATCAATGTTAAATCGACTGTTCAAGAGCGAGCGGTCGACCTGTTGCATATTTCCAGAGGAGATTACACGCTCTCTGTTGCCAGGCAATTTAGTTTGACCAAACCAAAGGGAAAAGTCCCCAGAAAAATTCCATTTAATTAAGGCGTCTAATATATAATTGGGAGCGTTGTGAGTATAATAAGAAGCTCCAGAAATATCCCTGTTTGACAATCCCAACTCAAGTTTGTATTGCAGTTTCGGAGAATAGGCAAATCCATCAAATTTCAAACGGGCTCTTCGCACTAAAAGATTAGATTCTGTCGAAGACTGGTCTTCCCAGTCGGTGCTACTCAAAAATTGCATCCGTGCCCCAATTTTCATGGTCCAAGTGCTGTCTTGCCCGAACAAATTGAACAGACCTTTCCCAAATTCTGGAACCTGATTTTCTTGAGCATTCAACACACCAACGGATAGAAATAATAGAATTAAAAATAAGTTTCTCAAAATGAATTAAAGTATTTAATTTGACTCGTAAAAGTCAAGTTTTAATGTTAACTGAATATTAAGCTTTATTAATTTTTGCTGTTGTTGTCCATGATAGCATCCAATTGCCCATAGAGAAGCTCAGCAACTGCAATTAGTTTGCGAATCATATCATGGACGTTGGTATTGTCATTAAAAAGCGAGGAGGCCATTTCGGCACTGATCTTATTTTTCCTAATGAGATTATCAATAGATTCATTACTGTGCCTGATGTTTTCCTTGGCCTCCATTTTAAGCACAGCTAATTTCTCGGCATACGCCATGGCCTGCTCTTCCGTTCCAAACAAATAAATCGTTCGTAAAACTTTGGTGACTTTTGCTCTAAAATTATCATACTCTTTAAGCAGATAAGGATTTTCTCCAGACAAGGATCGGCTTACATTTTTATTAATTGCTCGCGCATCGTTGAGAATTTCTACCATCTTGCGGTTGGCGATTTTAATTTCACTGACTGCACGATTTTGTTTTTTACTGAGATTTAAATCACTTTGAATGGCGGTTGCTTATCTAATTATTTCACCATAAATCAACTTCACTTTTTTATAGTAGAGTTCTGCTACGTCCACATTCATATCGTCGGTTGACTTTTTGATAATTTTTTTAATCTTTTGATCCGATTTGATATCGTCTTTATGAATATTCAAGGCATGGGACACTATTTCGAAAATGGTGTTATTAAATAAATCCTTTGATTCTAGCAGTAAAGATTAAATGGCAGAGGTTGGAAACTGCATGGCAGATGCGTTCAAATATTTGGGTTTATCAATATCGCTGGAGGATTTGTCTTTGATGATTCGAATTAACAACCATTCTAATTTGCCGATAAAAGGGATCATAACGACCACGCCTATCACATTGAAAAGGGAATGGAAAATGGCCAACTTGAGGGTGTAATCATCGGAGTCCAAATTCATTGATTCGGCAAGAACATTTACCACATTGGCTAAGGGGAAAATCAAAACCAATGCAAGGATTCCAGTCATCAGATTAAAAATAAAATGAGCTCCTGCCAATCGTTTCCCCGCAACGTTTGAAGCTAGAGCGCCAAAAATAGCCGTAATGGTGGTCCCTACATTGGCGCCTATGGCCAATGTCAGCGCATTTTCATATTCAATTTGCTGTGCCGCCAAGGCCTTTAAAATCAGGGCTAAAGTGGCACTACTCGACTGAAGAACAGTTGTTATTAATATCCCTAAACCAGCATATATTATGGCTCCCTGAAAACCTGTAACTGCAAATTCGGTTAAATCAATATAATCCTTAAATACATCGAAACCCTCCTTCATATAGTGAATTCCTAAAAAGAAAAAACCCAGCCCAGCCAACACATTTCCAATTCCTTTTAATGCGTTTGACTTTTGAAAAGAAAAGATCAAGCCAAAAATCAATACGGGAAGTGCAAGCGATGAGATTTTGATTTTTAATCCAAACGCTGCGACTAACCAGGCCGTAGCAGTGGTTCCAATGTTTGCTCCGAAAATAAGACCAAGACCCCCCGACAAACTGATTAAACCAGCACTAATAAATGAAATGGTAATTACTGACACCAGGGAACTCGATTGAATAAAAGCGGTAACAACGGCACCTGTAGCGATACTTTTATACAATCTACTTGTAGCTCTTTTTAAAATGTTTTGCAACGGCCCTTTGGTAAAGGCCTTGAACCCATCTTCGAGCATGATCATTCCGAAAAGTAGAATAGCAACTCCAGCTAAAATCGTTTTGACATTGGGATTGAAAAACAAAACACAGCCTAGTATAGCTAAAAAAGTCAAAAAGAGAATTCGCTTTAACATATAAGCAGGTTTTTTATGGCATGGGATGCGCTGGAACGTCGCCAAACTAAACACGATTCCGTTAGCTATTGACCATTAGTCACCGTCAAAGTCAAAGTTTACTTAACGAACTGTTTCTTTAAAACCAAATGATGGTAGGATACTTGGTCTTTTGGAGACATCCTATCATTCAAATTTATGAAAAACATTTTAAATTCGGAGATCAAAACTGTTCTCTTTGAGAAAATCGTCAATCTGTAAAAACATTAGAGGCCACAATGCTTGTGGCCTCTAAACAACTAACTAACCAAGGACTCGTGCTTACCAACACGAAAACTTAAATTTACCCAAATGAAAAAACAACTAACTTACTTTTAGGGTTGATACATTGAAAACGGGACTATTTGAAGTACATTGTATGAGAACGTCCTAAAATATTGTTAAAAAATTGAAATCAAGGCAATTCCATATTTCTTGAGGTTGAAAATTATTTTGGTACTTTTATCCAAATAAATGAAAGACATGTCTCACGGCAAAACCTTTGGAGTACTTGGTGGCGGAAGTTGGGCTACTGCCCTTGTAAAAATTCTAACAACAAATGAATCTAAGGTTTACTGGAACCTTCGTAACGAGGCGGTTATTTCGCATCTGACAACCCATGGTCATAATCCTAACTACCTGAGTGATGTTTCCTTTGATCTATCCAAACTTGTAGTTACCAGCAAACCCGATGAAGTGATTTTGGCTTGTGATATTATTATTATTGCTATTCCTTCTGCCTTTGTTTACGACACCCTTTCGCAAATCACTTTGCCTTTGGATCAAAAAATTATGGTCTCAGCTGTAAAAGGAATAATCCCCCAATCAGGAAAGGTTCTTGGAGAACACCTTCATGAAAAATACCAAGTACCTTTTGATCAAATTGCTGTTATTGCCGGGCCATGCCATGCCGAAGAAGTGGCCCTTGAACGTTTGTCTTATTTGACAATTGCTTGTCAGAGTAGCACTAATGCCCGGTCGATTGCCGATGCGCTAAATACACATTTTATCAGAACACATATTAGTGATGATGCTATTGGAACCGAATACGCTGTGATGCTAAAAAACATCTATGCCATAGCTGCAGGTATTGCTCATGGATTGGGATACGGCGATAATTTCCAAAGCGTTTTGATTAGTAATGCCATCAGGGAAATGAAGCGTTATGTGAAAAAAATTCACAAACTCAAAAGAAATATTAATAACTCCTATTACCTCGGGGACCTCATGGTTACTTGTTATTCCACTTTTTCGAGAAACCGAATGTTTGGTAATATGATTGGCAAAGGGTATACGGTGAAATCCGCTATGATGGAAATGAACATGGTAGCAGAAGGCTATTATGCCGCAAAATCTGCTTTTGATATCAACGAAAAAAACACCAAGAAAACCAAAATCCCTATCATCAAGGCCGTTTATTCCATTTTATATCAAAACGCACCCCCTAAAATAACATTTCAAAAATTGTGTGAACAACTGAATTAAAAACAGACGATCATCAACAAACTACAACTCATTGATTTTAAGCCAGAATTGAGCGGGGCTTTCAAAACATTAAATCAATGGTGGATAGAGTCCTATTTTGTAATGGAAAAAGCTGATTATGAGCTCTTGGATCATCCTCAAGAAGCAATTATTGACAAAGGCGGTGTTATACTATTTGCCATGGCGGGCAAGCATCCAGTGGGTGTATGCGCCTTAATAAAGTCTAAAATTGCAACTTACGATTTTGAATTGGCTAAAATGGGTGTGCTTCCAGATTGGCATGGACGCGGGATTGGATTTTGTTTAGGAACAGCCTGTTTAAAACGTGCCAAAAGCCTAGGAGCTAAAACTGTTTTTTTAGAAAGCAATACAAAGCTGGAAGCGGCTATGCATTTATACCTCAAATTAGGCTTTGAAAAAATTGAGGCTTTTCCGACACCATACAACCGCTGTAACATCCAAATGTTAACTCACTTATAACCTAAAAGTTCAAATCTGCCATGAATACACACCCCAACAGTTATCCCATAGGTCCTTACAAAAGAATGGAGGATTTTTCAGATGAGAAACGACTAGGGTAATCAATTTGTCTGGAAATGAAGCTATATCTTGAATCTCCCCGACGCCAACGATATGGATCTCAGGGCATCGCTATACATCTTAGATGGTATTCATTATCGGTGGGCAAATCTGTTTCTTTCGGCAAGTGAACACGATTACAAAAAAATGGTTTTCCATCCCCAGTATCGGTTATAGTTCAGTTTAGAAGAACTGTTAAGCCAATATGCCTGGCATTGTAACCACCACTTAGCGCATATTGAACTAGCCATTAAGAGGAATTCGAATTAAAGTATGGATCTAAACTGAGACAAGAAGCGCACATCGTTTTCACTCAGCAGGCGAATGTCATCAACTTGATGTAACAATAGAGCAATTCGATCTATCCCCATACCAAAAGCGAAGCCAGAATATTCTACCGGATCGATACCGCAGTTTTTGAGGACATTGGGATCTACCATGCCGCAACCCATTATTTCGAGCCAACCGGTTCCTTTAGTCATTTTATAATCGGTTTCCGTTTCTAGGCCCCAGTAAACATCAACTTCGGCACTGGGCTCTGTAAAGGGAAAATAGGAAGGTCTCAATCTGATTTTCGATTTGCCAAACATGGCTGTAGTGAAATATTGTAACGTTTGTTTCAAATCGGCAAAACTCACATCTTTATCGATATATAACCCTTCTACCTGATGAAAAAAGCAATGTGAGCGCGCTGAAATAGCTTCGTTTCGATATACCCGTCCTGGCGAAATGGTGCGAATTGGAGGTTGATTGTTTTCCATATATCTCACTTGAACGGAACTGGTGTGTGTCCGCAGCAAAACATCTGGATTAGTTTGAATAAAAAAAGTATCCTGCATATCTCGAGCTGGATGATGGCTAGGAAGATTCAAAGCTGTAAAATTGTGCCAATCATCCTCTATTTCTGGCCCTTCACTAATGTTGAAACCAATTCGAGAAAAGATCTCGATGATTTGATTTTTAACCAAACTGATAGGGTGCTGTGACCCCACCGCGAAAGGTGTTCCTGGCTTCGTTAAATCGTCTTTTGGCTCTTGACTTTGATGTCCTGAGGCCCATTGTTCTTTCAATTCTTGAACTCTGTTTTGGGCTGCTGATTTAAGCGCATTTATGGCCAATCCAGCTGCTTTTTTATCGGCATTGGGAACCTCTTTAAAGGCTGCAAAAAGATCATTTAAAATACCCTTCTTGCCTAAAAATCTAATTCTAAATGCTTCAAGAGATGCTGGAGAATCGGCATGAAAGCCTTTCACCTCTTGAATATAAGCATTGACCTGATCAATCATAGTTTAATTTATACGTTTACAAAAATAACGAATCTTTATTCGATGAAGCCCGATGATAAAAAATAGTTAACAATAGATTCCTTCATGAGTACACTCTGTTCGCCAGCCTTAAGGGGTGGTAATGGTTTTTCGACAGTATAATGGGGCCAGCCTTCCTCATCGACATAATCGAACTTATAATAACCATAGGGCTCTAAAACTTTACAAATAGCAATATGCAGCAATTCGAGTTTTTGATCTTTCTTATAATTACGATGTATCTGACCCAATTCTTGAACCCCTATTAAAAACAAAATAGCATCGAGATCCATAGGTTCGCCATCACTAAATTGTGAAGACAATTTAGTCTGAATTTGCTCCCATTGATCTTTCAGAATTGGATCTCTTGACATAGGTGCAAAAATAGATGCTATATTTGTAGAAACCAACAGCGTGAATACAATTGATCTTATTATTAGTGCTGTCCTGATTTTAGGATCTGTTCGAGGATTTTTCAAAGGATTTTTTGTAGAAGTCACCAGTGTTCTAGGCCTATTCTTAGGGGTATACATCAGCATCTCCTTTAATTCCGAAGCCACTACGCTCATTGCAAAGATATATTCTGGAAATACAGATTACATAGAAGTTATTGCTTTTGCACTCACCTTCATTGCCGTTCTACTTGTTGTAAACGCTATTGGTAAAATACTGACCAAAATCGCAAATTTTTCAGCACTAGGCTTAGTCAATAAGTTAGCAGGCACTCTTTTTGGATTTCTCAAGTCTGGTTTAATATTGTGCGTGTTAACCATGATAGTATTGAAAATCAACACACATTTCACACTTATTTCTGAAGAAACTCTAGAAAACTCTGTGATGTTCTCTTATCTCGAACAAATGAGCATAATGCTTTGGAAAGGAATTGGAGACTACGAAGCTTTAATTCCCGGGGCGATATCCTAGTGGAATGATAGAGGGTAAGCTAGAGCAATTGAAAAGAAGACGTCTTGATCCACCCCGTTTTACCGTCCTCTAATTCTACTTTAGCCCATTCCGAATCATAATACTCCAAAACAAAAATTTTCAACCCTTCGTGAACATCAATAACCTTGTCGCTCAAGCTGTTTGGTTCAGTCGTTAAACTGTTTTGGCGGTCAAATATGATGGCTGGCTGATGGTTGTTGTCCAAATTGTTTTTATGAAAAGTTAGTGTCAAAGTAATGCCAAAGACAAATAATGAGGTAAAGGCTACAATAAAAGATAGTCGCTTTCTTGTAGATCTATCAAACCATATAAATAAAGAAAAACTCAGCACACAAATAATGAGTAAGGTAATGGAGGATATGGCCCACTGCTTGACAGTCAATC
Source organism: Flavobacteriaceae bacterium (assembly GCA_030835825.1). Classification (GTDB taxonomy): domain Bacteria; phylum Bacteroidota; class Bacteroidia; order Flavobacteriales; family Flavobacteriaceae; genus JALRKI01. The sequence continues at coordinate 11,478 of JAURRA010000005.1, forward strand.
GATGAGTTACTGCCCTATTCAAATTATCCCAGAAGGATGGGGGCATCGGAGAAATATCATCTATAGTTCGATTGTTGGCATAATTCAAATTATTGATTACCTCCTTATCCATGGGTAACAATTGCTTGGCTTTTTCGTAGTAGTAAATACTCGAAGCAACAGCTTCTTGCTTGTAATAAGCATTAGCCATATTGAAATACAACTCTCCTGAATGTTGTCCTGAATCGACTATACTTTGATACACCTCAATCGCTTTTTGATAATCGCCTTGAAGGTAAAGGGCATTACCTTTATCGAATAGTTCATTCGATTGGGCAAAACAAGACAAACCAATAAACATCAATAAAAATACTATTCCCCTTTTCATAAGTCTATATCTTACTGAGTTCTACAATTAATATTCTGGCACGCCCATAGTCTTTTGTCATACTGTCCAATGCACTTGGGGTATAGCGAGCAAATTCACAAGATTGCAACAGACTATTGAGCTCCGCAATTGTAGATGTATTAAACTTTTTATCTGTTAGTATTTTCTGTATGCCATCTTTATTCAATGCGCTAATGGAAACTTTCAGTTTCGACTTGAGCACGTTATACAAGGCCCGTTCTAGAGCAGCATAAAACAATTTTGAGTCGCCCATAACGGATTTCGCCTCCTTCAAATAACGTTCCGCCTTTTTCCAATCAGCCTTACTCTTGGCGCCAATCAGGTCGGCACTGCGGGCATTTTTCATCTGTTTTAGCAATAAAACCAGAGGTAATATCAACAGCGGGACAAGTAGCCAAGTCCAAAAGGATTTTGAATTAAAAAACTTCTGTGTTAAAATCGGTTGAAGTGTTGTTTGATTTTTAAATCCCGAAAAGGCCCCAGTGTTTGATGTAGTCTTTGGTTTTGTCCTTAAATCTTCCGAAGCCGCATTGTTTACAGGACCATCTGTAACGTCAATGCTAATGGACTCACTAGAAATGGTTTGATAAGAATTAGTCTTGAGATTGAAGTAAGAAAAATTGACGTTCGGCAAAGGATATACGCCTCGAAAGGCCGGGACCACGGTATAATTTACGGTGACATCACCACTCATGCCCGATATATTTGTATTGATATTTTCTTTACGCTCTGGCTCATAGACCTCCAAAGAACTAGGGAGTTGAAATTCAGGCATTTTAAACAACTTCAAGTTACCCTTTCCAGCTACCTTGAGCTTCACTTGAAAGGCTTCTCCCGCTTTCAAAACCATCGGTGTAGCCGTCATTGAAAAATCGAATGACCCGACTGCTCCATTGAAATTTTCAGGCTTTCCAACCTCTGGCAAAGGTTTTACTCTAATGGTTCGTGATGGTGCTGTAATTGTTTTTCGAACGGTTTGCCTTAAAAACCCTCCGAACATATTTCGTCGCTGGGAGGGAACTTCTAAGCTAATATCTAAAGAAAGAGGCTCAATGGTCAATTCGCCTTCTTTTTGGGGATATAACACCGCCCTAGAAACCATCACATAATTGTAAGGCTGGTTCTTAAAAGTGCCTTGTTCTATTTCTAGTTTATTTATTGGAATAATTTGGCTCCAAAAATTATTGTATTTAGGTTGATCGAGGATATTGAGGCCCGACAAATAAACATCGTTTGAAACGTACAGTTTATACACGACCGAAACCGCCTCATTCAAGTATGGATTAGCGTTCGACAATTCGGCCACCAATTCTATATTCTGGTCAGCCACATATTCGGGGTCATTAGGGTCCTTGGGTTGATCTACTGCGGCTGTTACAGTAACTTTTACTGGTTGTGATTTATAGACTTTTCCATCAACTTCAATGGTTGCTTGATCGATATTAAATACCCCTTTACTTTTTGGTGATAAATAATAGCTGTAAGTTTTTGAATAGGAACTTCTGCCATTAATCCAAGAGTTGCTAATCGATTGGTTTGGACCTCCTACCAATAGAAATTGCTCAAAAGAAGGCGCAACAAAATTGTCTCCATCTTGGTTCATAATAAAATCCACCCTCAAACGTTCATTTATTCCTAACTGTGTTTTACTCACTTTTGTCTCAAAAGACACGCCGTCCTGAGCCAACACATCATGTGTCAGAATAAGAAACAAAAGGCAATATGTCAATAGTCTTACCAATCTTTACCCGTTTTAATGACTGCCCCTTTTTCCTTTTTAGCATTCATTTTTTCTTGAACTTTTTTCTCCTGATTGCTCATGGCTTCAAGTAAGCTTTTTATTTGTTGTTTGGACAACTGACTTGGTCTGGGCTGCAGCTTATTTTGATCGCCTTTCTTGTCATTCGGTTTGCCGTCTTTCTCTTGGTCCTTGCCGTCCTTTTCGTCTTGGTTTTTATCCTGCTGATCTTGATCTTTTTGGTCTTTCTTTTGGTCTTTGTCTTGCTGTTCTTTATCCTCGTTATTCTTATCTTTATCGTCTTCGCCGTCGTTTCCTCCTTGCTCTTTGGCGCATTCTTGGGCTATAGCCAAATTATATCTAGACTCGTCGTCGGTTGGGTCATTGCGCAAAGCATTTTTATATGCTTCCACAGCTTTCATGCAATCTTTTTGTTTCATTAAAGCATTCCCTAAATTGTGAAAAGCCAAATGGCGTTCTCTAGGAGTAGTAGCTCCTTGAGCGGCCTCAGAATGTCGTTGAAGCGCCTCGGGAAAGTAGCCGGAATTGTAATAGGCGTTCCCCAAATTATAGGGAGCCTGAGGCTTGGTTTCAGAAAGCGAAATAGCTCTACGATAGGACGCCTCGGCCTGAGAGAAGTTTTCGGATAGTTGCTTGTTTCCTTGATAAACCAAGTTGGTAACCCGTTGGTTTATCTTTATTGAATCTTGTGCTTTGCCCTCAGAAAGAGAGAGAAAAAGCAGTACAATAATATATATAGATCTAACCATTTTGGATGAGATTTGAGAATAATTGCATGAAATTAGTTCAAATTTTAATTTCAGTCTCATAAGTTTTCGTTAAAAAGATTTAATCTTTTTATCCATGCTGTCTTACGTTCGAGGAACAATACATCTAAGATCAAAAATAATATTCCTAACCCTAAAAACCATTGAAATTGATCTTTAAACTCGGCGAATTCTGTGGATTCAAACTCCTTTTTATCCATTTGACTCAAAATGTCTGTCACGCGTTCAACGACCTCATTTGTCGAATTTCCATCAATATAAAATCCGTTTGATGCCTCCGCAATTTCTTTTAAAGTAGATTCATTTCTTTTAGAGATGACCACTTCTCCATTTTGATCTTTTTTATAACTGATCATCACCCCGTTCTGTTTGATGGGTATGGGAACGCCTTGGTTTTCTCCAACGCCAATTGAAAAAATTCTAATGCCGAGATCGGCAAGGTTCTCGGCCATTTCCTGAGCCGATATTTCACCATGATCTTCACCATCTGAAACAATGAATAAGATTCTATTGGTTTGTGCCTCGTCGTTGTAATAGGTCTGAGCTAGTAATAAGGCTTGATCAATAGCTGTTCCTTGCGAACTCAACATATCTGTGGACAAGTTTTGGAGGAACATTTTTCCAACACCATAGTCAGTGGTAATGGGTAACTGAGGAAACGCTTTTCCTGCGTAGGCAATAATACCGATACGATCACTCACCAAATTATTGATAATTTGGGAGACCAGTTGCTTAGCCTTTTCCAGTCGATTTGGCGCTACATCTTCGGCAAGCATACTTTTTGACACATCTACAGCAAATACAATATCAACACCTTCTCTCTTAACGGTTTCGAGCTTCGTTCCAATTTTTGGGTTCACCAATGCAAGCACCAGAAATAGGATTGTCAGGCACCTTAGAATCAACTTCAGGGTCGACTTAAATGATGATCGATCAGGGCTTAAATAATCAAAAAGAGCAGCGTCTGCAAACTGGCGTTGGACTTTAGACCTCCAGATATGGACTAACAGTGTCCCCAGTACAAACGTTGGAAGAGCCAATAATGCCCAAAACCATATTTGTTCTTCAAATTGATACATCAGAGCGCACTTTTAAAAAATGTTAAACGCAAAAACATTTCTAAAGCGAAAAGACTCAAGGCTAAAAGAACCAATGGCCTAAACAATTCTTCATACCGATAGTATTTAAATTCCTCAATTTCTGTCTTTTCCAATTGATTAATTTCATTGTAAATAGCCTCCAACTTGTCATTGTCTGTTGCCCTAAAATATTGACCTCCGGTTTTTTCAGCAATGGACTTTAGTAAGGTTTCGTCTATCTCTACTTGCATGCGGCGATACTGAAATTTCCCATCTGGAGAAATAGCGTATGGCGAAAGGGCTGTTCCATTGGTGCCAAGTCCAATGGTATAAACTTTAATGCCATATTCTATAGCCAATTCACTTGCAGTGGTGGGATCAATGAATCCTGCATTATTAACGCCATCGGTCAGCAATATGATGATCTTACTTTCTGCCTTGCTGTCTTTTAATCTATTTACGCCAGTGGCAAGCCCCATGCCAATGGCTGTACCCCCTTCTATTAGATTAGAGTAGCGGATGTCTTTCAACGTACTGAGAACAATTGACTTGTCAGAGGTTATCGGAGTTTTTGTATAACTTTCTCCTGCATATTCAACCAAGCCTATACGGTCATTGGGCCGGCGAGAAATGAAATCCGCCGCAACGCTTTTCAACGCCTCAAGTCTATTTGGGTTAAGGTCTTTGGCCAACATAGACGCCGAAACATCAATAGCCATCACGATATCTATTCCTCTGGTTGTTTTGGTTTTGGAGGACACATCTACAGACTGTGGACGAGCCATGGCTAAAATTAATAAACATAACGCCAATAGTCTTAAGACTAACATCAACTCATGTCCTCGTGATTGTCCTTTTCCAAAGCCTGCCGATCTGGAGATGGCAAGACTGGCCTTCCATTGTTTTCTCTGCCAAAAGAACCACAATCCTAACAACGGAATTACCGTCAATAGAATTAAGAAATACGGTGATGCGAGCTGAATGTTATTCATCTATTCGTCCTCTTTTTTTTCTTTTTTTAATAATTCAATCGATCCTACAATACTATCCGAAATCTGTTCGGCATATATATCATCTTCTGGCCAAACCATGATCAATTCCTGAAGCGTGGTTTTCCCAGAAATGAAGTAAAACAAATTGAATGCTACCTTTTCTCCTGTGTGCCATTCCGCTGTACCAAATACCTTGAAGCCTTCGGCACCATTTGGAGTTTTAAAAGGCAATCGCTTTTCAAAAATGTTCTTCACCTCCTGATTCTCCCAATCCACAAATTGAGAGTCGAGTTTTTTAAGAACATCAAGCTTAACTTGAGTCGTGTCAATCACATGAGTAGATTTTACTTCTACTAAAGGCAGTTCGTCAGAATCAAGCATAATAAATTCAGAAATCCTCTGGCCAGCCTCAACATTTTGATCGGATGGGTTCGAAATCCTTTGTAAAACTAATGGAGTTGTTATTGTAATTCCTGGGAATCCATATTCACTGGTTACCCAATCTGAAGTTTCCAATAAGCGCTTGTTTCTGTCGAATGTCACGGTATCCCAAGCGTACTTTGGACTCTTAACTAACATAAAAACAGCAAATGCCAGAAATGGCAGTGTAGCTAGGGCAAATAAAATCATTCTGCGTCTCCGCAGTTTTTTGAGTCGTTGTTGCTCTTGCTGGTAGGCTAAGTCTCTAGCCAATTCCTCCGCAGTGGGTTCTGGTATCCCGTCGTTGATTTGACTGATAGCCACATCGAAAGTTTGCCAGTCCATTCTTAATAGGTCTTTTTCTGGTAATGATTTGGCGAATTTTACCAAGTCACTCCGTTGGAGGACACGGGTAATATTGTCCAAAACGGTATCCGAAATGTTCAATTGACCGCCATCTCGAATCAATCTCAGACGTCCTATTAATTCTTCTGTGGTACTTTCCAAGGCATGATCGTATACCTTGCTCTCCAGAAATGATTTTAATACGAAGGTTAAGTGAGAGTAATACTTCTTAATGGTCTCTTGGTCATCGGCAGAAGCCTCGGCAATAGATAAGAGCGATTGTTTTGCTCTTTCAAAAGGCTCAAGTTGATCCATTGGGTCTTCGCGCGCTTTTCTCTGTTTCAAAAACACTAATGCTGCCCAGACAAAAACACCCAATAATGCCGTAAATAACAAATATAACAGCCATGTCCAATCGGAAGTTTTAGATACGTCAATTATGGGCTTGATGTCGTATAATCCCTGTTTTGTCGTATCGACTTGAACGGTGTTAACCTGAACTTTTAGGGAGTCTGAAAAATGTATTTCATCACCTATTTGAACGGGTTGTCTTGGAATGGTATAAACTCCTGAGTCAAATTGTGTTAAGCCATAGGTGGTGATCAATTCAACAATAGCCTGTTTACGCACAGTGTCTGTCTTTGACCTGCTAATCACCTCCAAAGGAGCAAAGGTTTGTCCTTCTGGAAATACCACCAGTTCCGAGGAATCAACCTGAACCGTCAAGGTGTACAAAAGTTTTTCACCTATTCGGATGCTAGTCGTATCCATTGAGGCTTTAACATGTTGTCCAAAAGAAAAACTACTTACCAAGAGGCAAGCCCATAAACTCCTTTGAAAAATTGTATTTATGGCTCTAATCTTCACCTATCTTCTTTGTTTAAAATAGCCCAATAACTTTTTGACATAATTATCTGTTACCGCACAATCAATGGTTCCGGCACCTGCTCTATTAAAAGTATCTTCAAAATAGTTGAGATGTTCAGTGTAAGACTCGCGATAAGCTGTTCTCACTTTTCTGCGGCTGGTATTGATAAATTTAACTTTATCGGTTTCTTGATCTAAAACAGGGACTAGGCCAAGATTGGGAATTTCGATTTCCTTGGGATCAAAAATTCTTATCCCAGTTAGGTCGTGTTTTTTGGCAGCAATTCTTACCGCAGTATCATAAGGTGAGCTCATAAAATCAGATAGCACAAAGACAATGGCTTTTTTTTTCAAAACACTTGATAAAAACTCAAGCGCAAGTTTGAAATCTGTGGCCTTGTGTTGGGGCTCAAACTCAATCAAATCTCTTATAATTCTCAACACGTGAGAGCGTCCTTTTTTTGGAGGAACAAATCGTTCGACTTGATCAGAAAACATCAGTAACCCAATTTTATCATTATTTTGGGTTGCCGAAAAAGCCAACGTAGCTGATAATTCTGTGATCAAATCTTTTTTTCTTTGCACAGTCGTTCCAAACAATGCTGATCCAGAAACATCCACCATCAACATCATGGTGAGTTCCCGCTCTTCTTCAAACACTTTGATGTGCGGCTCGTTAGTTCTGGCCGTTACGTTCCAGTCAATGTTGCGAACGTCATCTCCATATTGATACTGCCGAACTTCACTAAAAGTCATTCCGCGACCTTTGAATTTGGAATGGTATTCCCCGCCAAAAATATGATCAGACAGGCGTCTGGTCTTTATTTCAATGGTTCTTACTTTTTTGAGAAGTGATTTGGTATCCATAGATTCTAGACTTATGGAACAGCAATTTCATTCACAATGGCATTAATAATATCTTCTGAAGTCACATTTTCAGCTTCGGCTTCATAGGTCAGTCCAATTCTGTGACGCAAAACGTCCAAAACAACGGCCCTAACATCCTCAGGAATGACATAACCTCGACGTTTGATAAATGCGTAACAACGCGATGCACTGGCCAAATTTATGCTGCCTCGCGGCGAAGCTCCAAAAGAAATTAACGATTTGAGGTTTTCAAGATTATATTTTTCAGGATAACGGGTAGCAAAGACAATATCAAGAATATATCTCTCAATTTTCTCGTCCATATATACCATTTGAACGGCCTTTTGGGCAGTATCAATTTGTTTCAAACTAACCACCTTTTTTACTGGTTCGGCGCTGTTGCTCAGATTAGCTCTTATTATTTTTTGCTCTTCATCCATTTTAGGGTAGTCAATGACTGTTTTTAGCATAAATCTATCGACCTGAGCTTCTGGCAGCGGATATGTCCCTTCCTGTTCGACAGGGTTTTGAGTAGCCATAACCAAAAAAGGTGCTTGTAGCTTAAAGCTCTCATCGCCAATAGTAACTTGTTTTTCTTGCATGGCCTCAAGTAATGCCGATTGAACCTTAGCTGGTGCTCGATTGATCTCGTCAGCCAAAACAAAATTCGCAAAAACAGGCCCTTTTTTGATAGAGAAGTCGTTCTCCTTAATGTTGTAAATCAGTGTTCCCACAACATCTGCAGGAAGCAAATCTGGGGTAAACTGAATTCTACTAAAACTCCCCCCCATAGCCTGAGAAAGGGTGTTGATAGCCAATGTTTTAGCTAGCCCTGGCACCCCTTCCAGTAGGATGTGCCCTTTGCCAAGCAACCCTATTAAAAGCCGCTCAACCATGTGTTGTTGACCCACGATGACTTTACCCATCTCCAAGGTTAACAAGTCAATAAATGCGCTTTCTTTCTGAATGGTCTCATTCAAAGCATTAATGTCAATAGTCGTCTTTTCTTCCACAATTTTTTCTTTTTGAAATGCAACGCAAAGTGATAAAATTTTCCGCTTTTGGCTGTTAATAATTGGTTAAAAATTAAGTCTTTCTAACATGGCTACGTAATAACATTTTTTAATTTTATAACAAGTCCAATCGCCTGATAGAGCTTCATCATGATTAACAAACGTCTTTTGATTAAAAACTTATTGGCTCATAATGATGAGAATAGCTTTTATGACAAAAAACTTCAAATTGATATCAGTGAAAAAGAAGGAAAAGCCAAATTCTTAAAACATGTCTGCGCCCTATCAAACAGCAACCCCAAAAACAACTCTTATATTGTAATTGGTATTCAGGATGAAGATAATAAAATTATCGGTGTCGATTTTTTTGATGACAGTAAAATTCAAAATTTAATTAATGCCTATTTAGAAAACCCCCCTTCAGTTCAATATGAAAACATCTCATTTCCACATCTTCCCGATGACAAGGTAGTTGGGTTGGTCACCATAAGGTCAAGCAGCAGACTGACTTCCCTCAAGCGAAATATTTGGAAATACTATGGGGGATCTGTCTTCTTTAGAGACGGAAGCATGAGCATGCCTAAAGTTTTTGATATCCAAGTGGAAGATAAAAACTCCAGTATTGTTGCGGCTATTGAAGCTCACGCGCAAAACAATATCGAATATACCCTCGACGGCGTATTTGCGTTTATGGAAAAGCGGCGCGTTTATGACCCCAAATACTTAGTCTTTCAAGAATATTTTGTGATGTGCTGGGCAGGGCAGAAAAAAACGGTTAACGATAAGACCTTTTACTCCAGAGTTGATATTGCTCTGATCAATGAGCAGGTAAGATTGTTTTATTCCGACCTCGATGAGGTGTCTATTTCCTACAGTAAAGATTGGTTTAAAATTGTAGAATTTATCAATCTTGGCTTTCATAATAACAGTGCATATTACAAATTGGAAGAAACCATCATTCGATTTCAAAATAACGCCTCCTACCAAATCGAATCCCAGCTACTATTTGACCCACCGCAAATTGATCTCAAAGTATTACACCATATTTTTAATTCAAATAACCTGATCATTGATAAATTAGCCCGACAACAACCACTCTCCGATCGAGAAAACAAAGACCTTCTCAATTTACCCATTTCCTATTTGATGTGTCATTTCAACGGTTTTGAGGATGCTTTAAATCGGCTGAAAGACGCCAGACTTTTAATCAGGACGCACAGCAAAACAATGCATCAAATCTATAACGAGAGCATGAGAATTCTTCGAAAAGTAAAATACAATTAACAGTAAATTATAAATCGAATTTGATGCCTTGGGCCAGTGGCAAATCTGCCGTATAATTAATGGTATTAGTTTGTCGGCGCATATAAACTTTCCACGCATCACTTCCCGATTCGCGCCCTCCGCCAGTATCCTTTTCACCACCAAAAGCCCCTCCAATTTCAGCTCCAGAGGTTCCAATATTGACGTTCGCAATCCCACAATCACTCCCTGCTTGAGACAGAAACAATTCAGCTTCCCGTAAGTTATTGGTCATAATAGCTGATGACAGTCCTTGAGCAACACCATTTTGAAGGGCTATGGCATTATCAGCTGTCCCAGTGTACTTGATCAAATAAAGCACAGGGGCAAAGGTTTCGTGCTGAACAATTTGAAAATCATTCTCTGCCTCGGCAATAGCTGGTTTTACATAACAGCCACTTTCATAGCCCTCGCCTTGAAGTACACCGCCCTGGACCACTAGTCGGCCACCTTGCTCGACAACGGCTTTCAACGCTGCTTGGTACATTTGAACAGCATCCTTATCAATGAGCGGCCCAACGTGGTTACTCTCATCTAAAGGGTTGCCAATTCTAAGTTGACCATAGGCTTTAACCAAAGCATCCTTAACTTGGTCATACATACTTTCATGAATGATCAAACGTCGGGTTGAAGTACAACGCTGTCCTGCAGTTCCAACAGCTCCAAAGACAGCTCCTATAACCGTCATTTTAATGTCAGCATCAGGAGTTACTATAATGGCGTTATTCCCTCCCAATTCTAAGAGTGATTTGCCAAGTCGTTTCGCAACAGCTTGAGCCACTAGACGCCCCATCCGTGTACTTCCTGTAGCAGAAACTAAAGGCACTCGTTTGTCGTTTGACAGCATTTCGCCAATGGTATAATCGCCATTTACCAAACAGGAAATCCCTTCAGGAAGATTATTTTCTCTTAAAATATCTGCAATAATCATTTGACAGGCCACGCCACATAGAGGTGCTTTTTCGCTTGGTTTCCAGACACAAACATCCCCACAAACCCATGCTAAGGCTGTATTCCAAGCCCAAACAGCCACTGGAAAATTGAACGCTGAAATGATCCCTACAACACCCAAAGGATGATATTGCTCATACATTCTGTGTCCTGGACGCTCACTGTGCATGGTCAACCCATGTAATTGTCGTGACAAGCCAACAGCAAAATCGCAAATGTCTATCATTTCTTGAACCTCTCCGAGACCTTCTTGTAGTGATTTTCCCATTTCATAGGACACAAGTTGTCCTAAGGGTAATTTCAACGCTCTGAGTTTATTGCCAAATTGGCGTACAATTTCACCGCGCTGAGGTGCTGGCATTAGTCTCCAAACAGGAAAAGCTTGTGTAGCAGCAAGCATCGCTTTTTCGTAATCTGCCGGACTAGCTCCAGAAACAGAGGCAATCCTTTTTCCATCCACAGGTGAATAACTGTCGAATGAACCGCCTGTTGAAAACCAGTTTTGTCCTGTAGAACACCCGGCATTTTGATCTTTAAGCTGCAGCTGACTTAGCATACTTGCAATATTCAAAGAAGAAATTGACATTTTTTATGTTTTTATATTGAGTGCGAAACTAAATAAAAATGGGCAAATGAGGTAGAATTACCAGAATTTAAATGGGTTTTTAACCAATTGAGAGTTGTAATATTTAATCCTACCTGTTACTTCATTTCCAAGCCAATCAGGACGGTCAAAGCTATCGGATTCCCGTGTCAATTCGACCTCAGCGATAATCAATCCTTCATTTAGACCTTTAAATTCATCGACTTCAAACAATAGATCTCCAACCGGGATCTCATATCTAACTTTTTCCAATAGTGGCTGTTCGCAAAGCAGCAGTAGATCTTTGGCCTCATCAATAGCAATGTCCTTCTCCCACTCAAATCTAGACATCCCCGAATCGGAAGACAATCCTTTGATAGTGATATAACCACATGTATCATTGATTCTGACTCTAACGGTGCGCTCGGGATGGGTGCTTAGAAAGCCTTGAACAATATTAAAATGACGGGTAGCATTACGTTTAAAATCATCTGAAGCAACCAAAAATTTACGTTCAATTTCCAACATAATAATAATTCATCGGGCCCTTCCCGCTAATTTCATAATTTCTCCTGTAATTTCAGAAACTCGAAGGGTATTGACCATGCCTTTTTCTTTGATGGGCATAGCAGCCAAACTTATTAGCATATCGCCTTCATCGAGATATCCTGCCTTACAAGCCAACAAATTCAAATCATCAACCGTTTCATCGGTGCTGACAAATTTCTCATAGAAGAAGACTTCAACGCCCCAAAGTAAGCTCAATCTATTCAGGATGCGTCGGTTGGACGAAAAGACCAAAATATGAGCATGCGGTCGCCAAGCAGAAATTTGAAAAGCCGTGTAGCCACTGTTAGTTAAGGTTGATATGGCCTTGGCATCTATTTCGTTGGCCATTGTTGCCGCATGATAACAAACGGACTTAGTGATGTAGCGGTTGGTTCTAATTTGAGGTGCAAGTTGAGGCACCTGAATTAAATCCGAATGTTCGACACTTTTCAAAATTTCACTCATCTTTTGGATAACCTGAACAGGATATTGCCCAACGGAGGTTTCTCCTGACAACATTACCGCATCGGCACCATCCATAACAGAATTGGCAACATCATTTACCTCTGCTCTGGTTGGTGTCAGACTATCTATCATGGTCTCCATCATTTGCGTAGCAATGATAACGGGAATTCTTGCTCTTTTGGCACGATGCACCAATTGCTTTTGAATTAACGGAACCTCGGCGGCAGGCATCTCTACGCCCAAATCTCCACGTGCTACCATCATTCCATCGCAATGAGCCACAATTTTATCAATGTTTACAATAGCTTCGGGCTTTTCAATTTTCGCAATAATAGGAATCTTAATCGCTGATTTTGCTTTAATAATGGCCTGTAATTCCTTTAAATCATCTTCATTTCTAACAAAAGACAAAGCAATCCAATCGACCTGTTGTTTAATAGCAAAATCGGCGTCTTTAAGGTCCTTAGGGGTCAATGCAGGAAGTGAGATTTTCGTATTGGGCAAGTTCACGCCTTTATTGGATTTGAGCGGCCCTCCTTGAACAACTTTAGCATCAACTTTGGCCGTTCCATCGGTAGACTCAACTTCAAATATCAACTTACCATCATCTAGCAAAATGCGCTCTCCCGGCTTTACATCCGAAGGAAATTGAGGGTAATTCATGTATGCTTTTTCGTGATTCCCAACAAAACGCTCTCCAGTATAAAAAGAAATTCTATCTCCTGCTTTAACCACAATACCGTCTTCCATCACGCCGACCCGAAGTTTAGGCCCTTGCAAGTCAGCCAGAATTGCCGTATGATAGTCAAACTCTGAATTTAAGTCGCGAATAATTTTAATGCGCTCCTCAACATCTTGGTAATCGGCATGAGAGAAATTAATTCGAAAAACATTCACCCCTGCATCTATCATGGCTTTAATGGTTTCCTTACTACTCGATGCAGGTCCAAGAGTTGCTACTATTTTTGTTTTTTTACGATGCTGAGTCATTAACTAAAAATTAAATTTATTTTACTTTTAATAGGTTTACTTTCAACCGTATAGGCAGTTAGGACTTGGGGTAAGTCATGTAATTGAGTTACTAATTGGGGCACATCTATAACCGATCCTTCTTCCTCAATTGCTAAAAAATAATTCACCTTTTCAACATCTGGAATCAAATATATCAATTGTGTAACAGGAGTTTGGTTATCAAATAAACTGCCCGAGTCCTCTATAAAAGCGTCCATTTGAAAACGATTCGCGACCAAATTCCATGTGCAAAATTGTTTTTCATCATGCCAAATAAACCAGCTAAATGAGGCTGGAGAATCATTAAAACACAGGTCGTGATCTGTTCTCGATAGATTTAATCCTAAAGCTTTATTAATGGCGTAACAGAGTCTAAAATCCTCTATATCTGTGTGAATAGCAATAATTTGATTATTCACTTGACCTAAATCATCGTCGAGGATAGAATGTTTTATCATGCCTTAAAATACTGCCGCTAAGATAGATTATTCCTTCGTACTAGGGCAAAAAGGAAGCCAGATAGTTCTATGTTATAACGCTCTAGTTTTAGGCGCACTAACTATGAATTGATTTCCTTTTGAAGGGAATAATAAGCTCTTCTAGCTGATTTCTCCTCTGCTTTCTTTTTTGAAGTATCACGTGCTTTGGCTACGAGTTTACCGTTCAAAAAGAGTTTTGCAGTAAAATGCCTGACAACTTCCTTCCCAGAATCATGCTCAGAAACGAACTCAAATCGAATTCTATTTTTTTGACACCATTCAACAAGAAGCCCTTTGTAGCTCAATATTTTAGACTCCAATTTTGAGATATTAACATGAGGTTTAATGACCCGTCTAAAAATAAATTCTTCACAGATTTGGTAACCTTTGTCGAGATAAATTGCACCCACTAAGGCTTCAAATAAATTACCGTGAACATTCTCGCCAAATTGATTGTCTGGATCCTCTAAATTGAGAAATTGCTTTAATTTGAGCTCTTTTCCCAATTCATTGAGATGTGCTCTACTGACAATTTTTGACCGCATCTCTGTCAAATAACCTTCATTGCCGCTGGGCACTTCGTGATATAAAAAATTGGCGATTATCATGCTTAACACCGCATCTCCTAAAAATTCTAATCGTTCATAATTTTGAGGATGGCCCTCAGCATTGGTCCTATGCTCTGATTTGTGCAAAAAGGCGAGCTCATAGTATAGCGGTGTGCCGATTTTAAAGCCAAGAATATCATTGAGCTCTGGAGCAACAGTAGAACTAGATAAGGATTTTGAGCGCTTGAATATATTTTTCAGTCCGCCCATAGAGTTATTCGAATTTTTTGAAAACAACACAAGCGTTATGCCCTCCAAAGCCAAAAGTATTACTCATAGCAATGTTAACTTCTCTTTTTTGAGCCTTATTGAGGGTTAAATTCAACTCAGGATTAATGTTGTCATCTTGAGTGCTATGATTAATTGTTGGGGGCACAATACCTTTAGTTATTGAAAAAACTGAAGCTATAGCCTCTATCGCTCCCGCAGCTCCCAATAGATGTCCTGTCATGGACTTGGTAGAATTGATATTAATATTTTTAGCGTGATCTCCGAACACATCCGAGATAGCTTTGAGTTCTGCAACATCACCAAGGGGAGTAGATGTCCCGTGAGTATTGATGGCATCAACATCATGCGCATCAATTTTTGCGTCGCGAAGACTGTTTTCCATTACCGCCTTTACTCCGATTCCTTCAGGATGCGGTGCTGTCATATGATAGGCGTCTGATGACAACCCTCCTCCAATAAGTTCGGCATAAATGTGTGCTCCTCGTTTTACGGCATGATCGTATGACTCCAACACGATGGCACCAGCACCTTCTCCAAGTACAAAGCCGTCTCGATTGGCATCAAATGGTCTTGAGGCTGTTTTGGGATCATCATTTCTGACTGATAAAGCATGCATGGCGTTGAAGCCTCCAATACCAGCAATGGTAACTGCAGCCTCGCTACCCCCTGTTACGATAACGTCACAATAGCCCAATTTGATGTAATTCATGGCATCAATCATGGCATTGGCTGCTGAGGCACAAGCCGAAACAGTAGTATAATTGGGCCCCATAAAGCCATATTTCATAGATATATTAGCTGGCGCAATGTCAGCAATCATCTTGGGAATGAAAAATGGGTTGAATCTTGGTGACCCATCACCAAGAGCGAAATTGATAGCCTCATTTTGAAAAGTTTCCAAACCTCCTATTCCAGCACCCCAAATGATTCCAACTCTCAATTTATCCAGTTTGTCTAAATTAAAATTGGCGTCCGAGATGGCTTCATCGGAAGCTACCATGGCGTATTGCGCAAAGCGGTCCATCTTACGGGCAGCCTTTCGATCCATGAAATTTTCTGGATCAAAATTCTTCAACTCGCAAGCGAAATTTGTTTTGAACTTTTCCGAGTCAAAATAGGTAATAGGAGCGGCTCCGCTAACACCAGCTACAAGAGCGTTCCAATAAGCATCTTTATTGTTACCTATTGGCGTTAGCGCGCCCATTCCTGTTACGACAACGCGATTTAAGTCCATTAATTATGGGTGTAACTTATGCCTTTTCGATATAAGCAATAGCTTGACCAACGGTCGCGATATTTTCTGCTTGATCATCAGGAATTTGAATATCAAATTCTTTTTCGAATTCCATAATCAGTTCAACAGTATCCAAAGAATCTGCTCCTAAATCGTTGGTGAAGCTTGCCTCAGCTACAACTTCATTTTCATCAACTCCTAATTTGTCAACGATAATCGCTTTTACTCTTGATGCAATGTCTGACATAATGTTTAGTTTTACGGTTTAATTAAGCGACAAAAATAGAAAAACTTTATTTGATAGTGGTTTTTAATGTTTAAAATAACATCTAATCAAAATTCCCTTCAAATTATGCCAATGCTAATAACGTCTCAAACTAATTTCTACAATAACTCTTTTAAGTTCATTAAATTGAGAAAATGAAGTCAATTTGCACTAATTTAGAGATTAAAAAAATTGTGGTTTTTGCCTCTGGAAGTGGCTCAAATGCAGAAAATATCATACGATATTTTAGCAAGAGTAACCATACGGAGATTTCGGCAGTCTTTACCAACAATTCGAACGCAGGAGTAATTGAGCGATGTGAGCGACTAAAAATTGCCTGTTCCGTACTCTCCAAAGAAACATGTTTAAACGGCGCTTTACTCCGGGCCGAACTTGATAAAATTCAGCCCAATTTAGTTGTTCTTGCCGGCTATTTGTTGAAGATTCCTTCGGAAGTCATTCAATTGTACAATATAATTAACATCCACCCCGCCTTATTGCCTAAGTACGGCGGCAAGGGTATGTATGGTCACCACGTTCATGAGGCGGTTATTGCCTCCAAAGACTTAGAGTCTGGGATTACAATTCATTTTGTCAACGACCAATACGATGAGGGTCAAATTATTTTTCAAGCATCTTGTCAGATTGATCCTAGCGATAACGCCAATCAAGTAGCGGAAAAAGTCCATCAGTTAGAAATGACACACTACCCCCTGATTATTGATCAAGTGCTTAATGGCTAAGAAAAAACCAAAATTTTATGTTGTCTGGAAAGGTCATAACACTGGCATATTTGACAGTTGGGATGACTGTAAGTCTCAGGTCAATAATGTCCAAGGTGCTCAGTATAAAAGTTTTGAAACGTTTGAAGAGGCTAAAAGTGCTTTCAAAATGCCTTATGAAGCTTCCATAGGTAAAAGCAAAGAAAAACCTCAAAGCTTGTCCGAAGCCAAGCTTCTAAAAATTGGTCAACCCAACCTAAAATCCATTGCGGTCGATGCGGCAGTCAAAGGCAATCCAGGTCTTATGGAGTATCAAGGTGTAGATACTTCAACCAAAAAAGTCTTGTTCAAACAGGGGCCTTTTGAGGAAGGAACCAACAATATAGGAGAATTCTTGGCCCTAGTTCATGGCCTGGCTTATCTCAAACAACATAAGAGCGAACTGCTATTGTATAGTGATTCTAAAATTGCCATCAATTGGGTGAAGCAAAAGCAATGCAAAACCAAACTCGAAGAGTCGTCTAAAAATAAAGTGATTTTTGATCTTGTGCGGCGCGCTATTTTGTGGTTGAACAACAATGAGTACAAAACCACCATCGTTAAATGGGAAACCAAAGCATGGGGAGAAATTCCTGCAGATTACGGAAGAAAATAATGTGAAATTTTTACTGAACTTTTCAATCAAGGTAAAATTGCAAGAAAATTTATATATTTGATTTAATAATCTAAAAGCCCCTTAGATAATGACCCTCAAATCAAGCATTTATTTTGTTTTATTTTTTTTGGTTGCTTGGTTTTTCAGAATTGTCGATTCAAGAAAATTATTCGCACGGCTATGTTGAAGACACATTGGCATCATCAAAGACCTTAGATTCAAATTCGGATATTGCAAGTTCTTTAGAAAATTTTATTTCTTTATTAGAAGAATACGAACCTCTGTATTTTACATGGATTTCATTTGGAATTTAAATGAAGTTATGAGGTCTAAGTCAATTGTTCATGAAATTTCTGTTTTATCTTTAGAGGAGAAAGCAGTTGGAAAATATAGTGATAAGTTCATTTCTAAATTCGAGCAGCTTTCAACGGAATTTTATGAATTGGAAAACTTTAAAAAAGTTCCTAATTGTTGGTAATGAATAGCCAAGATTTCTATCGTTGTCTAATGAAAAACGAAACGTATTTTTTATATTATTTTAATACTATTAAAAATGATTTAAAAGATCCGATGCAAGAAACTTATTTTGATTCTTTTCAAAGTGATTTGTGAATTTTAAGCAGTGATCCTGATTGTCTACAGTGCATTACTACTGCAACTCGCTGTGCGGCCGCAGCCTATAACGCTCTGAGCTATGCTCTAATAGTAAGCGCATCGATGGCAGTTGTTAACCCAGTAGCCGCAGCTTTATATTTGGGTTATGCCTATATTCAACATAGTAATGCTCAACAGAATTGTAGTTCAAATTTTAACCTTTGTGCTGACGTTCATTGTTTTAATAATCAAGATTAATGGTGAGAATATTAAAGTTTATTCAACTTGCATTGTACGTTATTATTATTGCCGTGGCAATAATAGCCGCGTTTCCAGCAATTTTTAACGACACTTTGATTTTTAAAGTGCTTAGCCGATTTGGTTTAGGAAATTTTGGTTTAATTGTAGTCATTCTTACCCTCATGATCAAGCTACTTCGCGAGTATTTCACTTCGAAAGAAGAGTTCAAAATCAAACGATTAAATTCGTTTTCTATTTTTATTTTTGTAATTACTGTTCTAGTTGTTACCTACGCATTATATAGACTCAAAACAATCACTATTTTTAATATGGTTCTTTTCATATAATATGTAGTTTTGTAGAATAACACATTCTATCTATGAGTCAATTGGTTGCTGTTGGAACTGTTGCTTTCGACGCCATTGAAACGCCTTTCGGGAAAACAGACAAAATACTAGGTGGTGCCGCAACATATATCGGTTTGGCGGCGAGTCATTTAAGCGTTGACGTGGCCTTGGTAGCCATCATCGGTGACGATTTTCCTCAAACTTTTTTAGACCTCCTAAAATCACGCCGCATTAACATTGACGGTGTCGCAATAATTCCTGGAGAAAAATCTTTTTTTTGGAGCGGACGGTATCATCATGACATGAATTCGCGAGACACTCTGGCCACTGAATTAAATGTTTTGACGCAGTTTGACCCCAAGGTGCCAAAGATATATAAGGATGCAGATGTTCTACTTTTGGGAAACCTCAATCCTGAAGCACAGCTCGCAGCTATTGCGCAAATGACAGGTCCAAAGTTCATTGTTATGGACACAATGAACTATTGGATGGATAACAGTTATGATGCCTTAACTAAAGTGATTGCCAAGGTGGATGCCATCACCATCAATGACGAGGAAGCGAGGCAATTGTCTGGCGACTACTCCTTGGTCAAAGCAGCCAGTAAAATTCAAAGTATGGGGCCGAAATTTGTTATCATAAAAAAAGGGGAACACGGCGCTCTACTTTTTCATAAAGATCAGGTGTTTTTTGCACCAGCGCTGCCACTAGAAGAGGTGTTTGACCCCACAGGAGCAGGCGATTCATTTGCTGGTGGATTTGCAGGCTATTTGGCAAAAACAGAAGATTTCTCCTTTGAAAACTTAAAATCGGCCATTATTTATGGCACTGCTTTAGCCTCATTTTGCGTCGAGGCTTTTGGCACAAAACGTTTAACCGAAATCAATCATTCTGACATTCAGTCCAGACTGAGCATGCTGAAATCTCTGATACAGTTTGATATAGAATTGCATTAAAAAATACATCTATGATCACTAGAACAATTAATACCTTTGACTTATGAGTGATGTGATCAAACACGAATGTGGAATAGCCTTAGTTAGGCTATTAAAGCCACTTTCTTTTTATCAGGAAAAATACGGTTCGGCATTTTACGGCATCAACAAAATGTATCTGATGCTTGAAAAACAGCACAACCGCGGGCAAGATGGCGCCGGGTTTGCCAGTATAAAATTGGATGTAGCTCCAGGTCAAAGATTTATCAGTCGTGTTCGCTCAAATGAACCTCAACCTATAAAAGACATTTTCAGTCAAATTAATGGGAGAATCAATACATCTTTAGAGGAAGATCCTGCTCTTATTAACGACACAGAGCGCCTTAAAGCAAGTGTTCCATATCTCGGAGAATTGATGTTAGGGCATTTACGCTATGGTACTTTTGGAAATAACAGCATAGAGAGTGTCCATCCCTTTTTGAGACAAAACAATTGGATGCATAGAAACCTGATCATCGCTGGAAATTTTAACATGACCAACGTGAAGGAATTGTTCGAAGATTTGGTTGAAATTGGACAGCACCCCAAGGACTACACCGATACAGTAACAGTGATGGAAAATATTGGCCATTTTCTCGATGATGCTGTTCTAGATTTATACTACGACCTCAAACAACAAGGCTATGACAAAAAAGAGGCCTCTCCGTTAATTTGTGATCAAATGAATGTTGGAGAAATTTTAAAAATGGCCTCAAAAAAATGGGATGGTGGATATGCTATTGCTGGCTTAATTGGCCATGGCGACGCCTTTGTTTTGCGCGATCCTTCAGGTATTCGGCCAGCCTATTATTACCAAGATGACGAAGTCGTGGTGGTGGCCTCAGAACGTCCTGCCATCCAAACAGTATTTAATGTCAATCAAAACAATATTCGCGAAATTGACCCCGGTCATGCTTTGATTATCAAAAAGAACGGCTCGGTCTTTATGACTGAAATTAATACCCCAATGGCACGAATGGCTTGTTCTTTCGAGCGCATCTATTTTTCTCGCGGAAATGATGCCGACATTTATCAGGAGCGAAAAAAATTAGGGCAGTTGTTGTTGCCTCAAGTTTTGAAGGCTATTGACGACGATATCATGAATACTGTTTTCTCCTACATTCCTAATACGGCAGAAATTTCTTTCTATGGTATGGTTGAAACCGTAGAGCGAATATTGAATAACAGAAAGGCACAAGAAATTATCGACAAGAACGGGAGCCTAACCACAGAGGAAATTCAGTCCATTTTAGACCGACGACCAAGAATTGAAAAGATTGCCATAAAAGATGTCAAATTGAGAACTTTTATTACTCAAGACAGCTCAAGAGATGATTTGGTGGCTCACGTTTACGATTCCACATACGGTGTTGTAAAACCAACAGACAATTTGGTAATAATTGACGATAGTATCGTTCGGGGTACAACCCTTAAAAAGAGTATTTTGCGTATTCTTAGCCGATTGAATCCAAAACGGATCGTTGTTGTTTCCTCGGCCCCTCAAATCCGATACCCAGACTGTTACGGCATTGACATGGCCAATTTGGGTGACCTTATTGCGTTTCGAGCAACATTATCGCTACTCCAAGACCATCAAATGTCGCATCTGCTCAATGAGGTCTATCAAAAATGCAAATCAGAAGTTGTCATAAAGGATAGGGTACAAGTCAATCATGTCAAAGCCTTGTATGCACCTTTTACTCCCGACATGATTTCAGATAAAATCGCAGAATTAATCAACTCGGATAAAGTAGATTGTGAAGTTAAGGTGATTTTCCAGACCATCGAAAACCTACATTTGTCATGTCCTCAAAATCTTGGCGACTGGTATTTCACAGGTGATTACCCAACTCCTGGGGGGCACCGCGTGGTTAACCAAGCATTAATTAATTTTGTTGAAGGGTCAACTGAAAGGGCTTATTGACACTTTGTCGATAATAATTGCATTTAATCTAAAAACTGACGCCCAATTTATGGCTTCACTTATCTTCGTTTCACCATAACATAAGTAGGTTAAGTTCATGGTAGATTTGGGGCAAAAAAGGTGAACATCTTGTTCACCTTTTTTATTTTACCTAAAATAGGGTTTAAATTACTTGCCTTGCGCGAACCTGCGAGCTACTTCATTCCAATTAATAATATTGAAAAAAGCATTAATATAATCTGGTCTGCGATTTTGATAATTCAAATAATAGGCGTGCTCCCATACATCCAAGCCTAAAATAGGGGTGCCTCCACAACCAACATTAGGCATTAAGGGACAGTCTTGATTTGGCGTTGAACAAACCTTTAAGGATCCGCCCTTATGAACGCAAAGCCATGCCCATCCTGAACCAAATTGACCTGCCGCAGCAGCCGAAAAGGCGTCCTGGAAAGCTTCTAATGACCCAAACGAGGTGTCAATGGCGTCTTTTAACTCCCCTGATAATGAGCCGCGATTATTTGGGCTAATCACTTTCCAAAACAAATCGTGATTGTAATAACCTCCTGCATTATTGCGGAGTGCTGAATTTCCCATATCCAAATTAGGCAACAAGGAATCCATTGGTGTCCCGTCAAGATCAGATCCTTCAACTGCTGCATTAAGTTTGGCCGTGTATCCACTGTGATGTTTTGAGTGGTGAATTTCCATTGTTCTAGCATCAATATGAGGCTCTAAGGCATCATAGGTGTAATCCAATTCTGTTAATTGATATGGCATAATGAATAGTTTTTAATAGTTTATTGAATGCTCAAATTTACAATTTTAGACGCAAACCACAGCAGCAGATTCGTTAAGAATACCTAAATTGTTAGCTTAATTCTAACCATTGAAAAAAGCAACTTTCAAAGTTTTTAGCGCCTCGGCTGGTAGCGGAAAAACATATGCTCTAGTGCAATCATATCTAGAAGTGCTTTTATCTGCGTCACATCCAGCGATTTGTAAAAAAATTCTAGCGGTCACCTTCACCAATAAGGCTGTCGAGGAAATGAAAAGTAGGATTTTGACAACATTGGGTGAATTTTCAAATCCTGACATCATATACCACCCCAACGACATGTTCGTGGACTTATGCAAATCCACAAAACTACCTGCCCAAAAACTTCATGAAAGAGCAAAAAATGGACTGCAATATATTGCGCATCATTACCACGATTTCAATGTATCCACTATAGACAGATTCACTCAAAAAGTTGTTCGCACCTTTGCGCAAGACCTGAAATTATCTCATAATTTTGAAGTATCCCTCGATCATTCAAAGGTATTGTCAGAGGCTGTTGATCGATTTATTTCTAAAGCAGGTGGAGACTCACAATTGACAGAAATCATGTTAGATTTCGTCTTTGACAAAGTCCAAGACGATAAAAGTGCTGATATCAGTATTGACTTTTTTAAAATGTCCGAACGGCTGCTTTCGGAAAACGATCTGCCTATTTTAGAACAAATCAGCACTTTGGAGATCAAAGATCATATGGCCTTCAAGAAACTTCTGAAAAACACCATCCATGATCTTCACGAGCAGGTGAAGTCCGTAGCTCAGTCTGTTCTCGAGAGTCTTGAAGAACAGGAGATCGCATTGACTAGTTTTCCTTATCAAACTTTACCCAATCACTTCAAGAAAATCGCTAGTGGAGAAATTAAAAATTTGTACGCCAATAAACTAGAAGAACAAATTGAAGTAGGGCAATTGCTGAGCAAAAAGGCCTCGGAAGATGAGAGGCTAAGACTCGACCATCTATTGCCAGAGATTCAAAAAGCCTATCAACATCTGAAAGTTTCGATTCACTTGCTTGGATTATACCAAAATTTTCACAGCAATATCACACCATTGTCGATACTAAAGGGCCTGGACAAAGAGCTGGAACAAATGAAACTGGAGCAAAATTTCCTGCTCATTTCGGAATTCAACAACCTTATCAGCAATCATTTGAAAAACGAACCTACCCCATTTATTTATGAACGATTGGGCGAAAATTACAGTCACTTTTTTATAGATGAATTTCAAGATACTTCTGTAAAGCAATGGGAGAATTTGCTCCCTTTACTGAGCCACAGTTTAGCCTCAACTGGTTCAAGTGTCACCTTAGTTGGAGATGCCAAACAGGCCATATACCGCTGGCGCGGCGGGAAGGTAGAACAATTTATACGCTTAAGTGAGCGCTCTCCATTTCATATCAAATTAGATCGAATCGTCTTACCCAAAAACTATAGAAGTGACTTTCATATTGTGGATTTTAACAATAAATTATTTCAATGCCTTTCTAAATTCGTTTTTTCCGACCCGTCGCATACCCAACTTTTTGAACAGAGCAAACAAGATCACAAAAAAACTGGCGGGGGCTATGTCAGTTTAACATTCATAGATACAATTGCTGAAAGCAAATACGCGGATTACTGCGCTGCCGTTTTTGACCGAATTGTGCAATGCAATAAGGACGGCATTGATTTAGGAGACATTGTAGTCTTAGTGAGAAAAAATAAAGAAGGTATTGCTGTCGCTCGACACCTTGCCAAAAACAATATTGCAGTTGTGTCTTCCGAATCCTTGATTTTGTCAAGTTCTCCGGAAGTTAGGCTGGTCGTAAAGATTTTAAAAATGATTTTAGAGCCAAAAAATCTTAACGTCAGACTTGAGGTTTTAACCTATTTAGGCCAAAATCGGGAGGATATTGACGACTGGCATGCCTTTTATGTCAAACATCTCTTTCTAAGGGAATGGGACTTTTTCAAATCTTTGAGCACTCTGGGGGTTGACTTCAATCCCAAGGATTATTCTGGAATGTCAATCTATGAAATGGTAGAGGGGGTGATCATAGCATTTGGATTAGCCCATCGGTCTGATGCCTATTTGCAGTATTTTCTAGATGAGGTGTTACAATTCATGTCTCAAAAGTCTGCAGGACTGTCAGCCTTTCTGGAGTACTACGAGCAAAACGAAAGCAAACTAAGTATCGTCGGCACCAAACAATCTAATGCGGTACAAATTATGACCATTCATTCGGCAAAAGGTCTAGAATTTCCAGTTGTTATATTCCCTTTTGCCGAACAAAATATCTACAAAGAACCATCAACTAAATTGTGGTATAATTTGGACAACACCCCGTTTAGTCATATGGCCTATTCACTGGTTAATGTAAATAAAGATTTACCTCATACAGGCACTCAGGGAACTGATATATACAACAAGCATCGGTCAGATTTAGAGCTCGATAATTTAAACTTACTGTATGTTGCTCTGACCAGGGCGGAAAATCAATTACACGTCATTGGAAATCAAGGGCATCAGCCGCACGAGCGGACATACAGCGGATTTTTGAAATACTATCTAGAAAAACAAGGGGTCTGGAATTCACAAAAACAGTTTTACCAATTTGGTGATTTGTATGATGGTAAAAAAATGGATTCCAATACTAACGAAAGTATTGAAAAAATTAGGTGTTCTATGCGGCCCATCTCTAGTTTGCCAGCACGAATTATAACCAATGCCTCATTAATGTGGAATGAAAAATTTGGCGATGCTCTAGAAAGGGGTAATTTAATGCATTGGTATATGGCTCAAATCAAGCAAGAGACCGATATTCCATTCGCCTCGAAATTACTTTTGAGAAATGGGATGGCTAGCGAATCCCAAAAAGAAGATCTCGAAACAATTGCAAGGAATATTGTCAGTAATCCCATGGTAAAACCCTTTTTTAGTGGTGCTCATAAAACCTACAACGAAAGGGATATTCTCGATCCTGAGGGCAATATTTCACGACCTGATAGAATCAATATCATTTCAAAAAATGAAGCTGTTATTATAGACTACAAAAGCAGCCAGCCTGACTCCATTGATCAGAAGCAACTCAACGGATATCGCTTTGCATTGCATCAAATGGGGTATGAGTTTGTCAAAAATATCTTGATTTATGTCTCAGAAGATACAACCCCGGAATTCGTAGTGTTTTAGGTCAGGGATTTTAGTAAATTTGATTTTTTAAATCCAATTCGCAAGCCATGTACAACAAAATTAAAACTCATCTTCGCCTAGAACTAGACGCTATTCGGTCTCATGGTCTTTTCAAAGAAGAACGGATCATCACTTCCCCACAAGGTGCAGAAATCGAGCTGAGCACTGGGCAAAAAGTATTAAACTTTTGTTCAAACAACTATTTAGGCCTGTCTTCACACCCCGAAGTGATAGCTGCCGCTAAAGATGCTTTAGACAGTCATGGCTTCGGTATGTCATCAGTGCGGTTTATCTGCGGGACTCAAGATATTCACAAAGAACTTGAGCACAAAATAGCAGCGTTTTATCAAACCGAAGATACCATTCTATATGCCGCCGCTTTCGACGCCAATGCCGGGATTTTCGAACCCCTACTCTCCGAGCAGGACGCCATCATATCTGACAGCTTAAACCATGCCTCAATCATTGATGGGGTGCGTCTTTGCAAGGCAAAAAGATACCGATATCAGAATAGTGACATGTCGGATTTGGAGGCGCAGTTGATTGCCGCCAATAAAGATGGTCATAGGTTTAAAATTATAGTTACGGACGGCGTTTTTTCTATGGATGGCATTGTAGCGCCTTTAGATAAAATCTGCGATTTAGCAGAACAGTATGACGCGCTGGTCATGGTTGATGAATGCCATGCTGCTGGCTTCATTGGTGCAACAGGCCGCGGTACCTTAGAAGCAAAAAAGGTACTTGGCAGGGTCGATATAATTACTGGGACTCTAGGAAAAGCATTAGGCGGAGCCATGGGTGGTTATACAACTGGTAAAAAAGAAATTATTGAAATTTTACGCCAACGCTCTAGACCCTATTTGTTCTCAAATTCATTAGCTCCTGCCATCGTTGGGGCTTCTATCAAAGTTTTTGAACTACTCTCTACTGATACCACTCGGAGAGATCAATTGGAATGGAACACCAATTATTTCAAAAAGCACATTAAGTCTGCCGGTTTTGACATAGTTGATGGGGACAGCGCCATAGTGCCAATCATGCTTTACGACGCACAATTATCTCAAAACATGGCCAATGAACTCCTCAGTTTGGGTGTTTATGTCACTGGATTTTTCTATCCCGTTGTACCCAAAGAAAAAGCAAGAATTCGGGTTCAATTATCGTCGGCTCATACCCAACAACATCTGGACAGAGCAATTTGGGCTTTTACTCAAGCAGGGCGTAAGTTTGGAGTGATTTGAGTTCATTCAACTCTAAAGGTCATAATATTGTGTATTTTTAGCCAACAAATTTGCTAGGTAACCGCAAATCTGCTACTTTTGGAGATAATTTTAATATTTAAAGACTCATATTTCTATGAAAAAGCAAAACTTACTTACGCTTATGGTTGGTTTGTTCTTTGGATTAACGACTGTTATGTCTCAAAACAGTGACAATCCTTGGCAAGTAACCCTTGGGGTTAACGCGGTAGATTTTTACCCCGTTGGTGGCCATACATCAATTCAGGGTGGAAATTTTGAAGGCATCACAGATGTCAGCCACTGGAACACTTTACCCTCAATTTCTTACCTCGGAGTATCTAAAAACATTTCAGGAAACTGGTCTTTAGGTCTTGCAGGATCAATTAATTCGATCACTCAGTGGGGTGTAGCAGAAGTTGAAACCACACAGTACTATGCAGCTGATTTAAACATCAAATACAGTTTAGGTGAGCTGATCAAAAGTAAAAAGTTTGAGCCATTTGTTGGCTTTGGCGGAAGCTGGGTTGGGATTGAAAGAAATGATTTCTACAGTTTTTCTGGTGACAATGTCGGACAGCCAGCAGCTAACGCTCTTGGTGGTTTGTCTGTTTGGTTTTCAGACGGCTTTGGCGTGACTTTCCAATCTCAATACAAACATTCTTTTGGTGAGCGCAAATCGGCTCAACATTTTCAACACACTCTCGGAGTGGCTCTACGCTTTGGCGGCAAAGACACTGATGGCGATGGTGTTTATGACAAAAACGATTCGTGTCCAGAAACTCCTGGCTTAGCCGCGTTCAATGGTTGTCCTGATTCAGACGGCGATGGCGTTCAAGACAGTAAAGACAACTGCCCTAACGTCGCTGGTTTAGCTCAACTCAATGGTTGTCCTGATTCAGATGGTGACGGTGTAGCTGATAATAATGACAGCTGTCCAGAAGTTGCTGGTTCCGCTGCTATGCAGGGCTGTCCAGATAGTGACAATGACAAAGTTGCGGATAAAGATGACAACTGTCCGAATGAGGCAGGACCTGCAGCTAACAAAGGCTGCCCATGGCCAGACTCCGATAATGATGGGGTTCTTGACAAAGATGATAACTGTCCGAACGAAGCCGGAACAGTTGCTAATAACGGCTGTCCTGAAGTGTCCGTTCCAAGAGAAGTAGCCGATCGGCTTTCAAACTACGCCAGAACAATTAACTTCAACACAGGACAGTCATCCTTCAAAGCTGAAACTATTCCTGTCCTAAAAGCTGTTTCTGCAATAATTTTAGAATACCCTAATGCAGAATTCCTTATTGAAGGTCATACTGACTCAACAGGTAGCGATGCCTTAAATCAAAGATTATCTGAACAACGTGCTAACGCTGTGAAAAATTATTTGGTTGATAACGGTGTCAATGCTTCTCGTCTAACTGCAGTTGGATATGGCGAAACTCGCCCTATTGCCTCAAACATTACTGTTAAAGGTCGTGCTGAGAATAGAAGAGTAGAAGTAAAATTAAAAAATTAATCCCCATTTAATTTTGTTTAAAAAAGCGTTCCTTAAGGAACGCTTTTTTTATTTTAGGGTATCCTATAAATAGCGCATGAACTCCTTTATATTAGATGTTTTAAATGATCTTCACAGGAAAGAAAAAGACATTTCTGATCTCGTCTTTGTTCTCCCTAACAAGCGTTCTGGAGTTATACTTAAAAACGAATTAGCCGCCTTCTCAAAAGAATTTCAATTTGCCCCTTCCATTCTATCTGTAGAGGAGTTTGTTCAAGAGATTTCTGACCTACAACTCGTGTCTCCAACGCGACTATTAATTGAAACCTATAAGGCCTATCGCTCAACAACACCATCAGAAAACCCTGAATCCTTCGATCAGTTCTTAAATTGGGGGCCAAGATTAATTCAAGATTTTATTGAGATAGATCGATACCTTATTGACGTTGATGACCTATTTAAAGGTATAATGCAATTGAAATCTATTGAAGCTTTTGGTAAGGATCCCAAAACACCAATGGTCAGAAATTATCTTAAGTTTTGGGATCAACTTTTACCCATATATGATGAACTCAGGGCAACTCTTATCCGTAACGGTTTCGGTCACCAAGGCCTCATGTATAGGCAAGCACTAGAGCACCTAGAAAGCTACCTCAACCTAAACGAAGTCAACAAATATGTGATCTTAGGATTCAATGCCCTAAATGCCTCTGAAGAAATTATTTTTAAAGAACTTCTAAGTCACGAAATGGCCGAGGTATATTGGGACAATGATCAATATTTTTTGGATAATGAAGTAGAAGAAGCTGGACTATTTATGAGGGGTTATTTCAATTCATGGCCTTATTACCAAAATCATCCCGTTTTGGGAATTCACAACCACTACACCTCTCCAAAATCCATTCGGTCTGTTGAGACCCCCAAATCCGTTGGACAGGCCAAGTTTGTTGGCGGTCTAATCAAAACTCTATGGCAGAAGAACAAGTGCCACAACACCGCCATTGTCCTTGCACATGAAACCCTATTGATCCCCTTGCTTACTGCCTTGCCTGATGAGGTGGATGTGGTCAACATCACCATGGGGTTCCCTTTGAAGTCAACTCCCGTAGCCGGATTAATCGCCAGTTTATTCGACCTACAAACAAACGGCAAAGACAATCAGTACTATTATAAATATATCATAAATGTTTTGTCAAACCCTCTTATACATGGCCTATTCAATACCAATCACAGTCACTGGATCAATGACGTGATTGTTTATATTCATGAACAAAATCTGACTTTCGTTTCCGTTGATCAACTGAAATTGAAAGCGCCTGAAAATTCCGACTGGATTGATTTGATCTTTGGCTCATGGCAAACTCCAAGCCAAGCGCTCGACCATTTGATATTACTCATCGAACAGATTAAACATAAGTCCAGTAAAAACAGCCGAGTAGACATTCTAATATTGGAGTGCCTATACAAATTTTACACCTTATTCAACAGCCTCAAAATCGATATAGACACCTTTGAAGGTATGGAAAGTATAAAAACCTTGGAGCATCTCTACACAAATCTATTGGAAGAGGCAACGCTAGACTTCAAAGGAGAGCCCGTCAAAGGACTTCAAATCATGGGCATACTAGAATCGCGAGTGTTAGATTTTGAAACTGTAATTGTCACGACCGTTAATGAAGGTGTTCTGCCTGCCGGAAAACAACAGCATTCGTTTATTCCTTATGATGTCAAAAGAGCCTTTGACTTGCCAACTATCAAAGAAAAAGATGCCATTTATGCCTACCACTTTTATCATTTGATGCAGAGGGCTTCGGAGGTTTATCTTATTTACGACGCCGTTGTAGATCGGCTTCAAGGGGGCGAATGTAGCAGGTATTTATTGCAACTGGAAGTAGGCGGTATTCATACCATTCAACGTACAAAGGCTGTAGCCGAAACGCCTTTACAACAAGAGCAATCATTGTCAGTATCTAAAAGTGAGCTCGCCTTAGAGTCTTTAAAAGAGTTGGGGAGTTATGGCTATTCTCCATCTGCCTTGACCCTATACATCAAAGATCCGTTGCTGTTTTATCGCAGGTATCTATTGGGGCTTAAAGAAACAAACGAATTGGAAGAATCCATGGCGGCAAGAACATTTGGGAATGCCATTCACAATACACTCGAAGCCCTCTACAAGCCCCTCAAGGGCGCTCAACTTTCAGCATCAACTTTGGCGCAAATGAGGTCGCAGGCCGCTTCTTTAGCAGAAATATTTTTTAAGGAGGAAATGAAAGGCGCCGACATTAAATCAGGCAAAAATCTCTTGACCTTTGAGGTTGGAAAACACTATATTTTTCAACTAATCGATGAAGACCTAAGAATGATTAAAGAGGGTAACTCTATTAAAATTGTCTGTATCGAAGAAAAACTTGAGGCCTATATCCCTATTTCGTCTATCCCTTATAAAATAAAGCTCAGAGGAAAAATTGACAGAGTAGATGAGTTCAACGGGAAAACACGTGTCATCGACTATAAAACTGGCAGTAATATTACAGCAAGCAGTCTAAAAATTAAAGACTGGTCAGCTTTAGGGTCTAATTATGACAAATATCACAAGTGCTTTCAAATTCTTTGCTACGCGTATATTTGGAAAGCCAACAACCCGAAAACGATTAGCTTAGAAGGGGGTGTTTACGCTTTAAAGAACATGTCTCTTGGGTTTCTCAAACTTGGAATTCCTGAAGAAGACAGCAAAAGTTTCCATTTTGATCTTGATGCGGTCGTCCTCAATAGGTTTGAAAAAACACTAATCGATTTGATTTCATCAATTCACGATTCAACAGTTCCCTTTGAAAGCATTGAGGTGTCATAATCATAGGGCGTCGCTTTTTTTGTGCAAGCGCGACACATATTTTCCAATCACATCAAACTCCAAATTGACTTTTGATCCTTGCTCTAATAGGTGAAAATTAGTATGTTCATAGGTATAAGGAATGATTGCCACACTAAAGCTGTCATCCCTCGAATTTACCACAGTCAAGCTAACGCCATTGATGGTAATCGAGCCCTTTTCAATGGTTATATTTCCGAGACTGCTGTCGTATTGAAAGCTGTAAATCCAACTGCCACTATTTTCAGTTATCATGGTACACACCCCAATCTGATCGACATGTCCTTGCACCATATGGCCGTCTAAGCGATCGCCCAGCCTGAGTCCGCGCTCTAAATTCACCCGATCACCGACCCGCCATGACCCCATAGTTGTCTTGTCTAAAGTCTCCTTTATGGCTGTTACCGTGTACTGTAATTCTGTTTTTTGAACTACTGTCAGGCAAATTCCGTTATGAGAGACACTTTGATCTACCTTCAATTCGCCAGAAAATGGCGCCTCAAGTGTTAGGTGCATGTTCCCAGAGTCGGTCGCAATAGCGTGCACTTTACCTATCTCCTCAATGATTCCTGTAAACATTAGTTATGTTTCGTTAATTTTGATCGACGAAAGTACAAAACATATTTTTCATTCACTATGTCATACCAATCACGTCCTAGAATTGGAATCTCCATTGGAGACCTTAACGGCATTGGTAGTGAGGTGGTCTTAAAATGCTTAGATCAGTTCAGCAACTTTGATTTTGTGCCTATTATTTTTGCCAGTAGCACCCTAGTTTCTGCTCTTCAGGAAAAGTTTGGCACCACATTAAAATTGTCTCAATGGCATAATCAGACTACAATTGACCAACACACCGTCTATGTTGCTAACGTTTGGACAGAAACACCCGCCATTTCCTACGGCACCTTAGACCATTCCATAGGCCAATACGCTTTCCAATCACTTGAAGCAGCAACCAAGGCCTTAAGGAAGGAGGAGATCGATGTGCTTTTGACTGCGCCAATCAATAAAGCGAGTATAAAATCAACTGACTTTCCATTTCCAGGCCATACCGATTATTTGAACCAACATTTAGACGGCAAGAGTTTGATGCTAATGGTTTCGGGGAGTTTAAGGATTGGATTACTCACCGACCATTTGCCTTTAAATGAGGTCAGCCTGGCCATTACTGTCAAATTAATATCGGAAAAAGTTAGAGCCATGCATTGGTCATTACGTTTTGATTTTGATATAGAAAGCCCGAAAATAGCGCTGCTAGGTCTCGACCCCCACGCAGGTGATTCAGGGGCAATTGGACAAATCGATCAAGACCTTATCAGGCCATGTCTGGATTCTCTTCGAAAAAAAGGCATTGACGCTGAAGGTCCATTTGCTGCGGACGGGTTTTTTGGATCTGGAATGTTTAAAAATTACGATGGTATTTTAGCCTGCTATCACGATCAGGGCTTAATTCCTTTTAAACTGCTCTCTTTTGGAAAAGGTGTAAATTTTACTGCCGGTTTAAATAGGGTCAGGGTATCACCCGACCACGGCACAGCTTTTGATATTGCAGGGCAAAACAAAGCATCCATTTCGTCATTTAAGGAAGCGCTAAAAGCTGGGATTACTATTCATACCAACCGGCTAAAACAAAAGGGCAAATAATTGAGCTAAACCGTTGATCTTGATAATTTAAACAGGCATTGATAAGTAATTGTGCAGTAAAATTTTAGTAGGGATTCATAGATTTCTAACTGCAAAACAGGCGTGCTGATTGGCGTGTAATTAAGATGCCATACCACAGTGTGTTTTTCAGTAGAAGTTATAGGTAATGTGGGGCAATAATTATAGGTCCACAAAGAACAACATTTAACACAAAGCAGCGGCTCTCCTAGTATAACTGCTCTCCGAATAGTTATAACTGTAGTCCAATTGACTATAAATGGGCAAATTATGCGTATATCGGGTAAAGTTACAAAAAATGCGAATCTTTACATCTTTGGAGAAATCCTTCCCTAGAGGAGTTAATCCATTCTCCAATTTTGTAAATTTACCCCAGTCCTGTAAAATGGATCCAAGGTTCTCAAAGTATATGTTTTTAGAAAGTACAGGAAGTCAAGAAAATAAATTCGGTTGGATCGAAGTCATTTGTGGCTCGATGTTTTCTGGAAAAACGGAGGAGTTAATTCGGCGACTGAAGCGAGCTCAGTTTGCTAAACAAAAAGTGGAAATCTTTAAACCATCGATGGACGTCAGGTACAACCAAGACAAAGTGGTTTCTCATGATGCCAACGAAATTATGTCCACACCTGTACCCGCAGCTGCCAATATCCCTATTCTGGCCGATGGCTGTGAGGTTGTAGGTATTGATGAAGCTCAGTTTTTTGACGCCGAAATTGTACGAGTTTGTAATGATTTGGCCAACAAAGGGGTGCGTGTCATTGTCGCCGGATTAGATATGGATTTTAAAGGCAATCCTTTTGGCCCCATGCCCAATCTCATGGCAACCGCCGAATATGTCACCAAAGTCCACGCCATTTGTACCCGAACAGGGAATCTTGCCCAATACAGCTACAGAAAATCTTCTAATGACGATATTGTTCTGTTGGGGGAGGTTGATGAATACGAGCCCTTATGTCGTGCCGCATTCTATAAAGCCATGCGTCAAGAGGCAATCAAATCGAACGACATGAGCAACAATAATCCGGCAGAATTTGATCCGCTCACTGATGAATAGACCATTCCCTACTTTTTTGGAAATTGACCTGAATGCACTTGAGGCTAATTTCCTTCATTTGAAGGAAAAACTTGCCCCCAAAACCAAGTTTCTTGCTGTCATCAAAGCCTTTGCCTATGGTAGCGCTGCCGCGGTTGTAGCAGAAAAATTAGAGTCTTTAAATGTCGATTACTTTGCTGTAGCCTATACCCAAGAGGGCGCTGCTCTTAGAAAAGCTGGTGTCAAAAAACCCATCATGATACTCCATCCCCAAGTGCAATGTTTGGAGCAAATCATTGACCATTGTTTGGAACCCTGTATATACAATTTTGAAGTGTTAAAGGCTTTTTTAGCCGAAGCCCAATTAAAAAAACAACGCAAATACCCGGTACATATTAAATTTAACACAGGCCTCAATCGCCTTGGATTTCAAGACGATCAGGCTCAGGCCGTTGCCAAGGTTTTTGATCGTCAAGATGTCTTATATATTACTTCACTATTGTCCCATCTTGCGGCCAGCGAGGATCCCGAAGAAAAAGAATTTACCATTAATCAAGTCCGAAAATTTGAATCAATCAATGATCAATTCATTGCCTCACTCGGTTATCAACCCATTCGGCATCTGTGCAACACCTCTGGTATTCTAAATTATCCCGAAGCGCACTTTGATATGGTTCGAAGCGGCATTGGCTTATATGGCTTCTCAAACGATCCCGAAAAACATGCTGGTTTGAAGCCAATCGCCTCCCTAAAGACGCACATATCACAAATACACCATGTGCCTTCAGGAGAATCTGTGGGTTACAACCGCGGCCATGTGTGCACCGAAGCTCAATCTATTGCCGTTGTTCCGATTGGTCACGCTGACGGTATTGGCCGTCAATACGGCAAAGGCAAAGGCCAAATGATGGTTAACGGTCAAAAAGCGCCCATAGTGGGTAATGTTTGTATGGATATGATCATGCTGGATGTCACAGGCATAGCATGCTCAGAAGGAGATCTGGTAGAAGTTTTCGGACAACATCAAACTGCAGAAGAGCTCGCCGAAGGTGCGGGCACTATTTCCTACGAACTGATAACAGGGGTTTCTAGTCGCGTACCGAGGGTTGTCCTCCCCTAGTATTATGTTTTCGTGTTTCGTAACTTTCGACTAATTTTACAATCAATATTTTTCAGCTATGACAATTGCAATTATAGGAGCAACTGGTTTGGTAGGTCAAACAATGTTAAAGGTATTGGAAGAGCGCCAATTACCCATTGACACATTGTTAGTTGCCGCCTCTGACCAAAGTGTTGGACAAACTGTGACTTTTGGGACCAATCCATTGACTTTGATTTCTATGCGCGAAGCCTTGGAGGCTAGGCCAGATATTGCTTTATTTTCAATTGGCGCCGAATTATCAGAAATATGGGCGCCTCAATTTGCGCGCTGTGGCACCACGGTTATAGACAACTCTTCTGCTTGGAGAATGCATGATAACATCAAGCTGGTAGTACCTGAAATCAATGCCAAAACGCTGACTGCTGAAGATAAAATTATAGCTAATCCTAATTGCTCTACCATTCAACTTGTGGTTGCTTTGCATGACCTCCACCAAGTTTTTGGTCTCGACAGATTAGTTGTCTCGACCTATCAGTCGGTAACAGGTAGTGGACAAAGTGGTATTGATCAGCTCAAAAATGAACAAAATGGAATTCCTGGCGACAAATTCTATCCGCATACCATTCACGAAAATGCTCTTCCTCAATGTGATGACTTTAGTCAGGATGGTTACACAAAAGAGGAGTGGAAATTGATTCTTGAAACCAAGAAAATTCTCAACGACAATTCTATTGGCATTACAGCAACTGCGGTTAGAGTGCCTGTAATTGGCGGTCATTCAGAATCCGTTAATATTACTGTTTCTAGGCCCGCAGAGCTGGCAGAGGTCGCTCAGGTTCTTAAAAATACAGCTGGCGTTGTTTTTGTGGAGGAAAGCTATCCCATGCCGCTAAACGCTTATGGTTCCGATGATGTTTTTGTGGGCCGACTGAGAGTAGATCATTCACACGACCGGAGTTTCAACCTATGGATTGTTAGTGACAATTTGCGAAAAGGTGCAGCTACCAATGCCGTTCAAATCGCCGAGTACTTAATTGATAATAAGCTTAGCCCTCAGAATTTGTCATCAGTTTTGACAGCTGATGTCCGACCAGACTCCCTATAGCAACGCCCATTCCTCCCATTCTAACGCCGCAATAAATGTTGGGTTTTACTTGCTTTACAATAGGTTTCTTTTGGTCTCCTACCCCTAAAATGCCGCTCCATCGTTGTTCAATTTCGAAAGAATCGTGAGGTAAGATATATTTGTGTAGTAGCTCTTCCAAATGAGATTGAATTTTAGCGGTCTGTTTCATTTCCGAAGTACATTCTGCTAATGCATCCAAATGCCTCCCTCCGCCAACTAACAGACGGTTACCCACATTACGAAAATAAAAATACCCTTGATCTAAATGAAAACTCCCTTGAACCTTCAGCCCAAAGATTGGCGTGGTAATGAGCACTTGATTTCTGGCAGGCTTAACATCTAATTCGAGTAATTCTGAGGCAAATCCATTGGTACAAACGGCCAGATGTTGGCATTTGAGTTCCAGCCCTTCTAGGTCTATTATTACACCATCCGAAACCGAAGACACTCCAGTGACCTCAACGCCATTTAAAATCATTACCCCCAAAGCGTGGGCTCTATGCAAAAGTGCTTGCATCATATCGCCTGTATTGAGCTGGCCCTCAAATCGATTTACAATAGTCTTTGCTCCAAATCCTGAAAAAGACGGGATGGTATTTGTGATCTCAAAAACTGGTTCTCGGAAGATGCCTGACAATTTATCGTTGAGATCTGGAATTGCATCCAAACATCGATGTGCAATTGCTGTATCGCCTTTTCTAAACACCTCAAACCCACCCGTTGCTTCATATCCAAATGGCTTGTCGCGCAGCTCTTGACGCAACAGTCTAAGGCCTTCCCACCTGGCTTCGACCAGGTCTAGAACTTCGGCCTCGCTATGCAGACTCAAATCGGACAAGAGTTCACTAACACTGCCAAAACAAGCAAAGCCAGCGTTTTTAGTACTAGCGCCATGAGGCAGGGTCCCTCTTTCAAGAATTAAGATTTTGGCTTTTGGTCGCTGTTTTTTGAGCTGAATCGCTGTTTGAAGGCCTACAATACCGCTTCCAATGATGGCATAGTCAATATGGCTAAGCCAAGTTTGGCGATCCCAGAAAGACAATTGTGGCATTGGAGGCGGCATGGGCTATTCCTCTTCTGGAACACCTATGTCAAAAGATTCCATGAATTTGGTGGTGTATTTCCCTTTAAGATAATCAGGATGATCCATCAAAGCGCGGTGAAACGGAATAGTAGTCTTAATTCCCTCAATTACAAATTCATCAAGGGCCCTCTTCATTTTGTTAATGGCCTCCTCGCGCGTTTGTGCTGTTGTAATCAATTTGGCAATCATGGAGTCATAATTAGGCGGAATGGTATAGCCTGCATAGACGTGGGTATCCAGTCTGACACCGTGACCCCCTGGCGCGTGGAGTGTTGTAATTTTACCTGGTGATGGACGAAAGCCGTTATAAGGATCTTCGGCATTGATACGGCATTCAATTGAATGCAAATTAGGCAAATAGTTTTTTCCCGATATAGGCACTCCCGCAGCAACTAATATTTGCTCTCTAATCAAATCAAAATCAACTACTTGCTCGGTAATAGGATGCTCCACTTGAATTCTGGTATTCATCTCCATAAAAAAGAAATTGCGGTGCTTGTCTACCAAAAATTCGATGGTTCCCGCCCCTTCATACTTGATGAACTCTGCTGCCTTTACTGCTGCTGCCCCCATTTTTTTTCGCAAAGCGTCAGTCATAAAAGGAGAAGGCACCTCCTCGGTTAGTTTTTGATGTCGTCTTTGAATAGAACAATCTCTTTCTGACAAATGACAAGCCCGACCTGTGGAGTCGCCTACGACTTGAATTTCAATATGCCTTGGCTCTTCAATGAGTTTTTCCATGTACATGTCGTCATTTCCAAAGGCTGCTTTCGATTCTTGTCTCGCGCCTTCCCAAGCTGGAAGTAGTTCTTCTTCTGACCAAACTGCCCGCATTCCACGTCCTCCGCCACCTGCAGTAGCTTTAAGCATCACTGGGTAGCCGACAACTTTAGCCGTTTTTTTGCAATCATTAAAATCTTTCAATATCCCCTCACTACCTGGAACACAAGGAACGCCAGCGGCCTTCATAGTTGCTTTGGCAGTAGCCTTATCTCCCATTTTACTGATCATCTCCGCAGATGCCCCTATAAACTTGATACCATGATCGGAACAAATTTTTGAAAACTTGGCGTTTTCAGACAAAAAGCCATATCCTGGATGAATTGCGTCAGCGTTGGTTATTTCAGCTGCTGCAATAATATGAGGAATTTTCAAATAGGATTCTGAACTCGACGGAGGACCAATGCATACAGCTTCATCTGCAAATTTCACATGGAGACTATCCGCGTCAGCAGAAGAATAAACGGCAACCGTTTGAATGCCCATTTCCTTGCAAGTACGAATGATCCGCAGGGCAATTTCTCCTCTATTTGCAATAAGTATTTTTTTGAACATAGCCTCTTAGATTA
This sequence comes from Flavobacteriaceae bacterium, assembly GCA_030835825.1. Lineage (GTDB taxonomy): Bacteria > Bacteroidota > Bacteroidia > Flavobacteriales > Flavobacteriaceae > JALRKI01. The sequence goes on from JAURRA010000005.1 coordinate 50,073, forward strand.
TCAAGCTTTGAGAAAATTTTCTCATTTTTTTAGGAAGGATCGACCAAAAAGAGAGGTTGGTCGAATTCTACTGGAGAAGCGTCATCAACCAAAATCTTCACGATGGTTCCACTTACCTCAGACTCAATTTCATTAAAAAGCTTCATGGCTTCAATTATGCAAAGTACATCGCCTTCTGCAATGCGCTGCCCAACATCTGTAAAGTTTGGTTTATCGGGAGAAGGCTTCAAATAAAAGGTCCCAATCATAGGAGATTTAACCGTAATATATTTACTCGAGTCTTGTGTCTCCGAGGATGTCGTTGCCGACTGTTGATCAGTGGTAAAAGCAGGAGTTTGAGGCACAGCAATAGGAGCGGCAGCTGTCAGTGGCATGTACTGAGCAATTTTTTGATCGGATTCTGAACCAGTTTTAACACTGATTTTATAGTCAGGGGTTTCGAGTTTGACCTCGCTAGCGCCCGATTTAACAACAAATTTGATAAGGTTTTGAATGTCTTTTAAGTCCATTTTTGTAGTGTTTATTTTACGCACTAGGGTTGTAGGCCCATGTCAAATATAATGCTCCCCAGTTAAATCCACCACCAAAAGCGGCAAAAATTATTTTATCTCCCTTTTTCAATTGAGATTCATAATCAAATAATAACAGCGGTAGCGTCCCAGAGGTCGTATTTCCATATTTCTGGATATTCATCATCACTTTATCTTCTTCAACGCCTATTCTGCTGGCGGTGGCGTCAATGATTCTTTTATTTGCTTGATGAGGTGCAAGCCAATTGACGTCCTCCTTAGTCAATTGATTCCGTTCTAAAATTTTCTCAGAAACATCTGCCATATTAGACACGGCATGCTTGAAGACGTTTTTGCCGTCCTGAAAAACAAATTGTTCTTTATGCTCTATATGTAATTGTTCAATGGGGTAGGCCGATCCACCATACTTAACCAGAAGATGCTCCCTCCCCGACCCATCGCTACGCAAATACTCGTCTTGCACACCAAAACCTTCTTCGTTGGGCTCAAACAACACGGCTCCAGCCCCATCACCAAAAATGATGCAAGTTGCCCTGTCCTCATAATTGATCATCGATGAATTTTTATCTGCTCCGATAAGTAAAACTTTTTTATAGCGGCCAGACTCTATATAGCTTGATGCTGCTGACATCCCAAACAAAAAACTAGAACAAGCAGCGTCTAAATCGAATGTAAAAGCATTAGTCGCTCCGATTTGGGCGGCCGTATAGGCTGCGGTGGAAGCGGCTTGCATGTCTGGAGTTGCCGTAGCTAAAATAACCAGATCGATAGTAGATGGGTCAAGATTGCTTTTTTGAATCAAGTCATGAGCCGCGCGAATGGCCATAAACGAAGTCCCACGCCCTTCCCCTTTGAGGAGTCTGCGCTCTTTTATCCCAGTCCGTGAAACAATCCATTCGTCGTTAGTCTCCACCATTCCCTCGAGCATTTTGTTGGTTAAAACAAAATCAGGAACGTATCCTCCGACGGCTGTAATTGCTGCGTTCAAAAGCTTATTGTTTGTCTATACAAGTTAAAATGCCTCTCAGCGTTGAAATATAGCTTAAGCTTGGGCTGTTTCAGAATTGTCAATAAGAACTTGACCTCTGTGATATAGTTTGCCTTCAAACCAATGAGCTCGGTGAAAAAGGTGAGCCTCACCAGTAGTTGGGCATGTCGCGATTTGAGGTGCGGTAGCCTTGTAATGCGTACGGCGTTTATCGCGACGTGTTTTCGATATTTTGCGTTTTGGATGTGCCATTATTTCAATTAGTTATCCGTTAATAAATTTTTTAATCCCTCCCAACGCGGGTCAACCTCATGATCTTGGTCATACCTACTGTTATTAGGATTGAGTTCCTCAAGCTTAGACAATATGTCTGAATTTAATGTGCCATCCTTTATTCCTGGATGTTCGCGCTTTGCTGGTATAGAAAGAACAATTAGTTCAAAAATATACTGCGCAACATTCATTTCAAAAGAACCATGAGGCAGAATTAAGATGGATTCGTTGTCGTCGTTAAACTCCTCTCCAAAATTAACTACTAGCTCGAATTGACCCTGAACTGAAAGGTCAAAAGTCTCATTGGTGACGTCGCAATTCACATTTACGAGGCCCGAAACTTCAAATTTGAAGTCCAAAATGGTAGTTTTTTTATCCAAAAAAACATGGGCTTTTAATGCTGCGTCATTAAATTCTGCATAATCAAATGCTTCAAAGAACGTACTGTCAATGTCGTATGCAAACTCATGATGGCCAATTTTTAAACCAACAAACTGAATATCATATGGTTTAAAAGCTTTAACCATGAGTTGCGCATTGAGCGTGCAAATATAAAAAAAAATTGTGCGCCGCCTCACAATAGCCTATCATTTCGATGTTTTTGCATTGTGAGAATAGATAGTTTTTGATACCTTCGGTGAAAACTATCCCTGCAATGGCTCAAGACCCGAGAAATCTCCAAGAATTCATCGCACAACTCATAGCATCAATTGATACCAAAGACTATGTTGCCGCTCTGTCGTCTGCTCGAAAAATTTATGATATATTAGTCATTTTAGAACACCAAGCTAACTTTGAAACACCGCTAGTTCAGCCTGAAGACGGGCCTTCCGACAACGCACTAACCGAGCTTGGTATCGAAACAATAAAAGATATCGTGGCCCAAATAGACCCTGAAGCGGAACACATTGACTCTATTCTAGACAACCAAGCCCATTCAGAAAGCGCAGCAAGTCAGGGCGACGATTTTGAATCTTTGACCAAAGATCATAGAAATCTTCCCGAGTTTGATCCCGTTTCGACTAATCTATCTTATGATTCTAAAAGTAAGCCTTTGTCTTTGAACGAGACGCTAAGGCCAGGAAGAATTTCACTCGATTTAAATGACCGTCTTGCTTTTATGAAGCATCTTTTTGAAGGTAAAAGTGGTGAATTTGAGCGCATTTTCGAAATGCTTGAGGCGATGGAAAGCCATAAAGAAGCTGTAGATTTTATTCAATCTAAAGTGAAACCCGATTATAATAATTGGGAGGGCAAAACTGAATATGAACAGCGATTGATGGACCTCATTGCTAATAAATTTGGACAATGAGCAAGCTATATGTCGTCCCTACTCCAATTGGTAATTTAAAAGACATGACTTTTAGAGCGGTTGAGGTACTCCAAAATGCAGATAAAATATTGGCCGAAGACACCCGAACTTCAGGAAAGTTATTGAAGCATTATCAAATTGACACGGCAATGCAATCGTATCACATGCACAACGAACACCGCATGATTGAGGGATTAGTAAAGTCCATTACAGCAGGAACTGTCATGGCGCTAATTAGCGATGCAGGGACCCCTGCCATTTCAGATCCTGGTTTTCTTATTTTACGGGCGTGTATTCAAAACAACATCCCCGTTGAGTGTCTTCCTGGAGCTACAGCTTTTGTCCCAGCACTCGTGGCTTCTGGACTACCCAATGACCGATTTGTCTTTGAAGGATTTTTGCCACCTAAAAAAGGGCGGCAAAAGCGACTTCAGTTCTTAAGGGAAGAGTCAAAAACCATAATACTATATGAAGCACCTCACAAGCTGCTGAAAACCCTTCAAGATTTATCCAATTCATTAGGAGCAGATCGCCAAGCCTGTGTTTCTCGCGAAATCAGCAAGCATTTTGAAACGCACGAGCGAGGTAGTCTGGAAGCGCTCCGAATTCATTTTGAAGCGCAACCACCTAAAGGAGAAATCGTACTTGTTGTTGCAGGAAAAACCGATTAAACTCTTATGATTTGGCAAACTAATTCTCCTCCAAACGAAAAAGTAATCTCCAAATTAATGGCTGATTTGGGTGTAGATAAGGCCATTGCTAGTCTTTTGGTTCAAAGAGGGATTCAAACTTTTGAAGATGCCAAAACTTTTTTTCGTCCTTCCCTCGAACAGCTTCACGACCCCATGCTAATGGCTGATATGCACAAAGCCATTGACCGCATCACAACCGCTTTGAATGACAATGAAGCCATTATCGTTTTTGGCGACTATGACGTCGATGGCACTACTGCGGTTTCGCTTATGGCTACTTATCTCGGCAACAGAACAGACAAGGTAACTACCTATATCCCAGACCGCTACTCTGAAGGATATGGCCTGTCTTTACAAGGCATTGATTTTGCAGCAGATAATGACATAAGCCTCATGATTGTATTAGATTGCGGCATCAAGGCCATTGATAAGGTAGCTTACGCAAAGAATAAAGGCATTGATATTATCATTTGCGATCATCATACTCCAGGAGAAACTATCCCAAATGCTGTTGCCGTTTTGGACCCAAAACGCAAAGACTGTTCCTATCCTTTTAAAGACTTGTGCGGCTGTGGCGTTGGCTTCAAACTGATTCAAGGCATTGAGCAAAGTGAAGGCCGTCCGGCAGAAGGTATGATGCCCTATTTAGATTTGGTGGCCGTAGCTATTGGAGCGGATATTGTCTCGATGACTGATGAGAATAGGGTGATGACTCATTTTGGGCTTCAACAGATTAACACAGATCCACGGCCAGGACTCAAGGCCATTATGGCGACTTTTCAGCTGAATAACTTCAGTAATTCTGATGTGGTGTTTAAAATAGCTCCCAGAATTAATGCCGCTGGAAGGATGGAGCAAGGCAATTTTGCAGTTGACCTACTGATGGCGCGCGACCATAAACGCGCTAAAGAGTTAGCCAAACAAATAGAAACATATAATACCGACAGGAGAGTGTTGGATCGAGAGATTACCGAAGCAGCTTTGACTCAAATTCAAACAAACAACGAGGTTAACCAGTTTTCCACTGTGGTCTATAATCCCAATTGGCGCAAAGGCGTGATTGGAATTGTCGCTTCCCGTCTTACAGAAACCCACTATAGACCAACCGTTGTTTTTACTAAAAGTGGCGACCACTTAGCCGCCTCAGCACGATCGGTCAAAGGATTTGATTTGTATAGTACACTGGAAGCTTGTAGCGACGCCATTGTTCAATTCGGAGGACACAAATACGCCGCTGGCCTAACCATCCGAGAGGACCAGTACGATTACTTTAAATCCCGTTTCGAAAATGAAGTAGCCAAAAGGATTACCGAAGCCCAACGCGTGCCAACGCTCCGTATTGATTTGGCGTTAGATTTTAGTGAAATCAGTCCCAAGTTTTTTAGGATTTTGGAGCAATTTGCACCTTTCGGACCCGACAACATGACCCCCGTCTTTATGAGCAAATCAGTTCGTGATACTGGCTTTGGAAAGCGGGTAGGTGCCAATGAGGATCACCTGAAATTAAATTTACAGCAATCAGGGCAATTGTTCCCCGCTATTGGGTTTGGTCTTGGTGCTAAATTAGAGCAAACACAAAACAATGCCCCCTTTGATGTGGCTTACACTGTTGAGCAAAATGAGTGGCATGGCAATACAAGTTTACAGCTCAAGCTGAAGGATTTGAAATAACTGCTTTACTCAAACTTTTTCAGCTCGAATGTAATGCCGTTAAACTGGCCGTAGGTGTTATGCCCAATCCAGTCTCCTAGATTAATATAGGTAGCATTGTCCTTCAATTTAATGTTTAAAGGCATGTGGCGGTGGCCAAAGACAAAAAAATCTCTGTGTGACTGACTCAACTTGCGGCGGCAGTATTGCACTAACCACTCCTTCTCATTACCTTCAAACTTGGCGTCTTCTTCGCCAGAGATAAGTTTGTTTTTAACGGAAAGGTATTGCGCTATCTTCATGCCAATGTCGGGATGTAGCCATTTGAAGCACCATTTGAAAAACGAATTGGACACTACTTTTTTAAACCTTTTATAGCCCTTGTCATGCGGGCCTAGTCCATCTCCATGACCGATGAAAAAGTGCTTTTCTCCAATCAAAAATTCTTGAGGCCTATGAAATACTGTGATGTTGAGTTCTTCTTCAAAGTACCCATGCATCCATAGGTCGTGATTGCCAGTGAAAAAATAAATCGGGATTCCAGCATCAGAGAGCTCGGCCAATTTGCCCAAAACTCGCGTAAATCCTTTGGGGATTACTGTGTCATATTCAAACCAGAAATCAAATAGATCTCCCAACAAAAACAGTGCTTGCGCATCGGCTTTCACACTGTCCAACCACGCTACAAAATGCTTCTCTCTGGGTCGGCTTTCGGCCAATGTTGGTGCACCCAAATGATTGTCAGAAGCGAAATATACTTGTTTGCCTTTGGTTAATGGAATGTTGGTAACGGAAGTCATTGTCATTGTTCGCTTACGAATTATCTGCAGCTACCCATTCGGCAAATGCGGTTTCCGTTTCTTGAAGTTTCACCGAAAACAGCTTGATATGCTCAGGCAAATGGGCGGTAATAGTCTGAGCAAAATCCACAACCATGCATTCGCTCGTAGGCTGATAATCCACTAATAAAACGTTATGCCCTTCTCGCTGTAAGGTATGTGCCAAATCAACATGAGGCGTATTTTTATTGAACACCGTGGCGTGGTCAAAGACATCAACTATCTCCCTTTTTACAATATTTTTTAAATCGCCAAAGTCCATTACCATGCCCTGTTTAACATGGCTTGTGTCCTGTATAGGATGCCCAATGACCGTCACAGACAGCTTGTAGCTGTGGCCATGAACATTGCGACATTTGCCGTCATAGCCATATAGAGCATGCCCTGTTTCGAAAGTAAATTGCTTGGTAATTCGAACCGTATTCATCCTATTGCTTTGCTGCAAATTTACATTTTTCTCCTCAAGAATGATTTAAAGCCTTTTAAAACTGAATCTTGTAGAGAGAAATTAGCCTTTACATTTTAGAATATTATGTATATTGCGCCTCCAAATAAGGGGCATTAGCTCAGCTGGCTAGAGCGTTTGGCTGGCAGCCAAAAGGTCATCGGTTCGACTCCGATATGCTCCACGAAAAACCCCACTCAAACTGAGTGGGGTTTTTGTTTTTATCCATATCTTGGGTTCTTTCAATCTAAGGACTATGAAACATCTTCTTTTTCTCCTACTTGGCTTATCGCTTTCCGCACAAGCGCAATTGATTTTACCCGAACGCCAGCGCGCCGAAGTAGTCGATCAAATTTTAAAAGAACGTTTCGAGGAGCTATTACCTGAACTCATGGATCGCACAGGAATTGACATGTGGGTGTTGATTTCTCGGGAATATAATGAAGATCCTGTTTTAATAAATATGCTTCCAGCTACGTGGCTCAATGCTCGGAGAAGAACCATAATACTTTTTTATAGAAACGCTCAAGAAAACACTCTGGACAAACTGGCCGTAGCGCGTTACAATTTTGGTGAAAACATCCAATCTGCTTGGGACAAAGATCGACAACCCAACCAATGGTTGAGGCTCATGGAGTTGATAGAAGAGCGCAATCCAAAATCCATTGGGTTGAACTTTTCAGATCATTTCAATATAGCCGATGGCCTAGATCATACTGACTTCAAGATGTTCATGAACTATCTTCCCAAAAAATTTCAAAACAGAGTGGTTTCGGCTCAACCATTGGCTACTGCTTGGATTGAATCGCGAACTGAGCGTGAAATGGCCATTTACTCCCATCTGGTCAATATTACTCACGACATCATAGCCGAAGCCTTTTCAGAAAACGTGATTACCCCCGGTATCACAACTACCACCGATGTGGAATGGTGGATGCGTGACAAGGTTACTAGGCTTGGTCTAGAAACGTGGTTCCATCCCTCTGTTGATATCCAGCGCTCCCATGAAGTTGTGGGAGATCACCTCTATGCCTTTTCGAATAGACCACAAGAAAACGTCATTCTACCCGGAGATTTGGTTCATTGCGATTTCGGAATCACCTACTTACGTCTCAACACCGATTGTCAAGAACTGGTCTATGTGCTCAAACCTTTTGAAACTAAAGCCCCTGAGTTTTTAACCCAAGCATTAGCCAAAGGCAACCGACTACAAGACTTGCTAACAGAGAATTTTAGACTGGGAGACTCTGGAAATAATATCCTCAGGAACACTCTAGATCAAGCCAAGGCCGAAGGGCTACGCCCTTCAGTATATACCCACCCCCTTGGAAGCTACGGACATTCTTCAGGGCCAACAATTGGCATGTGGGATGCGCAAGACGGTGTTCCGGAAAATGGAGACTATCCCTTATACCTCAATACTGTTTATGCTATTGAACTGAACACCACTGTTTATATTGAGGCATGGCAAAGAGACATCAGGATTATGCTTGAAGAAGCCGGTTTTTTTGGCAAAGACGGTTTCCGCTATGTCAGTGGCCGGCAAACTAACCTTTTAACCATACCAAGAACTCAAAACCACTTGGGCGAATAATTAATATTATTTACAATGACTAGATTCTTTTTACTTTCTATTGCTTTGTTTTCGCAACTCAGCACAGCACAACCCGACCTCAGTAAAGCCAGTAAATCCTTCTCGGGCTACTTTGACTTCTATTATTTTGAAGATTCGGACCAAATTTTTCTCGAAGTGGAAAAGCTCGGTGAAGAATTTTTATACGTCAACGCCCTAAGTCAAGGGCTTGGCAGTAACGACATTGGTTTAGACAGGGGTCAGCTGGGCGCTACGCAAGTCGTTTTTTTCCAGAAAGCAGGAAACAAATTGATGTTGATTCAGCCCAATTTGGGCTTTAGGGCAAACACAGATAACGCTGCGGAAAAAAAATCAGTTCGCGAAGCCTTTGCCAAATCAGTTTTATTTGGATTCCCTATCGTGACTAAAACTGCCAAAGGTTATTTGATTGACCTCACTCCTTTCATAATGCAAGACAGTCATGGTGTCACAGGTCGCTTGAAGGGATCTGGGCAAGGAAATTATAGCTTAGACAAAAGTCGCTCTGCGCTGGCTATAGATCAAACAAAGGCCTTCCCAAAAAATGTAGAGTTTGACGCTATGCTGACATTTAGTGGCAACGGAACAGGACGCAACATACGGTCAGTGGCACCCAATTCTGACTTTGTCACCGCCTATCAACATCATTCGTTTATTGAACTTCCCGACAACCAGTTTGAACTGCGCGACTATGATCCGAGAAGTGGCAGCTATCCTTTTTCGTACATGGATTATGCCACGCCTGTGAATCAATCCATTACAAAACGTTACACTACCCGCCATCGATTAGAGAAGAAATTTCCTGATCAAGCGATGAGCGAAGCCGTTGACCCCATTATTTACTACCTCGACCCCGGAACGCCTGAGCCCGTCCGCTCGGCGCTTCTCGAAGGAGCTAGTTGGTGGAACCAAGCTTTCGAAGCCGCTGGATTTATCAATGCCTTTCAGGTAAAAATGTTGCCCGAAGACGCTGATCCTTTAGATATTCGATACAACGTGATTCAATGGGTGCACCGCTCTACCAGAGGCTGGAGTTATGGCGCGAGTGTGGCCGACCCGAGAACAGGAGAAATCATTAAGGGGCACGTGAGTTTGGGTAGTCTGAGAATACGGCAAGATTATTTAATTGCCCAAGGCTTGTCTAAAGCCCCCTTTGCTGAAAACGGTGATGGAGATAGCGCTATGATGGCCTTAGCCTTGGCCCGCATTCGTCAACTTTCAGCGCACGAAGTAGGACATACGCTTGGATTTCAACACAATTTTGCAGCCAGTGCGAATAATCGCGCGTCAGTCATGGACTATCCCCATCCTTTGATTTCTCTTAAAAATGATAACATAGTTTTCGACGACGCCTATGCTATAGGCATTGGCGCGTGGGACATCGCAACTGTTATTTATTCTTACTCGGATTTTCCCGATGGGACAGACGAGACCAAAGCCCTGAATAACATCCTCAACAAAGCCTATGGGAATGGGTTGAGATACATTTCAGATAGCGATGCAAGAGCTTCAGGCGGGGCACATCCCTATGCTCATTTGTGGGATGGCGGCAGGTCGGCCTCAGAGGAATTAGACCGGGTTATGGCCGTTAGAAAAAAAGCCATTGAGCAGTTTTCCTTAGATAATATTAAGGATGGAGAAGCTGTTTCCGTTCTTGAAGATGTATTTGCCCCCATTTATTTTTTTCATAGATATCAGGCAGAAGCCGCTTCTAAATTAATAGGTGGTGTTGAATACAATTATGCCACCAAAGAGGATTTACAATCACCAAGACCCGTCAGTGCAAAAGAACAGCGATTGGCATTGTCGGCCATTTTAAAGACTCTCCAAGCGAGTGAACTGGCTATTCCCAAAGCTCAATTGGAGTTGTTTCCGCCAAGATCTCCTGGATATGGCCGAACACGCGAAAGTTTTAAAAGCCAGCTTGGCCCTATTTTTGACCCAATGGGAGCAGCAGCAACAGCAGCCGATTTTACCTTGAACTTCTTGTTTCATCCCGAAAGAGCTTCTCGATTGGTCCTTCAAAAAGCCCAAGATTCAAACCAATTAGATGTCTCCGAAATGACCAACTTAACACTAGATCATATTAAAAACACCACCTATTCAGACCCCTATTCGCAAGAAGTTCAAAACAGTATTAATGCTCAAATATTGAGTCATTTATTTGCTTTGAGTCAAAACGATCAGGCTTATCCTCAGGTAGGAATGTCTGTAATGTCAGCGTTGCAAAACTTCAGATCAGAAATGGCAAAGAGCAAAAAAAGATCTTCAGAGCAACAATTTATTCTGACATTGCTCGATCGGTTTTTTAGTAATCCAACCGCTTTCAAGCCAGTTGAAAGTCCTAACATTCCCGATGGGTCTCCCATAGGTAGTGACTGGTGCAGTTATCATTAATCCAACAGCAATCATGAAACAAATCAAGTTATTAGTACTCACAATAGTTATTTCTTTAGGGGCACAAGCTCAAGAAAATTATTTGGGTGATGGCCCATACAATCAGTTAATCATTAGAGGGGTTACCTTAATCAATGGCGATGGGTCGCCGCCTCGAGGGCCTGTTGATATTGTCGTTGAAAACAATATCATCAAGCAAATACAAGTTGTGGGATACCCAGGAGTACCAGTCAAGGAGGCGTATCGTCCAAAGCTCAACGAGGGCGGCAGAGAATTAGATGCCAATGGCATGTATCTATTGCCAGGCTTCGTTGATATGCATGGACATATTGGCGGCAGGGCCCAAGGTGCGGAATGGGATTATGTGTTTAAATTATGGATGGCTCATGGGGTGACTACTGTAAGAGAGCCTAGCGGTAGAGGAATAGACTATACCCTTGACCTCAAAGAGCGTTCGGCCAACAATAGCATCGTAGCGCCACGGATTTTTTCCTACACGGCCTTTGGCCAAACCTCCAAACAATTTAACCCCTTTAATGACGCGCCCATTTCAACCCCTGAAATGGCCAGAACTTGGGTTAAAGCCAACGCCAAAAGAGGCGCCGATGGCATCAAGTTTTTTGGCGCAGAGCCCGACATTATGGCTGCTGCATTGGACGAAAATAAAAAATTAGGATTAGGATCAGCATGTCATCATGCGCAGCTTAGTGTGGCGCGATGGAATGTCCTGCATTCTGCCCGAGCGGGCTTGACCAGCATGGAGCATTGGTATGGCCTGCCTGAAGCCTTGTTTGAAGATCGTACAGTTCAGGATTACCCATTGGACTATAATTATCAAAATGAGCAAGACCGCTTTGAAGCGGCGGGAGAATTGTGGGCTCAGGCCGCCGAACCTTACTCTGATCACTGGAATGCCGTAATGAATGAGCTATTGGAATTGGACTTTACTCTTGACCCCACTTTTAATATTTATGACGCCAATCGAGATTTGCAACGCACTCGCAGAGCAGAGTGGCACGAAGACTATACACTCCCCTCCTTGTGGAAATTCTTTGAACCTAGCAAAATCTCTCATGGCAGTTATTGGCATTATTGGGGAACCGAACAAGAAGTCGCTTGGAAAAAGAATTTTCAATTGTGGATGACCTTTGTAAACGAATATAAAAATCGCGGCGGGAGGGTCACAACTGGGTCAGACTCGGGTTACATTTATCAACTCTATGGCTTTGCCTATATCCGAGAGCTGGAATTGCTTCGCGAAGCTGGATTTCATCCCTTGGAAGTAATCCGCTCGGCAACGCTCAACGGCGCCGAAGCTCTGAAAATTGATGACCAAATTGGCAGTGTTCAAATCGGTAAACTGGCCGATTTTGTCATTGTCGAAGAAAATCCTCTGGTCAATTTGAAATCTCTTTACGGTACAGGCGCCATCAAACTGACTGAAGACAATGAAATCGTTCGGGTAGGTGGTGTGAAATATACTATCAAAGACGGTATTATCTACGATGCCAAACGATTACTAGCTGAAGTAAAGACCATGGTAGATCAAGAGAAAGAAAAAGTGAACTGGGAATTGAAGCAACCAGGCGTTGAGTAGGTCGTTAATTTTCTGAAAAATACTAATCATTGGTCATCGATGGAATATAAAATATTAGATCAGAGTCACTTCAACGCCATGGTTGATTTGGCGCAGCAATTGAACCCCAACCTAGAAAGAAGTTTAATCGAAAAGAGACAGGCTGCCATGTTAGACTACGAGCATTACACTCCTTTCGGTTGTTTTTTAAACGGGGTTTTGGTCGGCATTACTGCGGGATGGACAACTACGAGAATATACTCGGGCAAACAGTTAGAATTGGACAATGTCGTCATGGACTCATCATTGCGTGCTCAGGGTTTGGGCAAGGATTTTATGGCATGGATTGAAAACTGGAGTCGGAATAAGGGCTATGAGAGTATCGAGCTTAATTCTTATGTAGACAGTCCAAAAGCTCATAAATTTTATTTTAATCTAGGCTGTCGTATCGCTGGCTTTCATTTTATCAAAAAACTCGACTAAGAAATTGTACCTTTACGAAAACAAAGCGATACTCATGGAAGAAAACACACAGCCAACCATTCAGGTTACCAATAGCGGAAAAGTAGTTGTTACTAATGCCAAAGACGTCAACTTGTTAGATGGAGACGGAAACCCTATTCCAAAAAGAAACCGTTTTTCCTTGTGCAACTGCGGCAAAACCTCAGACGGTCCTTTTTGCGATGGATCACACAATGGATAATCCTGATTCTCGCCAATAGTCAGCACTCAAGATTTCGCTTATTTTATTGACTTACCATCGCCTAAAACATTAATTGAAAACGCAACAATCTCTGATGCTGACTAGTTAAAAGCTTAGCGGTCATTGCCGTTTTTATATGTTTAAAATGGTCTCTATCCAATCTTCCTTGGAGGGCCAATCTTGTGCTTTTATATTTTTTTGAAGTGCCTGATAATCGTTTTCCGAGAGGCTGAAAATTTGTTGCAATTGTTCTTTCGAATTAGTGTTGTCAAAAAGATCCAGACAATAACCCGTTTGGCCTTGGTCTATCATTTCGCAAGAGCCTCCTGTGTGGTTAGCGATAACAGGAACGCCATAGGCGATAGCTTCTAAAATGACCGTGGCTAAAGGTTCGTTCCACAGGGAGGGAACTAACAAAAATTTAATTTTAGGAAAAACCCGCTCTGGAGCAGTTTGACCTAAATAGTTTATGGATGGGTGGGTATTGACCAAGGTCAAAAAGTCTTGAAAATATTGACCTTCACCAGAACCCGCAATCATCATGTTAACCCCCAAAGATTCGAGTAAAGGAAGGTGCGCTTGAAGAAATTGAAGAATCCCTTTGTTTTCGGAAATCGCTCCTAAATAGCCTAAAGTAAACTCTGGGGCTTGTTTAGAACTCACTAAATCATTGTTGGCGACATTCTGTTTAGGATTGTATAAGACTTGGGTTGAGCTAAACTTTAGTTCACTTGTAATGCTGCTTTGGATTGCCTGGCTCACAAAAGCGGCCTCTACAGATTGACTGAACAGCTTGACCGGGGCCCTAAGCAATGCGCAGCTAGTACAAGTTTTCTCACAATTTCGGCCAGCCCTAAATCTAGAGGACTTGACGCATGTGTAATAATAGTCATGTGAGAATTGCACGTATTTGATTCCACAAACTCTTGAAGCTATCAATACATTAAACCCAAAGTAGGTGATATTGTGTGCATAAATCACCTTTACTTTCTTGGCGGTGAACAAATAAATTAACTCCAACAACAAAATAGGATTGAATATATCCAACAGATGATAAATCAATTTGACTAAAACACCCTTCTGGGTAATTTTATTAGGACTGCAAATATTGCCAAAAAATACCGGCAGAAATGAGCCGTTTCCATATCGCGACTTTTTGTGAGTTAATATCAGTGGCTCATTGGTGGTACTGCGTAGTTCGTCAATGCATAGCTGAGCTATTTTCTCGGCACCACCCTTATATTGGGGCGGTAACATGGCGCTGATGATTAAGGTTCTAGACATTCTTAAACTTTGACACCGTGTAAATTACATAAATTGCCAAAAGTAATTCATACATTAAATAGGCATAAACAACTGCTTCTGTCATTTTCGTGCCTTGTCTTAAAACAAAAACTGCCGACAAAAAGAGTATGATAAACATATAGAGGGTCTTTGTGTACTGATGTTTTTTTGATGAAAAAAGCAAAGAGCCATTCCCCAAAAACTCAGTACAAGCATAAAGTGGCCAGGCAAAAATCAACAAACTAAACAACGATACAGCACTGTATTTGTCAATCATAAATACCTCTGCGATAAAGTCTTGAAAATAGGTTATTGCTAACGCTACGCTGATGGAAATGATGATGAAAGTATACAGTTGCTTTTTGTGGATTGGGGACACCTTATTGAAAATCGTTTGCGGAATCAATGACTGGTTGGCCGATGTCATGATCAATCTGAAAAGACGAAATATTTTTTCATACAGTTCAAAGGCTATGATATTGGCAGGTCCAAAGAAAGTTGCACTTAATAATTTCGACAATTTCAATGGAAGGTCAACGGCGTCAATAGTTAAAAAGCCATGAGCTGCTGAACGAATATCTGACCACATATCAGCTGTTTTTATGGCTTGAAAGCAAAACCCCTTTTTAGTCATGATGTAAATCCAAGCCACAATGACAGAAAGCCCACTGCTAATCGAAATAATGGTCAATGCATCAAGAATTTCAGGCTGAAAATAAAGTAAATAGACAATGATAAAAGACTTTGGAAGCGCATTGAAAAGCAAGTTTTTTGAATTGTCCCCGATGCCATTGAAAAACCAATAAGGGAAAAAGGCTTCATAAAAAATGGGCAAAAACCCAATAGTAATAAGATAAGTGCTATTGACCTGAGGAAATAACATCAACACAACCACTAAATAGACACTTAAAGCTATAGCAAGCAAAATCAATTTAATGGCAATCACCCGACTCAAGTATTCGTCTCTTGATTTTCGGTCGTCCAATCGTGTTGCTATTTGCTTGGTCGCTGAAAAATGGTGGCCGAAGTTCACTAAAATAGCCAATAATCCAACCACGGACAGCAAGCTGATATAAGCCGCAAAAGTTTTGGTGTCGCCGAGAGAATTGCAATAATAAAAGGTAATAAAACCATAGGCTGCATTAAAAACATTAGCTCCAATTAAGAACAAGGTGTTGAGAGAAGTAATGGAAACTAAATTAAAACTGGTTTTCAAGCTAGGTTGTTCAAATGGTAATGACGATCAATTTTACTGAAAGCAAAACTAGGTCATTAAAGACAAACCATTGCTTGTAAAACGACTATTGTTAGTTGTTAAGTGATAACGACAAAAGCCCGTCAACATTGTAAGGGGACCTTTAAATAGCAAATGACGACGACGCTATTGCCTTTGAAAAGTGAGGTAGTCGGTTCCACCATTGCCTCCGCTGACATCAATCAGCTCAATGAGAGCGCTAACAAACACTAAACTTGTCACTCTATTTGTCACTCTATTTGTCACTCTTTTGTAATGTGGAACAAAAAAAGAACCCTAACTCACTGATTAACAGATTATTAGGGTTCTCTTTGGGTGGTCCCACCTGGGCTCGAACCAGGGACCACTTGATTATGAGTCAAGTGCTCTAACCAACTGAGCTATAGGACCATTTTGAGGGGCAATATTAAGATATAATTTTCTGCCGCACAAGCATTATCAACACTTGTCAATTCAGATCCATTAACTAATCCTATTCCTAAAAACAGCAAAGGCTCAGTGGGCCAACAAAAATTATGAAATCTCTTGACAAAGCTCCACCAAAACGCCATGGGCCCCTTTAGGGTGTAAAAACACGATGCGTTTATTGTCTGCGCCCAATTTAGGCTGTTCATTCAACACCTGAAATCCGGCTTCAACTAACCGTTGCACTTCTTTATCAATGTCCTCAACAGCAAAGGCCAAATGATGTAATCCTTCGCCACGTTTTGCAATAAACTTAGCCATTGGGCTATCTGGAGTGGTGGCCATGAGCAATTCGACCTTGGAGTCTCCCGTTTGAAAAAAACTCGTGGCGACGCCTTCACTCACAACCTCTTCTTGCTTGTATGGTCCTACTCCAAGAAGCGCTTCATACAACTTATTTGCCGCTTCAAGGTCTTTCACCGCAATTCCAATATGTTCAATCTTACCTAACATCAGCTCAAAAATACAATAATTGCCCCAGCCGCTTCTTGTCTCATGCTTAAAAATAGTACTTTTACGGCATGGAAAGTAATCGACAAAAGAAAGTTGCTAGTGTTTTGCAAAAAGACCTGGCCGAAGTGCTCCAATCGGCAGTACGCTCTGGCGCGCTTGGTGTTGTAATTTCTGTTACGAAGGTCAGCGTTACTGTAGATTTAAGTTTGGCCAAGGTCTATCTCAGTATTTTTCCTGTTGCCAAATCAAAAGAATTGATGGTGGGCATTTCGTCAAACGGCCCTTTAATCAAACACGAGTTGGCACAACGCACTAAGCATCAAATGCGCCGTATGCCTGAGCTTAAATTCTATTTGGACGATTCTTTAGAGTATATCGACAAAATCGACCATGCGCTAAAAAGGGAAGACGACCCTATAGTCAAGCCAGAATTGTTAGAAAAACGAAAAAAGATTTAATTGAAAATCACCTACTACATGGCGCAACGTTATTTGCGCTCCAAGAGTAGCAATAACGCCATCAACATTATTTCTAGAATTGCCGGCGCCGGGGTATTTGTGGCCTCTGCAGCTCTCTTTATAGTACTGTCTGGTTTTTCGGGATTAAGAGATTTTAGTTTGCAATTCACTTCCTTTCTCGATCCCGATTTGAAGGTACTTCCTGTGTCTGGCAAACAGTTTGAGCCTTCTCCAAATCAACTGGAACGTATGGCCTCTATTGCTGGTGTATCCAACATTTCAGCAGTAATCGAAGAGCGTATAGTAATTACCTATGGTGACAAAAAAACCATTGTCAGTTTCAAGGGTGTCGATGCAAACTACCCCGTTTCCACGGTCGATTCAATCTTATCTCTAGGCCAATGGATGGCTCCAAACAGCAATCAAATGGTTTTAGGTTGGGGTGTTGCACACGATTTGTCTTTCAATCTCAACGATTTTATTACCCCGCTCAGATTATACGCTCCTAAAGCTGGTAAGGGTCAATTCTCTTCCATTCAATCGGCCCTTAAAACAATCCCTGGAAACGGGGTAGGTGTATTTCAAATCAACGAAAATTACGACAATAATTTTGTGTTTGGCAACATTGAAACCGCACGGAATTTGTTGAACAAAACAGATCGTTCGGCAAGTGCGCTTGAGGTTCTTTTGGCTCCAGGAACTGATCTTGACCAGGTTTCCTACAAAATCGAAGAAATCTTTGATTTTCCCGTTACCATAAAAACCAGATTTCAACTTAACGACGCCTTGTACAAAATGCTTAATACGGAGCAGTTGGCCGTCTATCTTATCTTCACCTTAGTCCTAGTTATCGCCATATTCAACGTAATTGGCGCACTAATTATGATTATCTTAGACAAAAAGAGCAATCTAAAAACCCTATTTAGTTTGGGGCTGACCCCTTCTGAAATAAAAACAATCTTTTTTTTGCACGGCAGTTTAATGGCCACCATTAGTGGCGGCTTAGGCCTAGTTTTTGGACTACTTCTGGCCCTGCTACAGCAGCGCTTTGAGTGGGCCATGCTTACCCCATCATTGCCCTACCCTGTAAGCATCACCTTGTCAAATGTCTTCGTGGTAATTGTAACCATGATAGCCCTTGGAGTATGCGCCTCTTTTTTGGCCTCACGGCGCATCAATCCATCCTTGATCAATTCTTAAAAAGCCATCGACCCAAAGGATTCAAGCACCTCGTCAAGGGTATTGAAGACAGTCTGTGCGTCGTCACTCGTTACCATTTTTGTGCGATAAGGCTTAAAGTCTGGCAGCCCCTTAAAGTAATTGGTATAATGTCTTCTGGTTTCAAAAACACCCAAGTGTTCACCCTTCCAAGCAATGGCCATTTGAAGATGCCTTCGGGCCGCAGATACCCGTTCTTCAACACCGATTGGGGCCATATGGTTTCCGTTAGCTATATAGTGTTTGACTTGCTTAAAAAACCAAGGGTTCCCAATTGAAGCTCGGCCAATCATAGCGCCGTCGAGACCAAACTCGTCCCGCATTTTCACGGCCTTTTCTGGTGTGTCAACGTCGCCATTGCCAAAGACAGGTATATGCATTCGCGGATTGTTTTTTACTGCCGCAATAGGGTGCCAATCGGCCTCTCCTTTATACATTTGTGCTCTTGTTCTTCCGTGAATTGAAATCGCTTGACAACCCGCATCTTGCAAGCGCTCAGCAACCTCAACAATCCTTATAGAATCGTGGTCCCATCCCAATCGGGTTTTGACCGTTATCGGCAAATGTGTCCGCTTTACCATTTCTCTAGTCAATTTTTCCATCAGGTCAATGTCCTTCAAAATCCCTGCTCCTGCCCCCTTACTGACTACTTTTTTTACCGGACATCCAAAATTAATGTCGATCATATCGGGTTTAGAGGCAGTCACTATATCAACAGACTGCAGCATACTGTCCAAATTAGCACCAAAAATTTGAATGCCAACGGGACGTTCCATTTCATATATGTCGAGTTTAATGACGCTTTTTGCGGCATCCCGTATTAATCCTTCGCTAGAAATAAACTCTGTAAATACGACATCGGCGCCTTGTTCCTTGCACAGAGCGCGAAATGGCGGGTCGCTAACATCCTCCATTGGCGCAAGCAACAAGGAAAAGTCGGGAAGTTGAATGTCAGATATTTTTACCATAGCTCCAGTCAAAGGGCGAAATTAAGCTAAATTAGGGAAAAGCTCTTTAACAGATTTAATTCTTCAAAAAGCGATCTGGATGAGAAATTGCGTATTTTTGCGGCTATTCGTCGGTGACGACACACTATGAAAAACATCCGTAACTTTTGTATTATCGCTCATATTGACCACGGCAAGAGCACCTTAGCCGACAGGTTGTTGGACTTTACTGGTTCGGTAACTGATCGCGAAAAACAAGACCAGCTTTTAGACAATATGGATCTTGAGCGCGAAAGAGGTATCACCATAAAATCTCATGCCATTCAAATGGAATATGAGTATAAGGGGGAGCAATATGTCTTGAATCTCATTGACACCCCGGGTCATGTTGACTTCTCCTACGAAGTATCCCGGTCGATTGCGGCCTGTGAAGGGGCTTTGTTGGTGGTTGATGCGGCCCAAAGCATTCAGGCGCAAACTATTTCAAACCTTTATTTAGCACTAGAAAATGACTTGGAAATCATTCCTGTTCTAAATAAAATAGACCTCCCAAGTGCCAACCCTGAAGAAGTTACAGATGATATTGTAGATCTTTTGGGCTGCGATGCTGGCGATATAATTCCCGCAAGTGCGAAAAGTGGCATTGGTATTGGAGAAATATTGGCGGCAATCATTGAGAGAATACCCGCTCCCAAAGGTGATACTGAAGCGGCACTTCAAGCTTTGATTTTCGATTCGGTTTACAATCCTTTTCGGGGAGTGGAAACCTATTTCAGAGTCATGAATGGTAAAATTAGTCAAGGGCAGCAAATTAAGTTTATGTCTACTAACAAGTCCTATTCCGCTGACGAAGTGGGCACACTCAAGCTAAAACAACATCCTAAAAAAGCCATTTTAGCAGGTGATGTGGGCTATCTAATTACAGGCGTAAAAGACGCAAGGGAAATTAAGGTTGGCGACACCATTACAGATTTTAAAAACCCAACACAAAATATCATTGAAGGCTTTGAAGAAGTAAAACCAATGGTGTTTGCTGGTATTTATCCAGTAGAAAATGAAGACTTCGAAGAATTGAGGTCCTCTATGGAAAAACTGCAACTCAATGACGCCTCATTGGTGTTTACTCCAGAAAGTTCGGCTGCATTAGGTTTTGGGTTTCGCTGCGGGTTTCTGGGCATGCTGCATCTCGAAATCATTCAAGAGCGCCTGGAGAGAGAGTTCGACATGACAGTCATTACAACTGTTCCCAACGTAAGCTACCACGCCTACACCAAAAAATATATTGACACCCCTATCATTGTTAACAACCCTTCAGACCTTCCCGATCCTTCTGGCCTAGACAGGGTAGAAGAACCATATATCAAAGCGTCAATCATTACGAAATCGGATTTTGTGGGTAATGTCATGAGCCTGTGTATTGAAAAAAGAGGGGTCATCACAAATCAGACTTATCTCACTCCTGAGCGGGTAGAGTTGAATTTTGACATGCCTTTGGCAGAGATTGTCTTTGACTTCTATGATCGGCTAAAAACCGTTTCAAAAGGCTATGCCTCCTTCGATTACAGCCCCATAGGAATGCGCCCCTCCAAACTGGTTAGGGTTGATATCCTGCTCAATTCGAGCACTGTTGATGCCTTATCGGCTCTAATTCACGCTGACAACGCCTACAATATTGGCAAAAAAATGTGTGAAAAATTGCGCCAACTCATTCCAAGACAGCAATTTGATATTCCTATTCAGGCCGCTATCGGAGCTAAGATTATTTCCCGAGAAACAATTAAGGCTTTAAGAAAAGATGTTACGGCTAAATGTTATGGCGGCGACATATCAAGAAAGCGTAAATTGTTAGAAAAGCAAAAGAAAGGTAAAAAGAAAATGAGGCAGATTGGTAATGTGGAAATACCTCAGCAAGCTTTTCTTGCAGTTCTAAAATTGAACGACTAGCCCTTTGCGTATTTTTCTGTAAGTTCGTATCGTTGATTCCTTTATTCAAAACCATGAAATACTTCCTTAAGCTTCTGATAGGCCTCACATTATTTCAAGGCTGTGAATCAAATGTTGACCCGCCAGTGATACTTCCGGCGGCGGCCGAAGTCATGTTCAAAACAGACCGCTTTACCCTAGAAAGCGATGCGCGTATTGTTTACGACGAAGCCTTCGAACAGGCTGCATTTTTACTAAGTCAATATACCCACTTATCAACCTTATCCCAAAATGAAGCGGCAGCGAAGGAAACAGCCTTTGCTTTGCGACTTGATAACGCTCTCAAAGGAGAACAATACCGACTAGATATCCGCGACCAGGGCATAGAAATCAAGGCCGGAACTCTCAGCGGGGCATTTCGTGCAGCACAAACAATAAGACTATTAATGCCTGTTAGCTTTGAAGAGGAGGGGTCAAAAGCCCAGAGCGTCGAGCTTCCCTTGATGTCAATTTCTGACGAACCTCGTTTTGGTTATCGGGGTATGCATTTAGACGTGTCACGTCATTTCTTTCCCGTAGCCTTCATTAAAAAATATATCGATCTAATGGCCTTGCTTAAGTTCAATGTTTTCCATTGGCACTTAACCGACGACCAAGGTTGGCGGATTGAAACAGACAAGTTCCCAAAGCTCAATACCGTAGGCTCTTTCCGCAAGGAATCACTAGTGGGACACTACAATGATCAGCCCGCAACCTATGATGGAAAGCGCTATGGCGGTTATTATTCAAAAGCCGATATCCGAGAAATTGTGGGTTTTGCTCAAGAGCGGGGCATTGAAGTGATTCCCGAAATAGATATTCCTGGGCACAGTAGCGCCATTCTTGCCGCTTATCCTGAATTTGGATGTGATAACTATAACGATACGGTGGCAACAACTTGGGGTGTTTTTGATGCCATCCTATGCCCCAAGCCTGAAACATTCGAGTTCCTCGATGCCATTTTTGATGAAATCTTACCATTGTTCCCAAGTAATTATGTTCATATTGGCGGGGATGAAGCCGTAAAAACACGATGGCAGAAATGCTCGCATTGTCAGGGCCTCATTGAACAGCAGGACCTTAAAAACGAATATGAGCTTCAGTCGTATTTTGTTCAGAAAGTTAGCGATATGCTAGAAAACAAAGGTAAGCTCATAATCGGATGGGGTGAGATTTTGGAAGGTGGTCTATCCGCTAAAGCCTCAATCATGTCATGGCGAGGCGTTGAGGGAGGAGTTACCGCAGCCAAGGCTGGAATGAACGCTATTATGACGCCCACCTCTCATTGTTACTTTGATTATTACCAATCTGAAAAAGAAAGTGAGCCTCTGGCTATTGGCGGCTTTCTTCCATTGCAAAAAGTCTATGAATTCAACCCTATTCCTGACGAACTCAACGAAAAAGAAGCGGCTTACATCCTCGGTGGGCAAGGCAATGTTTGGACAGAATATCTCGACACACCGCAGGCCGTTGAATATATGGCTTTTCCTAGAATGATTGCCCTTTCCGAGGCACTTTGGTCTCAAAACAATCGCAAAAACTTTAAGAACTTTGCCAATCGATTAGAACAATTTAAAAAAAGATTAGATGTCTTAGAGGTAAACTATGCCAATCATCTTTACGAAATTAAAGGAGCTTTTGACGAAACATCTGACAGTCCGTCTTACACTCTAAGCACCTCTCTCGAAAACCAACTTATTCGCTTTACTACAGACGGGGCTGTGCCAACAGCCAAGAGTATGGTATTCACAGAGCCTATTCCAGTAAAGCAAAATACCATCATCAAAGCACTTGTTTTTCAAAACGACGTCGCTGTTTCCGATCTATTTGAACAACGTATCGAGACCCACCTTGGCTTTGGGAAATTGGTGACCATATCGCCTAGCCCCAACACCTCATATGATTCTGGGGGACCACAGGCTCTCTTGAACGGAATTGGCGGAAGCAATAAGCGCTTTGGCGATTCGGAATGGCTAGGGTTTTGGGGTGAGGATCTTTCTATCTTAATTGATTTAGGAGAAGCAACTCAAGTGCAGCGACTTTCAACTCGGTTTTTTAATACTAACGGACAATGGGTTTATGCCCCTAAATCCATAAGCGTACAGGCTGATGGGCAAACTCCCATCATCACACCGATACATGGTAAAGAAACTATTGTTGATGTCCAAATTCCAATCAATCAAAAGACGAGATATCTGAAAATTATGATTCCCGGATACGGTATCATTCCAGAGCATATGCAGGGCGGCGGCAATCCTGCTTGGACATTCATAGACGAACTAAAAATAGAATAAGGTGGAGCTCGAAATCTGTTGTAATGGCTTAGAATCTGCCCTAATCGCGGCGGAGGCTGGAGCAGACAGAATTGAGCTTTGTACAGCATTACATCATGGCGGGATAACGCCTTCTGTCGAAATTCTTCAATCGGTTCGTGAACAAATTCGAATTCCTGTATATGTACTAATCAGACCACGAAGCGGTGATTTTGTGTATTCTTCCAAAGAGTTTAATACCATGCTTGAGTGTGTCGATTTCTGCATAAGTTTGGGGTACGACGGTATTGTTTCTGGTGTGTTATCTCCAAACTTTACAATAGATGTTGAGCGAACTGCGCAGCTCTTGGCAGCATCAAAACCTCTAGACTTCACCTTCCATCGGGCCTTTGATGAGGTAATAAATCCTGAGTTAGCATTGGCTGAATTAGAGGAGATTGGAGTCAAACGAATTTTAAGCTCAGGTCAAGAAAAATCAGCCGCAGATGGGCTTAGGTTACTTCAAAACCTTCAGTCGAAATCAAAACAACTGGTTTTTATGCCGGGGGCAGGCATTAATAGACATAATGTTTTGTCTTTTAAAAAGGCTGGGTTTAGTGCCGTTCACGCCTCAGCATCAAAACCTATGGCGTCCGATAAACCACAGAACGGCCAAACGGTTTCTGACAAAGAAGAAATTCGTGCGATGTTAAATATTATAAAAAGATGAGACGACATATTTGGGTTTGCTTGATGATTCCTATATTGTTGGACTGCGGAGGTGTCGCAGACAATTTGCCAGACATTCTAGACCTCAATCAATGGCGATTTCGAGCGGTAAACGACAGCGTTTGGACAGAGGCTCAAGTGCCCGGTACAATCACTCGTGATCTATTCCTCAATGGCATGATTCCCGATCCATATGTTGCTGACAATGCCCTCAAAATGCAATGGATATCTAAAGCTGATTGGGACTATGAAACTGCTTTCGTGGTTTCAGATACCGTTTTGAATAAACCGTTTCACCAACTGCAATTTGAAGGCATAGACACCTATGCCGATGTTTACCTCAACGACCAATTGATTTTACAAGCCGATAATGCTTTTCGAAAATGGACGGTCGATGTATCAAAAATATTAAAGCCGCATAACGTCATTCATGTTAAGATTAAAAATCATCACGACATTGAAAACGATCTGAAAGAAACGGAGCCTTTTGTTCCCCCTGCTGATGATATGGCTGACGACAAACAAAGACGGGTCTATACGCGAAGAGCTCAATATCAATACGGCTGGGATTGGGCCCCCAGACTGATCACCCCTGGCATCTGGCGCCCAGCTCGATTAATATCGTGGGATGTCGCTAAAATCAAACACAGTAGTGTTGCGCTTCTCAATCTCAACGATGACTTGGCTCAACTTAGCCTGCAATTGACCTTAGAACAAAAATCTCAGCTCAGCTTGATCGGCGAAGTGCTGGTCAACGGCGAAGTAGTACAAACACAAGCTATCAATTCCAATACGTTGGAGAGTAACATTCCCTTTGAAATCGATACTCCAAAAAAATGGTGGCCGCACAATATGGGCGACCCATACCTCTACGATATCTGCGTCAGACTCAAAACCGATAGTACGCTCATTGAAGAAGTTTGCTTTCAAAAAGGCTTGCGAACTATTGAGCTCGTAAATGAATTGGATGACAGCGGTGAGTCCTTTTACTTTAAAGTGAATGGCTTCCCTGTTTTTATGAAAGGAGCTAACTATGTGCCTCAAGACGCCCTGAGCAATACTGGGTCTATTGAAAATTACCAAACCATCGTCCAAAACGCCATTGAAGGCAATATGAACACCTTGCGAGTCTGGGGAGGTGGCGTCTATGAAAGTGATTATTTCTATACACTATGTGACCAAAAAGGACTAATGGTCTGGCAAGATTTTATGTTTGCCTGCGCCATGTATCCCGGCTCAGAGCGGTTTTTAAGGCAAGTGAAAGAGGAGGCTGAAGACAATGTCAGACGCATTGGGGGTCATGCCTCACTGGTCCTGTGGTGTGGCAATAATGAAAGTAGCGAGGGATGGTCTAACTGGGGATGGAAATCAGGAAAAAATGAGGCTCAAATAGCTGAAATTTGGGATGCCTATCAAAAAGTATTTGGGCAAATTTTGCCACAAGCTGTCTCTGATTTTGGACAAGGCGTTCCCTATTGGGAAAGTTCTCCAAAATACGGCAGAGGAAATCCTAAATTTAGCTCAGAAGGTGACGCTCACGATTGGTTCGTCTGGCATGACGCTTACCCTTTCGAACACTTCGAACAAAATGTGCCGCGTTTTATGAGCGAGTACGGATTCCAATCATTGCCAAGTTCAGCTGTTGTTGAGTATGTCAATGAAGGTAATGACGATCTCAACACTGACGGCTTTGGCAGTCATCAAAAGCATCCGCGTGGAACAGAGTTAATACAGGCGTATATGAAGCGCGATTTCCCTGAGCCCAGAAATGATCAGGAGCGCATATACCTCAGTCAACTCACTCAAGCCTATGGCATCTCTAAAGCTATCGTCGCCCATCGAAGTTCTAGACCATACACCATGGGTTCATTGTATTGGCAATTTAACGACTGTTGGCCAAGCGTGTCGTGGTCTAGTGTGGATTATTTAGGCCAATGGAAAGCCCTTCATCACGCTGTCAAACATGATTTTGACAACCTTCTTATCGCCGCAACAGTGACTCATGACAAGCTCTCTGTCCAACTCATCAATGACAATTTAGCACCAACAACAGGCCGTTTAAGCGTCACATTAATGCAATTTGACGGTACTATTTTGATTTCCGAAAATTTTAATGTTACGGCAAAGGCCAACGCCAGTAGTCAGGTTGCCGAAATTTTTATTAATGTGAAAGATTTTAATGCCCAAAACACCCTTGCAGTTCTTCAGTTTCAAGATAAACAAACCTTAGTCTATTTTGATCGACCTAAAAATCTAGATCTCATGGCTGGAGCAATTGGAGTAAAAACCTCCCCAACAGAAGGCGGTTTTGAGGTCCTATTAACCAGTGACGTCCTTCAAAAGAACGTTTTTATTGGCACGTCTCATACCAGTTCAGTATTTCCAAATTTTGTAGATATTTTGCCCAATCAACCTAAAAAGATTTTCATTAGCACTGGGCGGGCAACTGCTCCAGAATTGAAGCTGTTGAGCCTCAATCAATTTTGATTATCAAATCTAGCTGCGGCTCAAGACGTTTGAGGTAACATAAAAATCTGTATATTACCTTCGAACAAAAAACCAAAAGGAATGCCCGTAAAGTCATTTGGCATTATTGGAGTAGGCGTGGCTTTTTCGCCAAACCTCAAGGCTAATCTATACGAAGGCGCAAGACTCGCCCTGTTTTTGAAAGCTAAGCTCGTCCTTATTCACGTTGGAACCATGTCTGACGAAAAAACAAAATTATTACATGAGCTGTTGCAAGGACACCAGGCGGAAGGATTAGAATACCGCATCTATTGTCAGGATGGAGATCCTGTTGAGGTCATTTTATCAACAGTGTCAGAGGCCCGTATAGATTTGCTTATTTTAGGTGCCTTGCAGCGTGAGAATTTCCTGAAATATTATTTGGGCTCCATTGCGAGACAAATAACCCGAAGAGCCTCTTGCTCTGTGTTACTTTTGGTTAAGCCGTCGGTAGAACGTGTACCTTGTGAGCATATTGTAGTCAACGGCCTTGCCGATCCAAAAACCGAACAAACTATTGCGACAGCCTTTTCGGTGGCGAAAAGTTTAAGCGCTTATAAAATTACTATTGTCGAAGAAATTAAGCCTCAAGAAGTGGCCATTAGTGTTGATGATGACCGCTCTTTGAGGCGGTCGCAAATTATAAAAGAACGCCTTAAACATCGCGAAGAGTCGAGGGTAAAGCAAATTATTTCAAATATACCCGATGATTTAAAGGATGATATTATGGTACACTCTCAATCCATTTTTGGAAAACGCGGATATTCAATAGGGCACTACGCTCAGGTGGTCAGGGCAGATTTATTGGTTATGAATGCACCCAGAAAAATGACATTTTGGGATCGCCTTTTCCCACATGATATTGAACACATTCTTGGCGAACTTCCAACCGACGTATTAATTGTACAATGAGCCAAAGAACTAACAAACTAAAAGAAGCTATCAAGGCGGTTCCGGCAAATATATTTTCTGGTTTTGTGGTGTCTCTAATAGCGCTTCCCATAGGATTAGGTTTGGCAATGGCTAGTGATGCTCCGCCCATGGCGGGTGTAATCAGTGCTATTGTAGGAGGAGTCGTGGTTTCTGTTTTTGGAGGCAGTCATGTCACTATTGCTGGCCCTGGCAATGGCCTAGTGGGAGTCTTGCTTGTGGCTATTAGTACCTTAGGTCTACAGGATGCCTATATAGCTATTATATGTTCGGGGATACTACTTGTAATTTTAGGTTATTTGAGGCTCGGAAAACTGGCCGATTTTTTTCCTTCCACTGTCATTCAAGGGATGTTAGCTGCAATTGGTTTGATTATTTTAGGAAAGCAGTTTCATATCATGTTAGGTAACAGACTGAGTCTAGAAAATAATTTAGACTACATTTTTGCCATGCCAGAGGCCATTGTTAACGTTTTTTATTATTCAGACGTTGGTGCCATTTCAGCCGGTTTGTCTGGTATTTTAAGTCTTGCTATTTTAATTATCTACCCCAAATTGCGGAATCGTTATTTGCAATTAGTGCCTGCGCCAATGTGGATTGTTTTAATTTCTATTGCCTTTTCATACTACTGTGAGTTGGTTCTCAAAACACCAAATCTCATTGCAGAGGATTATATGATTCGAGGTATTCCTCCCATTGAACAATTGATGAATGACCTGCCAGATATTAGATTTACTGCTTTTTCCGATTGGTTGTTTTGGGCTCAAGTGCTGGCCTTAGCCCTTATTTCTAGCGTGGAGTCCTTGCTGAGTATCAAGGCAGTTGATCAACTCGATCCTAGCAAAAGAAGGTCAAATTTTACAAAAGACATAAAAGCGCTTGGTCTTGCAACGGCTGTCAGTGGTTTTCTCGGAGGATTGAACGTAGTCACTGTTATCGCTCGAAGCTCAGTCAATGTCAATAGCGGAGGTAGTAACAGGTCCTCCAATTTTTTTCACGCCATCTTTTTGTTGATTTTTATTGTTCTTTTTAGCTCTCAGCTGGAAAGGATTCCATTGCCGGCACTTATGGCTATATTAGTATTCACTGGTTACAAATTGGCCGCTCCAAAAAATATGTTGAAGATGGTCTCTATTGGAAAAGAGCAGCTGTTAATCTACTTTATTACTCTATTGTCAACACTACAAATTGGGCTAGTGGCAGGCATTATCATAGGCACAACCAGTACATTTATCATCCACGTCGTATCAACTAGAAGCATTTTGGTCTTCACAAGAAATTTCCTAAAGCCCAATGTCCTGATGTTTCAAGAATCTGAGGGCAACGGTCAATATTTTGTGAGTGTCAAGCACTTCTGTACATTCGTCAATTTTTTTAGACTTAAGGGCAAACTCGACAATGTTCCAGAGACAGAAACTATTGTGTTAGACTTTTCTCTTTGTGAATTTGTAGATCATACAGTTATGGACAGTTTAAGCGCCTATCAGGAACTGTTTGAAAAACGGGGTGGACATTTTGAAGTAATTGGACTAGATACGCATGCCGCCGATTCTAGTCACCCTTTTGCCATCCGAAAACTAGTGCCTTTCTCAGGGCTTTTAAGTCAGCATTTGACTAAAAGGCAGATGGCTTTAGAGACCTTGTCTAAGGATTACGATTTTCAATACAACCCTAAAAAAGTTGATAGGGCTGCCTTTTTAGAATCTTTTATTTTCTTCCGATCTAAAAAAGTGAATTACATTCACAATCTCGTTAAATCTAAACAAGAGCCAATCACTGCTTTTGATGTTAATTTTTCTGAAGGCGAGTTCATTGCAAAAGAAGTTGTCAATACTACGATGGTTCATATCAATCTAAAACACGCATTGCCTATATTTACCTTGGACAAAGAAGGGTTTTTACAGAGACTCTACGGTGTTGCTGGATTTACCAATATTTCCATTTCTTCGCCAGGAGATTTTTCTAAACGCTTTTATCTCTTAGGAGAAAAACCCAATGAAGTCAGGGCATTTTTTAATAAAACAATTATTCATTTTTTTGAGAGTAACCCCTATTTTCACATCGAGTCGAACGGCAAGAGTTTACTTATTTTTGGAAAAGAGCGCTCTGCGTCAATTCATGAAATCACCCGTTTAATTGATTTTAGCAGCCGCCTCTTTCAAGTCGTTGAAAACGATCATTCTTAACCCTATGAAACTCTATCCTATCAAAGCAGGAAATTTTAAGCTCGATGGCGGCGCCATGTTTGGTGTTGTCCCCAAGTCTATCTGGCAAAAAACCAATCCCGCTGATCAAAATAACCTTATAGATATGGCCGCTCGCTGTTTGTTGATCGAAGACGGCAATCGACTTATTCTAATAGATTCCGGGATGGGAGACAAGCAAAGCGACAAATTTTTTGGGTATTATTCTCCTTGGGGAAATGACTCGCTGATTTCTTCTTTGAAAAAGCACGGGTTTGAGCCCAAGGATATCACTGATGTTTTTCATACTCACCTACATTTCGACCATTGTGGCGGAACCATAAAATGGAATTCTAGCCGATCAGGTTTTGAACCCGTTTTTAAAAACGCAAAGCTGTGGAGCAATAAGGACCATTGGCAATGGGCCACAGAACCCAATAAAAGGGAGCGAGCCTCTTTCTTAAAAGAAAACTTACACCCAATGCTTGAAACTGGGCAACTACACTTTGTGCCAAGCCCTTCTGATCAAAAGAATGCCGACACTGGATTGGGATTTGAAGCTTTTTTTGCCGATGGCCACACGGAAAAGCAAATGATTCCTCTATTAAACTACAAGGGTCGCACGATCGCATTTATGGCCGACCTTTTGCCGACGGTCGGGCACCTTCCAATTCCCTATGTCATGGGATATGACACGCGTCCACTGCTAACCTTGGATGAAAAAGAATTGTTTTTGAAAATTGCGGCCGACCACAATTATTTGTTATTTTTGGAACACGATGCGCACAACGAACTTATTTCGGTGCAGCATACAGATAAAGGCGTTCGGCTCCATGAGACCTACAAATGCCAAGACTTTTTTTAACTTAACTTTAAATATCATGAATTACATGAAGTCCTTTCTCTCGATTTTATTTGCTTCAATTTTACTCACAGGATGTGGCGCAGCAGCGATTGTTTCTACACCTATTGGTAATGTCGACAATACACCTGTTAAAGAGACCCCGCTTACAGAAGCCGAAAGTCATCACTGGGGCCACTTAGATTTACAAAAAGACACTATTACAGGCATGAGTGTCGACAAAGCTTACGCCGAACTTTTGCAAGGCAAAAAAGGACGAACGGTTATAGTAGCTGTAATTGACTCTGGCATTGATATCGACCACGAAGATTTGAATGACAATGTATGGGTAAACGAAGACGAAATTCCGAACAATGGCAAAGACGACGACAGCAATGGATTTGTTGACGATGTTCACGGCTGGAATTTTTTAGGCACAGCCTATGACGAGCAGCTAGAGCTTGTCCGTTTGCTAGCCAGCGGAGACCGCACAAATCCAAGATATGACGAGGCTCAGGCCGAATATGAAGAAAACCGCAGTGGTGCTGAAAGTAGTAAAACAAGATATGAGCAGATTTTTCAAATGGCATCCAACGCCCAAGAAGCACTTAGCGCTCATTTTGGTAAAGAAGATTTTACAGCGGACGAGGTTCGTGCTATAGAAACAGACGACGAAAATTTGAAGGAATCCGTTTCAGCCGCAAAGCAAATGTATGGTTTTGGATTTAGCTCCCTTTTAGAGGCCATAGATCAGCTCAAAGGTGGCATTGAGTATTTTTCCGATCAGGTGAATTTTAACTATAATATAGATTTTCGCGGAAGAACTACTGGAGATAACCCCGATGATTTTTCACAAACCTCCTATGGTGACAACAATGTGAAGCCAGTAAAAAAATCCGAGAGTCACGGCACACATGTCGCTGGGATTATTGCGGCTGAACGCCAAAACGGAATCGGCATGGATGGGGTTGCAAACAACGTTAAAATCATGGCGGTAAGAGCTGTTCCAAACGGAGACGAGTACGATAAAGATGTTGCCCTGGCTATCAGATATGCTGCCGACAACGGTGCCAAGGTAATTAACACTAGCTTTGGAAAATACTATTCTCCCCATAGTGACAAAGTTCGTGAAGCCATTGCTTATGCAGGCTCAAAAGATGTTCTCATTGTCAACGCAGCTGGCAACGAAGGGGCTGATATTGATACGGTTAACGTATTTCCTAACGACACCTTTGGCACAGGCCCCGAGGTCTCAAATACGTTTTTGTCTGTAGGGTCAATCACGTCGAGTTACGGTTCCAAATTAGTCTCAGGGTTCTCCAATTACGGCGCCATTAACGTCGATTTATTCGCTCCAGGTTCTGCTGTTTATTCAACCACTCCTGAAAACGAATATGATTCTAAAAGTGGCACCTCAATGGCTGCGCCATCAGCTGCCGGAGTGGCTGCCTTAATACGCTCCTATTATCCCAAACTTTCAGCTGCAGAGGTCAAGCAGATTATGATGGCTTCTGGCCTAAAAATTAACCGAGAGGTTATTATTGGTGGTGATCCAGCGAAAACTGGCCCTTTCGAAGGGATGTCACAATCGGGGCGTATTGTCAATGCTTACAACGCCCTCGTTATGGCGGCGCAAAGATCTAAATAAACCATTCATACAGCCTTGCCCTCGCAAGGCTGTTTTTTTAAACCTCTAGTTCTATGAAAACACTTTTGAATTTTTGTCTGATTGCTTCGGTAATTTCTATTGCTCATGCGCAGCGATTTGATAATGGCTACTGGCAGCAACAGGTCGATTATAAGATGGTTATTGACATGGACGTCAATACCTTTGGCTATACCGGCGCTCAAGAGCTGAACTACACGAACAATTCTTTAGATACATTGAGCAGAGTATTCTATCATTTGTACTTCAACGCGTTTCAACCCGGGAGTGAAATGGACGTTCGTTCGAGAAGTATTGCCGATCCTGATTCCCGTGTTGCCGATAGAATTTCCAAACTCACGCCAGAAGAAATTGGCTTTTTGAACGTTAGCAGCCTAAAACAAGACGGCAAAAATTTGGCATACAAGGTGTCTGGGACCATTTTAGAGGTGGGCCTTAACAAGCCTATTAAACCAGGGGAGTCAACAACTTTCAGCATGGTGTTCAATGGGCAGGTGCCGGTCCAAATACGACGTTCTGGGAGGGATAATGCCGAAGGCATTTCGCTTTCTATGGCCCAATGGTATCCTAAATTGGCCGAATACGACTTTGAAGGTTGGCATGCTGATCCTTATTTAGGTAGAGAATTTCACGGCGTGTGGGGAGACTTTGACGTCACGATTAACATCGATAAAAATTACGTGATTGGCGGCACTGGTTATTTGCAAAATCCCGAGGAAATTGGACATGGCTATAGCTCAAAAAAGGGGAATCCATTGGGCGGGGACAAGCTCAGTTGGCATTTCAAAGCGCCAATGGTTCACGATTTTACTTGGGGTGCCGATCCCGACTATATTCACGATAGTTTAAAAATGAAGGACGGCCCAACGCTGCACTTCTTCTATCAAAACGACCCGAAAATAATTGACAATTGGAAAAAGCTTCAGCCAAAAACCGCTGAACTCATGACCTTTTTCAGCAAACATATCGGCAAATACCCTTATGACCAATACTCTGTAATACAAGCTGGAGATGGCGGTATGGAGTATGGGATGTGCACCTTTATCACAGGAAACCGTTCCTTTGAAAGTCTTTTTGGGGTAACCGCACACGAAATGGCTCACAGCTGGTTTCAATTCTTACTGGCAACTAACGAGTCTCAACACGAGTGGATGGACGAAGGGTTTACATCTTATATCAGCGACCGCGCAGAGGCTGAATTGGCAGGAGTCAATACGGACAACCCCTCTTACAGATCATATCGGAGTTATTTGCGTTTAGCAGAGTCTGGCGTAGAGCAGCCGCAGTCTACCCATGCCGACCGTTATAATTTCAATTATGGGTATGGCGTCTCGGCCTACAGTAAAGGAGCAGTTTTTCTGGATCAGTTGAGTTATGTCATTGGCCAAAACAATCTTGACCAAACCTTAAAAAAATATTTTAATGATTGGAGCTTCAAACATCCAACGCCTAACGACTTTATCCGTTGTGCTGAACTGGTGTCAGGAGCTGAATTGAGTTGGTACCTCACGGATTGGACCCAGACTACAAATCAAATTGACTACGCCGTTAAATCTGTTACTAGCAATCCTTCGGGCACCACTGTGGTTTTAGAGCGCTTAGGCCTGATGCCCATGCCTGTCGATTTAACAGTGACTTACTACGACGGAAGTAGCGAAAAACATCATATTCCATTAACGATGATGAGAGCGGTTAAGCCGCTAGAACCTGATGTTAATGTTCACGACAGTTGGGCTTGGGCCTACCCAACCTATTCCTTAGACCTCAAAAAAGAGGTGAGTACGGTTGTTATTGATCCATTGCAAAAAATGGCTGACGTTAAGCGTGAAAACAATAGTTATGCGACAGAAAACTAATTAAAGTCAAGCTGTTTGAAAGTTTGTCGTTCTGTTTTTGTAATTTACTTAGGCTATGAAGACAAAATTAGGCCGTTTAAAAAAAGAAAAATTAATAGGTGCGCTTTTTGATAAAGGCGCCTCGATTAAAAAGTTTCCCCTGATTTTGTTTTACGCGCCGAGCGCAGAATGGCAATCGGGAGTGTCTGTAAGCAAAAAGTTATTCAAACGGGCTGTTGACCGCAATCGCATCAAGCGCCTATTGAGAGGGGCAATCAAGCAACAGTGGCCAAGAGTTTCCTCCTTCAATGTTGGCCCGTCAAACTTTATGATCCTATACATTGGCAAGACTATGCCTGATTTTGAAGCAATTGACCAGGCTGCCAATACCTTGTTTGATAAATTTTTGGAGCGGATTAAAAACCACGAGAATGAATAAGCACTATAACCTAAAACGACTCTTGATTATAACCTTGTGCACTGTCGCGCCCTATTTGACACGTGCAAATCCTCCGAATTTGTTTGAAATTTCAAAGCAATTAGGCATTTTCAATACCTTATTTAAGGAAATTCAATTGAACTTTGTAGACGAGACAAATCCTGCTGAATTGATGACCGCGGCAATTGTAGAAATGATGTCTACACTTGATCCCTATTCCGTCTTTATGAACGAGCAAGACATCGAAGCCGCGCGACTTAGGCAAGAGTCTAATCTGGCTTCTATTGGTGCCAAATTAAAGATTATTGAAGATGGCCTGCTCTTAACAGAAACCTATAAAGGAGGCGCTTCTGATGCTGCGGGGCTCAAAGCTGGAGACACATTAATAGAAATTGAGGGCTTGACTTTGATTGGTTATCAAGGAGACATAACCACGCTACTCTCTGGGCCTAATGGTTCCCAAGTGTCTTTAAAGTACAAGCGTAGTGGCAATATTTATAACGGCAATTTGGTTCGCAACGACATAGAACCTTCGGTTGTTCCCGCTTACGAAATGTTAGAGGATAAGATTGGTTATGTTGCCTTGACACAATTTTCTGAAAAGGCTGCTGTTGAACTAGACCAAGCTATTAGAAAGCTGCAAAACCAAGGAGTGTCGGGCTTGGTGTTGGACCTTCGAGGAAATCCAGGAGGACTGTTGAGTCAAGCGATAGCTATTGTTAATTTTTTTATTCCAAAAAACGAATTGGTGGTTTCAACCCGATCCAATCTTCCGTCTCAAAACAAAGTCTATTTAACTAAAAACGAGCCCATTGCGCCCAATTTGCCGGTCGTTGTTCTGGTGAATAGTCGTAGCGCTTCAGCAAGTGAAATTGTGGCAGGGGCATTGCAAGATTTAGATCGCGCAGTGGTTTTGGGTGAGAGAAGTTTTGGCAAAGGCTTGGTACAGCAACAAAAGCCTTTAGCTTACGGAACCCAATTTAAAATTACAATTTCTCGATATTACACACCTTCAGGAAGATGCATTCAGGCCTTAGATTACCGAAACAGGAACGATAAGGGTGTTGCTGCTCAGCGCAATTATTCTGAATTTAAAACCAAAAACGGAAGACCTGTCTTCGATGGTGGTGGCGTTTTGCCCGATCTTATCATTGAAGAAGAGTCTACTCCTGGTGTTGTGAGATTGGCTCTGGAACAGGGGATTGTTTTCAATTATGTCAATAGCCAAAAAACTTTTGATCCGTTTTTAAAAGATAATGAAATTCTTATTACCGACGCCCAGTTCGATCAGTTTTTGGCACAGGCAAAAATATCAACCGCATCAGATAGCGCTCTCGTTGAATTGGAGAAAGCTATAGCCGATGAGGATTCTGCAGAATCCTTGACGGCTTCTATTCGCGCCCTGGGCGATGCTCTAGAAGAATCCAAAAAAAAGCAAATAAAATCGGCTAAAACTGCGTTTAAACAACAAATAGCTTACGAAATTGCGCTGAGATTGTTTTATCGAGAAGGCCTATATCAATACAAAATCAACAACGATCGAATCATTGGTCAGGCGCGCCAATTGCTCACCAATAATGAACAGTATAATGCATTTTTAAAAAAACAGTAGTCTATGTTTAGAGCATTCCTGATTGTGGTTTTTTATTCCTTTATCCAGCTTTGTGTTGGACAATCTGTGATTACTCATAAAGTATTTTTCGAAACGGATTCTGACAAATTGTCGAGCACCGAAAAGCAACGACTTCTTTTATTCTCAAAAAATTTAAAAACATTAGAAGTTCAAGATTTTCAAATTGTTGGTTATTGTGACGACAGGGGAACAGACACATACAATTTAGATTTGTCCATGCGTCGTGCTGTGGTTATACAGAATGCCTTAGTAAAACAAAAGCATGACAAAGCATTAATAACCTACGTTGACGGAAAAGGAGAGGTTCTCTTGCGTCAAGAAGATAGTTTGTCTACTGATAATCAGCGAGGCTTGAATAGAAGGGTAGATATTATGGTTAGACTTGAGGCAAAAAATATCGAAGAGAATACGGCAATTAAAAAGTCACAAGGTTTGGAGGGTGAACTCAAAATAGGGGATAAAATTATTTTAAAAGATATATTATTTCGGACTGGTTACAGCGATGTTTTAAAGGAATCTTTAGACAATTTAGAAAAAATTAGCCGTATTCTCAAAGAGCGGAAAGAGGTGTCTTTTGTTATTCTTGGACATGTTTGCTGTACTGATCAAGGAAGAGACGCTATTGATAGAAGAACTAAAAAATTCAATCTTTCTGTAGCAAGAGCTAAAAGAGTTTACGACTACTTCTTGGCTCAAGGAATTGAAAAAGAACGCATGGATTATAAAGGGTTGGGGCATCAATTTCCCCTAGGAGGGCCCAGTAAATACGACCGACGGGTAGAAATAGAAATTGTGAAGATTAACTAATTTTTAATCATCGCCAAATGTGGTATGCCGTCCTCAAGGTAGGGCGCTCCTTCTGTTACGAAACCAAGGTTGTTGTAAAATTTTTCAAGATATTGTTGTGCAGAAATCTTAATTGTTGCTGACTGATAGTGGTCTTGTATTGCCTTGATAGAGAACTCCATGAGGTCGTGCCCCCACTTTCTGTTCCTGTATTTTTTCTTAACCAATACCCTTCCAATACTCGGTTGCTCAAAATACTCACCGGCATTAAACAGTCGTGTATAAGCCACCAATTCACCCTTGAAATAGCCTAAAATATGAAGCGCTTTTTGGTCTTTTAAATCCATGTCTTGATACACGCAATTTTGCTCAACCACAAAAACTTCACTGCGTAGCCTCAACAAATCATAGAGTTCATAACGCGATAATTGTTCAAAAGATTTGGTGTATACCTCCATAAAATTAGTCTTGTACAATAACGTCTTTGTCGTCGCATTTACCAAATTCAGGTTGAATATTAACATGATTGATGCTAAATTTTTGCTTTAATCTGTCTTCTATGAGCTTTAAAATATCGTCGAATTCAGACAGTCTAATGTCTTTATCAAAATCAATATGTGCCTCCAAGTGTATTTCGTGTTCATTCAATTGCCAGGCATGAACATGATGCATATTTGTTACACAATCTAAACTTTCAACATCTTTAACTATGGCTTCAATTTCTAAATCTTCAGGAGTATACAACATTAAAACCTTAAATGACGATTTGAGTAAATCGAAACCCATTACTATTAAGTAAAGAGCTATACCAAGAGTTAATAAGCTGTCTATCCAATAGATTTCGAAATACTTGATGAGAATACCGCCCAACATAACAGCTACTGAAGCCAACATATCGGAAACCAAGTGCAAGTAAGCCGAGCGGATATTCATATTGTGTTTGCTATTTTTCTGCAGTAACAGCACACTAAACCCGTTAAATAAAATACCTAATAAAGCTAGCCAAATCACAATATTAGCTTCAATAGGTTCTGGTTTTTGAATGCGTTTAACCGCTTCTACCACAAGCAAGACCGCCACTACCATTAAAGAAGACGCATTAATAAAAGCAGCTAATATTTCAGCGCGTTTGTTACCAAAGGTTTTTAAAACTGAAGCTTGTTGTTTGCTCGCTTTCGAGGCGATGTAACTAATGACTAGTGAAACAACATCTGAAAAGTTGTGTACAGCATCACTGATTAAAGCCAAGCTTCCAGCCATTAAACCGCCTAAAATTTGCCCGACGGTTATTAAAACATTTAATACAATTGAGATCAGTAGGTTTTTTTCATTCCCATGATGATGATGATGATGATGACAGTGAGACATTAAGCAATATTGATTTTTTCGACTCTTCTTTCATGTCTTCCCCCTTCAAATTCAGTTGAAAGAAAAGTTTTTACAATATCTAAACTCTCTTTTATATTGGTGAATCTAGCGGGCAAACTCAATATATTAGCGTTATTGTGTGATCTAGCGAGTTGAGCAATTTCAGTATTCCAACATAGGGCAGCACGAACGTTAGGATATTTATTGGCAGTCATACTAACCCCATTCCCTGAACCACATATTAGAATACCAAAGTTAGATTTATTATTGGCTACACTTTGAGCTACCGGATGAACAAAATCAGGATAATCCACACTTTTTTCGTCATTAGTACCGTAATTTAACGTACTAAAACCTTGATTTTCAAGCGCTTCTAATATTGCGTTTTTGTATGCTGTTCCAGCATGATCATTACCTATAGCGATAGTCATAGTGTGGTCTGTTTTTTACCGACTTAAAACTACAAAAATTAACAATGTTATTTAAAGATGTTATTAAAATGGTGTAGAAAATGAAAGTAATTATTAATAACTTTTTATTGCATATCAGTTTATTACTCATATTTAGAAAATAAGTTTTATTAACCTATTTTAATTGTATTATTTTTTGTTAAACTTATTCATAAAAAATATTAGGCTTATTAACTAGGGAGCGCTTAGATTTTATCAAAAAGATAGATATTAATTCTAACGGTATAAAAAGTCAATAACTATACTAAAGTTATATAAATCAGATAGTTAAAATATTATAATGTGTTTAAATACGGTTGATAAAATAGGTTTAATGTGTATATTTAAATAGTTTGGTTTTTTTTTAAACGCTATTAACAGCCTATAATCATCTCCATATTTTTATATTTTAAATTCTAAATAAATTGAATATAAAATTATTAATGTGGATAAGTTAACGCACTAATAGCATGGGTACATTTTTAATGCAGTAGTTTTGTAACATATAACAAAATATGGGTAGAGGTAAAAAGAAGAAGGGAAGCAAACCAAATAGTGAATTAACACAGAATATAATTAGGACTTTGCGTGATTCAAAAGACCAACCTCTGAATTACAAACAAATTGCGTCAAAACTAAAAATCAAAGATACTCGAACACGGAATATACTCATTAAATCACTTCACAGTTTAGCCCTAACCAAGAAAATTCATGAAGTGGAACGTGGTAAATACAAATTGATTATTGATGAAAGATATATTGAAGGTAAACTAGATATATCAGCCAAAGGCAATGGATATGTTATATCGGATTCATTTGATTCCGATGTTTTTATCAAATCGAAATTTTTAGGTAAAGCCCTCAACGGAGATATTGTAAAAGTCTATGTCTTTAATAGACGCGATAATGGGAAAATCGAAGGAGAG
Source organism: Flavobacteriaceae bacterium (assembly GCA_030835825.1). Classification (GTDB taxonomy): domain Bacteria; phylum Bacteroidota; class Bacteroidia; order Flavobacteriales; family Flavobacteriaceae; genus JALRKI01. The sequence goes on from JAURRA010000005.1 coordinate 89,674, forward strand.
ATTACAGAAGTTATTCTTAGAGAAAAAACCACTTATGTCGGGTTAGTACAGTTGTCTAAAAAGTTTGCTTTTGTTGTTCCTGATGACGAAAAGATGTATGTAGATATTTTCGTCAATTTAGCAGATCTCAATGGAGCAGTTGATGGCGATAAAGTGGTAGTTCAATTATTAGATTGGCCATCGAAAGCCGAGGCACCCACAGGTCAAATAAATCAAGTCCTAGGAAGACCGGGTGAGCATAGTACAGAAATACACAGTATTTTGGCTTCTTACAATTTACCTTATGACTTTCCAACAGAAATTGCTCAGTATGCCAACAATTTAGACACAATAATCACACACGACGATATAAGTGCGCGTAGAGATATGCGAAATACCTTAACGTTTACCATTGATCCTAAAGATGCAAAAGATTTTGATGATGCTATTTCTTTTAAACCAATAGATAACAATCAATTTGAAGTTGGAATTCATATTGCCGATGTATCTCACTATTTAAAAGCAGGATCTATTTTAGATAAGGAAGCTTATGAAAGAGCAACTTCTATATACCTGGTAGATAGAGTGGTTCCGATGTTACCCGAAGTTCTATCAAACGAAGCTTGCTCATTAAGACCACATGAAGATAAATTGACATTTTCAGTAGTATTTAATATGGATCATACTGGAAAGATTTATAACCAATGGTTTGGTAGAACCGTAATTCACAGCAATATGAGGCTATCGTACGAAGAAGCCCAAATTGTTATTGAAACAAAACATAAAACCATTCCAGCTGATATTTCTCTCAACACCAAATCATATGATATTTCTGAAGACCTACTAGGATCTATCATTACTTTGGATCAAGTCGCAAAAATATTGAGAAAAAACAGAATGAAGCAAGGCGCTATTTCATTTGATAAAGTAGAAGTAAAATTTGATCTAGACGACGCTTGTGAGCCTACCGGTGTATTTTTTAAAACCAGTCAAGATGCAAACAAATTAATTGAAGAGTTTATGTTATTAGCTAATAGAAGTGTAGCCACTTTTATTGGATCTCAAAAGCCTATTAAACCATTTGTATACAGAATTCACGATGAGCCAGATGAGCAAAAATTATATGATTTAAAAAAACTTATTTCAAATTTTGGGTATGATCTGGATCTTAAAAGTAGAAAATCTACAGCAGCATCTCTGAATAAACTTTTAGACGATATCAAGGGTCAAAAAGAGCAAAATTTAATTGACACTTTAACTATTCGTACAATGAGCAAGGCCGAATATTCAACTCAGAATGTTGGTCACTACGGGCTGGCATTTGACTACTATTCTCATTTTACTTCACCAATACGGAGATACCCAGATGTTATGGTTCACAGGTTATTGCAACATTATTTAGATCATGGGGCCGTTGTTGACACTCAGTCGCTCGAAGATAAATGTAAACATTGTTCTCAAATGGAATACGTTGCTTCGCGTGCAGAGCGGGAGTCTATCAAGTATATGCAAATAAAATACATGCAAAACCATGATAACAGAATATTTAGAGGTGTAATTTCTGGAGTAACAGACTGGGGAATCTATGTAGAAATTATCGAAAATAAATGTGAAGGCATGGTTAGAATGCGCGATATGAAACACGACCATTTTATTTTTGACCAGTCCACCTACAGCGCTGTTGGACAGCGTACAGGAACATCTTATCAATTGGGTGATGAAGTGTCTGTAAGAGTAAAATCGTGTGATTTAGTGAAAAAACATCTGGATTTTTATTTGGCAGAAATAGATTAATTTAATTTGTTTTAATTTTATGCTTCCTAATCACTCGAATCTTTTTAAAATACCACTATGAAAACAGCATTTTACCTCGTTCTATTAACACCTTATTTGTTATTATGTCAACCTAATGTCACTAAAAATATTGGCGACTTTACAGAGCTAAAAGTTTATGACTTACTGAATGTCGAATTGACGCCATCCGACACCAATAGAATTGAAATTTTTGGCGTTGACGCTGGTCAAGTTCAGGTGATCAATAAAAATGGGACGTTAAAATTAAGAATGGCATTACCCCGGACTTTCGATGGTGCGGATATAAATGCAACATTATATTACAAGTCTCTTTTTACAGTAGACGCAAACGAAGGGGCCGTTGTTTACAGTTCGTCACCAATACAGGCAACGAGTTTTGAGTGTCGTGCTCAAGAAGGTGCTAGAATAGAATTGAGTATAGATGCCTCCTTTATTGAGTCTAAGTCATATTCCGGTGGTGTTATTAATTTGTCGGGGATGTCGGACAAACATGCTATTAAAGTAAATACTGGCGGTGTAGTCAACGCACAAAAATTACAAACCACAGATACAGACGTTAGAATTCGTGCCGGGGGTGAAGTCAATTGTTATGTCACAGGATTACTAACTACAGATATCAAGGCGGGCGGAGATGTGCATGTTTATGGCAGCCCGAAAACCGTTTCTAAATCTAACCTTATTGGCGGTAGAGTAGTTCTGATGAATTAGCACTGGTATGGTAGACTTAATCAAGACAGCTATACCACTAGGTTTTTTTCTCAGTTTTATGCTGGGGCCAGTATTCTTTATGCTGCTCGAGACAAGTGCCACCAAAGGTGTTCGAGCAGCTATTTCCTTCGATATAGGGGTGCTTATTTCAGATGTTGTTTTTATCACTCTAGCCTATTATAGCAGCTACCAACTACTGGAAAGTTTAAGTAATTCTCCCATATTGTACCTGTTTGGTGGCGCTGGAATGGTTATATATGGAGTAATATTATCTATTAAAAAGGTAGAAAAAAAAGACATACCAATGCAAGAATTGGGGATTAACTCAAACTACTTTGGGCTGTTCCTCAAAGGATTTTTGTTGAACATCATCAATGTTGGTGTATTGGTATTTTGGGTAGGAACTGTGATTGTGGTTGGCCCAAGATTTGACGGGTCGATTGAGAATTTCGTTGTTTTTTTTGCCACCATGTTGGGCGTCTACTTGATTACCGATCTGATTAAAATTATTGCTGCGAAACAGTTGCAAACAAAATTGACGCCATTAAGGATCATTTGGGTAACAAAAATACTAGGCTATCTGCTTGTAATATGTGGCATTGTATTGATAGTAAAAGGAATGTTGCCGGGCGATCAATTAAACCCGGCATACATGATAGAAAAATAAGGAGGTAATTTTGAGGCGTCTAGCGGATTCGAACCGCTGTAAAAGGTTTTGCAGACCTCTGCCTAGCCACTCGGCCAAGACGCCATTTTTAAGATCACAAATGTAGGAAAAATTTAATCACTCCCTGTCTTACAGCGGTTTTCTTTCCCTAGTCATTTTAATAGTAACGTTTCCTACATCACCACCAATTGGGGGGTTGAGCTTAGAAACTGAAACCGATGCCGAATGGACTGTGTCGCAGCGCTTCATGATGTTGTCTAAAATACTGCTAGCCACCGTTTCCAATAACTTTCGAGGTATGCTCATTTCTTCAGAAATAATGTCGTTGAGTAAAACGTAATCAACAGTATCCTCGAGCGAATCCGTGGTGGCAGATAGGGTTAAATCAGAACTCACTTCCAGATTGACCAAATAATCGCTGCCTATGACAGTTTCTTCAGCCAAGCATCCGTGATGGGCGTATATCCTGACTTGATTCAATACTATTGTATCCATCCTTTATTAATTTTGATTCAAATATAGATTATTCTCCAAGTTTTTTGTGTTTTAGTTACATTTGCTGTTCAAAATCAGATGATGTCAGAAGCCCGATCTAATAAAAATTTTATCACACAAATTATCGAAGACGGTCTGTCTGCAGGACTACCTGTATCCTCTCTTAGATTTCGTTTTCCGCCCGAGCCTAACGGTTTTTTGCACATCGGACACACCAAGGCTTTAGGCATCAGTTTTGGGTTGGGAGAAGCGTACGGCGCCCCTGTGAATTTGCGTTTCGACGACACCAATCCTGCCAAGGAAGAACAAAAGTACGTCGACGCCATAAAGACTGACATCCAATGGCTCGGATACCAGTGGGACAAGGAGTGTTACACTTCCGATTATTTCGATCAACTTTATCAATGGGCCATTCTTTTAATTAAATTGGGCAATGCCTATGTCGATTCTCAATCTAGTGAAGACATCGCCGCACAAAAAGGAACCCCAACGGAGCCGGGAACAAACAGCCCCTTTAGGCTAAGAACGGTAGAAGAGAATTTGCGTTTGTTCAATGAAATGAAGTTAGGGCAACACGATTCGGGCAGCCATGTATTAAGAGCTAAAATTGACATGGCAAGTCCCAATATGCTTTTGCGCGATCCTATCCTCTACCGTATTCTGAAACAATCGCATCATAGAACGGGACAAGATTGGTGTATCTACCCTATGTATGATTGGGCCCACGGGCAGAGCGACTATATTGAGCGCATATCTCACTCGCTATGCTCTCTAGAATTTAAACCGCACCGTGATTTATATGAATGGTGTTTGGATCAGATTGGACAAGCGGGGACGTTGCTTCCAAAACAGCGCGAATTTGCGCGGCTTAATTTGTCTTATACCGTAATGAGTAAGCGAAAATTACTTAGGCTAGTTGAGCAAAATATTGTAGCCGGGTGGGACGACCCACGGATGCCGACTATTTCTGGCCTTCGACGTCGTGGCTATACGCCAATGTCATTGAGAAATTTCGTTGAAACTGTAGGCGTGGCCAAGCGAGAGAACGTTATTGATGTCGCTCTGTTGGAGTTTTGTGTCAGAGAAGACCTTAACACTATTGCCCCCAGAGCTATGGCTGTTTTGGATCCTATAAAATTAGTAATCACTAACTATGATGCAGGTAGAATAGAAATGTTGTCAGGAGAGATTAACCCCGAAGACCCGTCTGCAGGCGATAGAGAGATACCATTTTCAAATACGCTGTTAATTGAACGAGAGGACTTTAAAGAAGTTGCGGAACGCAAGTTTTTCAGATTGTCACTAGGTCAAGAAGTACGACTCAAAAGCGCCTATATTGTCAAAGCAGAAAGCGTCCAGAAAGACGCCAATGGCCGAGTAACTGAAGTCTATTGTACCTATGATCCAGATAGTTTGAGTGGAAGTGGTTCAGAGGCAAGCCTTCGAAAAGTGGAAGGGACTTTGCATTGGGTTTCTGAACCTCATGCCATTAAAGCCGAAGTTCGGATTTATGATCGGCTCTTCAAGCACGAATCACCCGATACGGACAAGGATGTTGATTTTATGAGTCATCTCAACCCAGACTCTTTGCATCGTGTAGAGGCTTATTTGGAGCCAGGTTTGGCCACCGCCAAGCCCGGAGACCACTTTCAGTTTCAAAGACTAGGGTATTTTGTTGCTGACCCAGACAGCACTCCAAATCAGCTTGTTTTTAATAAAACGGTTGGCTTGAGAGATAATTGGGCTAAAAAACCACAGAATCCAATACTTCAACATTCAAATGCCGCAAAAGGCTCTGAGCGCTCCGCCATAGAAGACATCAAAAGACTCGGTAAAAAATACACAAATTTACCTGAGGAAAAACGCCTCAAGGTGCGTCAAGAAATCCTGACTTTAGCCGATGCCGTGAGCTATGAAGACTTAGAACCTTTATTTAAAACCGCACAAAAGAAAACAGGAACGCGTATTGCGGCCGTTTTAACCGCAGCCGTTTGGATTAATAATGGGGGTCAAATTACAAATGCTTTAAAGGTTTTCTTAAAGGACGCGTCACAAGCCGACAACGCATTGTTGGCCTCCGAAGCAAAACTGTTGCAAATCAACGACTAAGATTTCTTGTTTTTGTTGCCCTCCTTAATGGCTTCCCCAATTTGATTGCTGGCGGAAAAGCTGGCGACCATATCATTGAGCATATTACTTCCCGCTTGCGGTGTATTGGGCAGCAAGATCAGGTTACTGTTTGTGCCTTCGCCCAGCGACTGCAGGGTGTCGTAATGCTGCGTTACAACGATAAGTGCTGACGCTTCTTGAGAGTTGATACCCACCTTGTTGAGCACTTCTACAGACTCCTCAAGACCGCGCGCGATCTCCCGCCTTTGGTCGGCAATACCCTGGCCTTGAAGACGCTTACTTTCGGCTTCTGCCTTGGCTTTTTCTACAATTAAAATGCGTTGGGCATCGCCCTCGTATTGGGCTGCAATCTTTTCGCGTTCTGAGGCATTGATGCGATTCATGGCTGACTTAACTTGAGCATCAGGATCGATATCTGTAACCAAGGTTTTAATGATGTCGTAGCCATAATCAGACATAGCATCGTTCAATTCAGCTTTAACAGCAATGGCGATGTCGTCTTTTTTGACAAAGACATCGTCTAGTTTCATTTTTGGAACTTCCGCCCTAACAACATCAAAAACATATGA
>JAURRA010000006.1 GCA_030835825.1 Flavobacteriaceae bacterium
ATGAACTTAAAATTTTACCAAAGAATCCCTTGGAAATCGTTGGGGTTAAAAAGTGGTAATTCTCGGTCTTTCGGTGATAAAATCACCCCCTCAGTCTCACCCCAGTCAATATTTAAAATGGGGTCGTCAAATCGCAAACCTCTTTCCTGCTCTGGACGATAAGGGGCATCTATCTTATAATTCACCGTAGCGTTTTGGCTTAATACTCTAAAACCGTGGGCGCAGCCTTTGGGCACTAATAATTGATATTTATGGTCACTATTCAAGGTGACTGAACAGAACTGTCCAAACGTAGGCGAGTGATATCTCAAATCTACAACGATGTCTAAAATCTCACCTGATGTGACACGAATGAGCTTGGTTTGAGCAAAAGGAGGCATCTGAAAGTGCAAGCCTCTTAAAACACCCTTTCTAGACTTAGACTCATTGTCTTGAATGAAAGTAGTTTCCGAAAAATCAGAAGATTTGAAACTTTCCATAAAATACCCTCTTTCGTCCGAAAATACATGGGGTTTAATAATTTTAAGACCCGAAATAGTTGTTTCTATGATATTCATCGCTTAACTAATTGAAAAAGGTATTGCCCGTAATTGGTGCTTCTTAGTGATTCCGCCAATTTCAAAATTTGGTTGGCATCAATGTAGCCATTTTTAAAGGCGATTTCTTCCAGACATGCTACTTTTAGGCCTTGACGATTTTCGATAGCTTGAATATAGTTCGATGCCTCTAAAAGTGACTGGTGTGTGCCAGTATCAAGCCAAGCATAACCTTTCCCCATTATTTGAACATATAGATCGCCTTTGTCGAGATACGCGGCGTTAACGGCCGTAATTTCTAATTCTCCTCTTGTCGAAGGTCTGATTTTTTTGGCCATATCAATCACACTATTGGGATAGAAATAAAGACCTGTCACAGCGTAATTGGATTGTGGCTCTGTGGGTTTCTCTTCGATATTAATGGCCTGTTGGTTTTTGTCAAAAGAAACAACGCCATAGCGCTGAGGGTCTGAAACCCAATAGCCAAATACAGTGGCCTCTTTGGAGGATTTAACCCTTTCTATTGCTGCTGTAGTCATTTCTTTCAATCCTTCGCCATGAAAAATATTATCCCCCAAAACGAGACAAACATCATCGGAGCCAATGAAATCTTCACCTATCAAAAACGCCTGCGCTAGGCCGTCAGGGGAGTGCTGTTCTTTAAAAAAAAAGTTCACCCCTAAGCCAGATCCGTCACCCAACAATTTCTTGAAACTGGGCAAGTCATCAGGGGTGGAAATGATCAATATATCTCTAATACCAGCTTCGAGAAGTACAGCAATGGGATAGTAAATCATGGGTTTGTCGTGTATGGGCAGCAATTGCTTTGACACGCCTTTTGTTATGGGATATAGCCTGGTTCCCGACCCTCCAGCTAGTACAATGCCTTTCATGAGTTTTGATATTGATGTTTGTAATATTCAAGGTATGCTCCTGAAGTTACATTGTTGAGCCATGGCCCATTGTTCATGTACCAGTTGATCGTGCGCTCAATACCCTCTTCAAAAGTGAGACTTGGTTTCCAGTCCAGTTCTCGTTCTATTTTGTTGGCATCAATGGCGTATCGCTTATCATGTCCGGGGCGGTCGGTCACAAATTGAATCAATTGTTCCGAATCGCCTTTTTTGCGCCCTAACTTGTCATCCATCGTGCGACATATGAGTTTAACCAAGTCAATGTTTTGCCATTCATTGTGGCCTCCAATATTGTAGGTTGACCCCTTTTTTCCATGATGAAACACCCGATCAATAGCCTCGGCATGATCGACAACGTACAGCCAGTCTCTGGTGTATTTGCCATCGCCGTAAATAGGCAAAGCCATATTATTTTGAATATTATTGATGCATAGGGGGATCAGTTTTTCTGGAAATTGATTGGGGCCATAATTGTTAGAGCAATTGGAAATCACATAGGGCAATCCATAGGTTTCTCCATAGGCTCTGACCAAATGGTCTGAACTGGCTTTGGAAGCAGAATAAGGGGAATTGGGATCGTAGGCGGTCTTTTCAGTAAATAGTCCTGTTGCTCCCAAACTGCCATAGACTTCATCCGTGCTAATATGATAGAAAAGTTTATTTTCCCATTGGTCTTGCCAAAGCGATTTAAATGCATTTAGCAAATTAACAGTGCCCAAGATGTTGGTTTTAACAAAGGCGAGGGGGTCAGCAATCGATCGGTCAACATGCGACTCAGCGGCCAAATGAATAACACTGTCAAAAGAAAATGATTTAAAAAGCCGTTCAATATAGTTAGGATCACAAATATCCCCGTGTAAAAAAGTGTAGTTCGAAAAAGTTGAAATATCCGCAATATTGCCAAGATTTCCTGCGTAAGTCAGTTTGTCCAGATTAAAAATATGGTAATTGGGGTACTTTTGGACCATGAGTCTTACAACATGACCCCCAATAAAACCAGCCCCTCCAGTAATTAAAATATTTTTCAAATCTAAAGTTTAGAATTACAAATATCGCTTAATCAATCACAACCACAAAACCTTTAAAATTAGGAGGCTTTCAGAACGTTTGGCTTTTTTTTGAAAGATTTGACACTTGCTTTAGAATTGAATTTTGTTTTGTGGATTTTTACAGGCGTTAAAGCCAATCCCAAAGCAAGAGCTGCCATTACAAGGATGTGAGCGTGGATATTTAATCCAGAAGTCAGATAGGTTACGAGGACGAGAAAAAGGGTGTAGACTAGTATTAAACATGTTGCTTGAACATGCGTCAAGCCCAGATCAATCAGTTTGTGGTGAATGTGGTTTCTGTCGGGTAAAAAAGGACTTTTCTTTCTGAGAAGTCTAGAAATGATAACGCGCATGACATCAATTAAAGGATAAGCCAAAAGACCCAAGATATAAACTGGTCCATGGTTGATGCTGCTCGAAGTTTCAAATAACGGACTCAATGTAAGAAACTGCAAAGTTTGGAAGGCAATGCAAAGGCCGACTACCATTGAGCCTGAGTCGCCTAAAAACAATTTTTTTGTTTTTGAAAAATTAGAAATTAGAAACCCTGCTAGGGCTCCAAAAAGCGAAAAATTGAACACCACCAGGTCAAATCTGCCTATCCAGGCAAAATAAATTCCAAAAAATAGGCTGACTAAAATCCCTATACTTGAGGCCAGACCGTCAATGCCGTCAATAAGATTAAAAGAGTTGATAATTAGCAGGTAAACAAAAAAAGTAAAAGGAATTGCAATAGCCATTGGGAGTGTTTCAGTTCCAAAAATGCCGTAAAAGACATCGATATAGCCGTTGATTGGAATGATAATAATGGCAATGCTGACCAATTGAAAGAGACATTTGAGACGTGCCTTCATGTCAATCAAATCATCCACAAGACCAGTATAAAAAATTAGGGTTAAACCTGATATAAATGCCAAAACACTACCGGACTTATCAATAGTGTCATAAATCCCTTCAAAATTGTTGAAAACTAAAAGGGCAATAAAAACTGATGAAGTCATGCAAGTGGCGAAGTAGAGTCCAACACCACCAAACTGAGGAACGGGCTTAGAATGACTACTCCGCGAATTGAGAGAGGCAAATAACCTTTTCGATATCCCAATAAAGTGAATGATGCGATAAGCTTGTCGAGACGCAAAAAAACTAACAACAACGACTAACGTAATCAGCATATAAGGGTTTTGACTAAGTAAATAAATTAACCGAACCATTGCGCAAGTTAGTTTAGTAATTTGCGCCTCCTCAAAGGTAATAATTTCTTTTAAAATAGATTCATTCCAAAGAGCTTTTCAAGTATCTGGTGTTAACAAAGCCCAGAGTCTTTTGACGCCATGATTTATAAAATCAGCTAGATGTTAACCTTAACACATAAATTGTGCCAATAATGACTAGGCCCTGTCGCCGATTGAAATTTATATTTTAATGGGAATGAATTGATTAGAATCGAAACAATTGAAATGCGGCGATCCGCTTCATATTTACTTTTTTCTGTTCTAATCTGAGCTACTGTCTCTATTGTTAAAAAGCGGTTCATCTGGCACATCGGGTGTTGCTAGCATATAATAGGTTAATGTAGCGGGCGAAATCCTGTTCGTGTGCCATGAAGCCTGTATCCTTTGGCGATAAGCAGTAGATCAAGAAGTGGGTTAGTGCACTTGATATCAATGAAGTTCATCGAAATCATTTTATTTATTGAGGTATGTAACGAAAATACATGAGTAAAAAAGTTTAGAGCGCATCTATATGCCGCAACTTACATTAACATGTTGGTTGTGGTTTTTTATGTTGTTCGAATTTTGAAAGTTTAACCCAGCTATTTTCCTATATTTACAACAAAAGAGCTGAAAACAATTTTCTCACTTCTGATAAATATTTAACCATAGATTTTCCCACAAACTTGTCGGCTATTGAGCGCAGAATTAAAGCAATTGACGCTTTGCGATATGCCTCTACCCGGAATTATGTTGACGGAGCAGTTACCTATTTAAGTCCGTATATTTCAAGAGGGGTTATTTCTACGAAACAAATTTTTCAACATCTATTGAGCTTAGAACTCCATTGGTCCGCTATTGAAAAATTGGTTCAAGAGCTCGCTTGGAGAGATTATTGGCAAGAAATTTGGACGGCAAAGGGCCATGCCATAAAAAGCGATTTAAAGCATATTCAAGCGCCCATATTTAACCATGCTGTACCCACTGCGATTCTAGACGCTACAACTGGAATTGATGTTGTGGATCGCGCTATTATTGGACTCTACGATACTGGTTATATGCATAACCACATGCGCATGTACGTCGCGTCAATATGCTGTAATATGGCTAACTCACATTGGCTGCAGCCTGCCCAATGGATGTATTCCCATCTTTTAGACGGAGATTTGGCTAGTAATCATCTGAGTTGGCAATGGGTGGCTGGAGCCTTTTCAAATAAAAAGTATTATGCCAATCAAGATAATATCAACACTTTTTTTCGCAGTTCTCAAAAGGGGACCTTTCTTGATGTAGATTACAGTGAATTTGACCAATTTGAAGTACCAAATGATCTTGTGAAAACGACTCCGTTTATCTTAAAAACGATATTGCCAGCAGTTGAGAGACCCCCATTAAATAGAAACCAAACTACTTTGATTTACAATTATTATAATCTAGATCCTCATTGGTATAAAGATCAAGATGTTCAAAGGGTTTTGTTGCTGGAGCCCTCCGTTTTTAGCGACAACCCAGTCGGTCAGAATGCCATTGATTTTGCATTGAAGCTTTCAGAGAATATTCCTGACATTAAAATTTTTGTCGGCGAATTCATGGACTTGAAAAAAGAAATGAGCATTGATAAAATAATTTACAAAGAGCATCCTTTAAACTCACACTATTCAGGTCGGGAAGAATCTAGAGATAGTTTGAGCAGTGTTAAAGGCTATTATCCCTCGTTTTTTGCATTTTGGAAAAAGTGTAAAAAAGAGATAAAGTATTGAACAAACAATTGTTAAAGCCCTAGTATGATTTTAAAAACAGAGGACTTAAAAAATCTCGATCGAATTTATAGATTAAATTTAATCAATTCAATATCTGGTATTAAGCCAGCAAATCTTATCGCGACCAAATCCAGGTCAGGACAGGACAATGTCGCCATTTTTTCTTCCGTAGTCCATTTGGGTTCGAATCCGCCTCAGTTAGGTTTTGTGATGCGACCGCAAGTCGAGCCATTTACAGACACTTACACCAATATTTTAGAAACGGGTTTTTATACCATTAACCATGTAACCGATGCTTTTGTAAAAAAAGCACACTATACATCGGCAAAACTCAAAGCCGATGAATCTGAGTTTGACGTTATGGCAATCCAAAAACAGTATATCGAAGACTTTTTTGCCCCATTTGTTCGGTCAAGTCCTGTTAAGATTGGCATGAAGCATCTCGAGAGTATTTCTTTAACTAATGCCTGCATTTTTATCATTGGCGAAATCGTTCTTGTGGATGTGTTGGACACTTCCGTTGACAAAAAGGGTCAGTTGGATTTGAGTGCCCATAAAGGTGTTGGAATTTCAGGTTTAAACACCTATCACGGACTCCCTAAAATTGAAACCTTTCCTTACGTTCGAGAGAATGAAATACCAACTTTTGATGACTAAGTCACATTTGCCGACTAAAATATGCCCTGTGTGTCAGCGACCGTTTAGCTGGAGAAAAAAATGGGAGCGCGATTGGGAGAATGTCAAATATTGCAGCAAAAAATGTATCAAAAACAAAGCACATGCGTAACGCGGTTAATTTGATTTTCCCCCATCAATTATTTTTGAATAGTCCACTGTTCAAAAATGATTTTGAGGTTTACCTCATCGAAGAGTACTTGTTTTTTAAACATTACCAATTTCACAAGCAAAAAATTGCTTTTCACCGCGCTTCGATGAAGTCATATCAGCAATTTTTGATAAGTCAAGGGTGCAAGGTTCATTACATTAGTGCAGACCATGTTTTGGCCGATATTAGAAATTTTCAACAAGAAATGATTTCAAAAGAAATCAAAGAGATACATGTTGTGGATCCAACTGATGAGTGGTTGCAAAACAGATTGAATGGTTTGAAACAATCGTGTGATCTTATCACTTACCAAAACCCTCAGTTTTTTAACTCCATTAAGGACTTGAGTGTATTTTTCAGAAAAGACAAAAAATCGTTTTTTCAAACTTCATTTTACAAACAGCAACGACTCAAAAGGGGTATTTTGGTAGATGAGAACAATCAGCCTGACGGTGGCCAATGGACCTTTGATGTTGAAAACCGCAAAAAGTTTCCCAAAAACAAAATACCACCAACCATACACTTTCCTGAGCCTTCTGATTTCTGGGACGAAGCTGTCGCATATACAAAAACCCATTTCGGCGATAACCCCGGAGAACTGTCCAGTCAAAGAATTTACCCCATCGATCACCAAGAATCTTCCGAATGGTTAGAGCAATTTTTCACTTATCGGTTTTACGATTTTGGTGCCTACGAAGACGCCATTGTAAAAGACCATGTCTTTTTAAATCACAGCATTCTGTCTCCTCTGATGAATGCCGGTTTAATTTTGCCCTGCGAAGTAATTGAGAAAACACTGCATTTTGCGGTGGAAGAAAAGATTCCCATCAATTCAACAGAAGGATTTGTTAGGCAAATTATTGGTTGGCGCGAATTCATTCGTGGCATGTATTGGTCTAAAGGCAATTTCTCTAGAACTCAAAATTACTGGAACTTTAAACGCAAGATTCCGCAATCTTTTTATACTGGGACCACAGGAATTGATCCTGTCGATGACGCTATAAAAAAGGTATTAAAAACGGGTTATTGCCACCATATTGAGAGGTTGATGGTTTTAGGCAATTTTATGTTTTTGTGTGAATTCGACCCCGATGAAGTTTATCGGTGGTTTATGGAATTGTTTATCGACGCTTATGATTGGGTCATGGTGCCCAATGTCTACGGTATGTCTCAATTTGCCGATGGCGGCACCTTTGCAACCAAGCCCTATATCGGTGGCTCGAATTATATAAAAAAAATGAGTGATTATTCCAAGGGAGCATGGGAGCCCATTTGGGACGGGCTGTTTTGGAGATTTATTCATAATCAAGAAGGCTTCTTTCTTAAAAATCCTAGAACCTCAATGATGGTCCATTCTTTTCGTAAAATGTCTGACGAAAAGAAAAACGGTCACCTGGTCCAGGCAGAACAATTTTTAAAACAATTGGCTTAATTCTGTTAGTCCCAGTTTGGCTATTTCTCTCAAAAAGGTTATTTTGTCAGATAATTATTGAAAAAAAATTAAAATTATGAAGAAATTACTGATTCTCAGTGCTGTGATCCTAACTTCCTGTGGGGGGAATTCCTATTATGAAGGCGTGGCCATTCCGGTGAAATCGTCTAGTCGCGGTGACTACGGTTTTGTTAATTTAGACGGGGAGGTTATTGTTGATTTTCAGATAGATGAAAGACCGTCCATTATGGTCGAAAATTGGGCTTATTACACCTTTGAAGATCAAATCGTTTATGTTAATTCGGCAGGTGATGAGACCTCAACGACCCATCAGGAATCCCTGTCTTTTAGTGAAGGGCATGCATTGGTGCGCCTAGAAAATGGCAAGTTGGGATTGTTGGACAAGACCTTAAGTTTAGTTCAAGTTCTAGAAGGTGTGGAAGAAGCGGGTTCACTTTCTGAGGGTCTGATTAAAATTCGCAACAATGATGGTTTGTGGGGTTTTCATAACTTGAAAAACCAGGAAGTTATCAAACCAATTTATTCGGAGGTTCAATCCTTTAGCGAAGGAAAGGCAGTGGTTGAGAAATACGACGAAGAGGCCGATATCACTAGAATAGGCGTGATTAATTCTCAAGGCGAGGAAGTGATTGCGTTAAGCTCTAAATATGATGACATTGGACCGTTTCATGACGGATTGAGTGTTTTTGAACAAGACGACCAAATGGGTTATTTGGATGAGCAAGGGAATGAAGTTATTTCAAGCGATAATTGGAAAAAGGCCCTCCCGTTCTCTGATGGCACCGCAACAGTCTTAGGTAATGATAATGAGTTTGGTCTGATTGACAAAAAGGGAGAATTCCTGATAAGAACTCGAGAATCTTTCCCTATCAAGTTCTTCAACGATCTAGCTGTTTACAAAGGAACAAACAGGAAATTCGGCTATATGGATATCCAAAGACAACCAACAACCAGAGCTGAGTTTGAAGACGTATTGCCATTTTTTAGAAGTGGTGCGTTTGCTAAAGATGGCGGCGAATGGATGTATATCGATAAAGAAGGCAATGATAAAACAGCATTTAACGTTGGTATCAAATCCATGTATCACGAGGAATTTACCGAGTCGGTTTATACCAACAATACGGCCTTTGATCTTAATGAGACTTTGGAAAGTAGATTTATTGATATCGAGGGATTTTATGGAGACATCTTAGACCCATTCAGCGGTTTCCTCAACCAGTTTAAAGGCAACAATGTGGTTTCTGTTGAGGCTTTAGAAGGTCTGGCCGTCGATCAGGGTTCAGATATTAATGTCCTCCAAGACAATTCACTGTATTCTAGTCGTATTGACACCTATTCGATACTTAATGAGCACATGGCTTTCGACCAAAACATTAAGTTTTCTTTGCGCTTTTATTTGAGCGAACCGCCAGTGAAGATGCAGGACAGTGACAGGGCTTTGAATGCTAACGCCAAATTGAGATCTATTAGGGTCAATTTGAGGCTTCAAGAAAAAGGATATGGCAGGGGAAGAGAAATGCTAGGAAAGATTTACGATGCCATGAAAAAAAGTTTAGATACGGATGATTCGGATAAATTCGTCACTTCTGACGGTACCAAAATCTCTTTGTCTTCTGAATATTCCAATGTGTACATTGTTTTCGATTACCCTCAGGAGTAAATGGCTTTAGATACAAATTAACACCATAAAAACGGCCCTGACTCAATTTCGAGTTGGGGCTTTTTTGTAGTTTTAACCAAATACTCTAACGCACCATGAAAAAGTTCCTTTCTATTCTATTTATTTTTTGTTTACAACTGACCTTGGCTCAGGAAGTATCTAACTATTACTTGATCCGTCATGCAGAGAAAGATCGCGCCGATTCGAATAATTCAAATCCTGGACTAACGGAAAAAGGGCATCAGCGTGCACTACACTGGGGCACTGTTTTTGAAAAAATTGAGCTCGACGCTATTTACACCACCAATTACCTCAGGACGATTCACACGGCCATGCCTACAGCTGACAATAAGGGGCTAGTGCTTCACTATTACGACCCGCGAAACTTGAATTCTGCGGAATTTAAAGCCATTACAAAGGGAAAAAATATCTTGATCGTCGGTCATTCAAATACCACTCCTGAATTTGCTAATGCGATACTGGGAGAGGAAAAATTTGGACCAATGCCAGACCATGTTAACTCTTATTTATATGTAATTACCTGCATTGGTCAAAAAACAAGCGCGCATATTTTTACCATTGAATAGAGCAAGTCAAAAATTTGAGAAATGTAATTATTTGAATAAAAAGGATTTAATTCAAAAATTAAGACTAGATTGGCCGATTAATATTTAAACGAATTTTCATGAATAAAATTACTCTATTAACTTTTATAATTGGCTCTTTTGGTTTTGCTCAAAGTACAGTTGACTTTGAAGCTGGTGGTGCGGGTGCTGATTGGAATTGGATTGTCGACAATAACGGGTCAAATCCAGCCCTAGAGATCTTATCCAACCCAAACACTTCTGGGGTCAATACCTCAGCTACGGCGGCTAAATTTACTGCTACTACAAATGGCGAACCATGGGCTCTTACTTATTCCGATAATATCGGGAGTTTTACCTTCACGGAGGACAACAGTATCGTAAAAATGATGGTGTTGAAAACAGTAGCGACTTCAGTAGCCATTAAATTTGAAGATTCAAACAACCAGTCTTCCTACAAACAAATAGAAGTAACTAACACAGTTACAAACGGAGATTGGGAAGAATTGACTTTTGATTTTAGCACGGGCATAGGGGATACATACAATCGAATGGTTATCATTCCCGATTTTTTAGCCCGAACAGAAGATCATGTCGTTTTCTTTGATCAAATTACATTTAATAGTGGAGGTATAGTTGATAATTATAATTTAGAGGATATCGACTTCGAAACTTCTGGTTTTGGCTCTGCTTGGGTCTGGACTACAGACAACAATGATTCTGACCCAGTGCTAGAGGTTGTGTCTAATCCAAATGCTTCTGGGGTGAATACCACAGCCACCAGTGCCAAATTTACTTCTCTCTCTGGAGGAGCTGCTTGGGCACTGACTTTTACAGATAATGTGGGAACATTCACCTTTACGGCGGAAAATAGTACTGTAACCATTATGGTACTCAAAACCGTTGTCTCTAATGTCGGACTTAAGTTTGAAGGCCCTAATCCCGATGGTTCCGCTGCAGTTATTTTCAAGGAAATATTGGTTCCCAATACTGTAATCAATGGTGAATGGGAGCTTTTGTCATTTGACTTTAGTTCGGAAATTGGCAAAACCTATGATCGCTTGGTTGTTATTCCCGACTTTTTGGAAAGGACCCAAGATAATATCAATTATTTTGATCAAATTTCTTTTGGAAATGGGACACTTGGCCTAGACAATGTCATAGCCGATGCCTTTACAATGTTTCCCAATCCTGCTAACGATGTGTTGAGTTTTTCTGGATTTTCTAATAACAGGTTGGATATTGCGATTCACAATATCCTTGGAAAACAAGTTCTTCAAAAATCAGATGTACAACGAGATGTTGACATATCTAGTTTATCACCAGGATTATATTTAGTCACGATGACTAGCGGTCAGAACGTCAGTACCAAAAAACTTTTGGTCAACTAAGCGACCTTTAATAAGCTGAAAACACCATCAAGGGCCTCTTATGAGGTCCTTTTTGTTGCATTGAGTGACACCATTTTTATCTCAAATAAATTGGTCAAGGTCTATCAAACCAATGCGTTATATAATCTTAGAAATAGACTCTAAATAAAAAGTTAGTGGTCAGACCTAGAGATGCTCTCGAGAATTTATTGACATCATTAGTCGAGTTAATACGGTAAAAGTTGTTGATAGTATTGTGAGTATTAAAAATGTTCCAAACTGAAGCGCCAATCTCTGAGCGCATCGTGTGAGTTAATTTTATCTTATATAGACCAGAGACATCTGCTCTAAAATAGTCGGGCAATCGAATGTTGTTGGCACGGCCAAAATTAATCTCACCATTTAACACAGTGTTTCCATCTTTTGGTTCGGAGGAAGGTTTCCCTGTTCTAAAATTAAAGCCAGCTGACACATCGAAATTTTTATTTAAATAGGTAGCTCCAGTTGTAAATGAATGGGTGGTATCGAAATTACTAGGGAAATATATGTCTTCCAGATTTGGAAAATGTGTTTTTTAAAATATGCTAGCACTTTAAGATCAAAATATTTGAGAAACCTCAATTTAAAGATTTACAGCAAATAGGTTATATATACATTTCACAGCTAATCCTCAAAAAGGAAACCAACTTTTAAATTGATGTAGGGGGTGGTGTTTTGAGAATGATGGTTGGGATTTTTGGCGTTTTTTCTGGGCTAAGAGTAATTCACCGTACAATAACCGTACAAATATATAAAACACAAAACCTCAACTATTTGATTATAAACAGATTGAGGTTTTTATTCGTACTCAAGGTGGGAATCGAACCCACACTCCCGAAAGAACTGGATTTTGAATCCAGCGCGTCTACCAATTCCGCCACTTGAGCATTGAGGACTGCAAATGTAAAAAATATTCCCAAATACCAGATATTTCCACGACTCATTTCTAGGTCAAATTAATAATTTAATTACATTTGCACCTCAGTAAAAAGAGCTAACTATCACGATTAGATTAATTTAGAATAAATGACAACCCAAGCCAAGGATGTGAAAATATTCCCCTGCTCTCAAAGTGCCGAGCTAGCGGCCAGTATTGCATCTGCTTTTGGCGCCCCACTTGGACAAGTCAATACCAGTACCTACAGCGATGGTGAATTTCAAACTTCCTTCGAGGAGTCTGTGCGAGGTGCCCGTGTTTTCTTGATTGGTTCTACCCACCCAGGCCCAAGAAACTTGATGGAATTGTTGTTGATGATTGATGCGGCCAAACGTGCTTCGGCAAGACATATCACTGCTGTAATGCCTTATTTTGGTTGGGCACGTCAAGACAGAAAAGATAAACCACGTGTTCCAATAGCGGCTAAATTGGTTGCCAAAATGCTCGAAACTGCTGGGGCTACAAGAATCATTACAATGGATTTGCATGCCGATCAAATTCAAGGATTTTTTGAAAAACCAGTAGATCATTTATTCGCTTCAACCATTTTCTTACCCTACGTGCAGCGTTTAGGCCTTGGTAATTTAACCATTGCTTCACCCGACATGGGAGGTTCTAAGCGCGCTTATGCCTACTCGAAAGCCTTAGAGAGTGACGTGGTAATTTGTTACAAACAAAGAGAAAAGGCCAATCAAGTGACCTATATGGAACTGATTGGAGAAGTTACTGGTAAGAATGTGATTTTGGTAGATGATATGGTAGATACGGCAGGTACGCTGACCAAAGCTGCAGACTTGATGATGGAACGTGGTGCGCTAAGCGTGAGGGCCATTTGTACGCATCCTGTTCTTTCGGGAGATGCCTACGATCGCATTGAAAAATCTAAACTCCAAGAATTAATTGTTACTGATTCTATTCCTCTACGTCAGGAAAGTAAAAAAATTAAAGTATTGACCTGTGCCGATTTGTTCGCTGAAGTCATGTATAATGTACATCACAACGCATCGATCAGTTCAAAGTTCATCATGTAGTTTAACTTAAAAACAATTATGAAATCAATTACAATCAATGGATCGAAAAGAGAAAGCGTGGGCAAGAAAGCAACTCAAGCCTTACGTAATGCTGGAGCGGTACCTTGCGTGTTATACGGAGGAGACCAACCAGTACATTTCTCAGCACCTGAGTTGGCTTTTTCAAAACTGGTTTATACGCCTAACGCGCATACAGTTGTAATTGCCCTTGACGACAATACTTCTTTTTCAGCGGTATTGCAAGACATTCAATTTCACCCGGTAACTGACAAAATTTTACACATCGACTTTTATCAATTGTTCGAGGATAAAATGGTAACAATGGATATTCCAGTTGTTATTGTAGGAAATTCTCCCGGTGTTAGAAATGGTGGAAATCTCCTACGCAATAAACGCAAATTGAGAATTAAAGCTCTCCCAGCTAAGTTGCCAGATTTTATCGAAGCAGATATTTCTAAACTCAAAATAGGAAGTAAACTTTATATCACTGAATTATTTTCTGAAGACTTTACTTTCTTGCATCCTGACAATACAGTTGTTTGTCTTGTAAGACGATCAAGAGCCTCTATTAGTGTTGAGGATGAAGACGAAGACGCAGAAGGTGAAGAGGGAACTGAAGAAACAGGAGCAGACAGCGCTGTTGAAGAAACTTCAGCAGAATAAGTTAATCTTGTTTATTGATATTAGAAAAGCATTCTTATTCGGAATGCTTTTTTAATTTTACCATATGGCCTGGTTTAGTTTTTTAAAAAGAAAAATAAACACAACTGAAGAACCTCAGATGAAGAAATTTCTCATTGTTGGACTTGGCAATGTTGGCTTGGAATATGAAAATACCAGGCACAATATTGGTTTTTCTATTGTCGATGCCTTAGCCTCCAAATATGAAGTTTCTTTTCAACCAACTCGCTTTGGCGCCATGGCTCAAATTAAAATTAAAGGCCGATTACTCATGTTGCTCAAACCAGATACCTTTATGAATCTCAGCGGAAAAGCCATTATGCATTGGGTGAAGGCGCAAAAAATTGTTCCAGAGCACTTGCTCATTCTTACAGATGACCTTCATTTGCCTTTTGGAAGTATTCGACTCCGAACTAAGGGCAGTCATGCTGGACATAACGGCTTAAAAAGTATAGAACAAGAATTAAATTCATCGGCTTATAATAGGCTGAGGTTTGGAATTGGAGCCCCATTTAATCCAAATCATCAAGTGGATTTTGTTTTAGGCACTTGGTCTGAGGAGGAAGCATCTCAATTGCCAGAACGGTTGGGACAATGTGTTGCTTTGACTGAGGCCTTTGCTTTGCAAGGTGTTCAAAGGACAATGAATCAATTTAACGGAAATTAAATACTAACCATTGATTGTATCGGATACTTTTGAAGTTTTAGATAATGTCCGATCGGCTGTTACCATAGGAACGTTTGATGGGGTGCATATTGGCCATCAGAAAATTATCAAGCATTTGGTGGCGAGGGCCCACTCTAAAGGATTAAAGTCTATTGTTCTTACTTTTTTCCCCCATCCACGGATGGTACTTAGCAAGGAAAACGACATAGAGTTGCTCAATACTATTAAAGAGAAATCAAAATTGCTCGAGAATTTGGGAATTGATTATCTGATAGTACTGCCTTTCACAAAAGAGTTTTCCGTTCAATCGGCTCAAGAATTTGTCCAACACATACTTGTGGACGGGTTGCATGTCGCTCATTTAGTGGTAGGTTATGACCATCGATTTGGAAAGAATCGAGAGGCTAATGTGGATGATTTAATAAAATTTGGTACTGAATTTGATTTTCAGGTGGAGCAAATTGAAGCGCAGGATATGGCTGAGGTTACCATCAGTTCCACCAAGATTCGAATCGCTTTAAAACAAGGAAAAGTGGCTTTAGCCGCGAAATACCTCGGGTATCACTACGCTTTTATGGGTACGGTGATTCATGGTCAAGCACTTGGTCGACAAATGGGATTTCCTACTGCAAATCTTCATCCTGACAAACCGTACAAACTTATTCCTCATCGAGGAGTCTATGCAGTTCGTGTGAAGTGGAACAATAATTTATACCCAGGAATGATGAACATTGGGATTAATCCAACAGTGTCTGATGACGGGATGAGCATTGAAGTCCATTTGTTTGATTTTAATGGAAACTTATATCACGAAGAAATTGAAGTTCAATGTATTGAACGACTCAGGGATGAGATTAAATTCAAGGATGTGGCGGCTTTAAAAAAGCAATTAATCGAGGACAAAAATTTAGCTTTAGCCATATTGAAGAAATAATTGAAGAAAGTGCCTGATCTTAGCCCAGATTAAAAAACAGATTGTGTAATTTTGACTAATAAGGAAAATAATGTTAGAACTCAGTAAAATAAGGGATCACAAAATAAATATGGTTCGAGGACTCGAAAAGAGAAACCTTCAAGCTAGTGCTGACTTAGATGAGGTTCTGCGACTTGACGAAATGCGTAGAAAAACTCAATCGGATTTGGATAATTTACTTTCAGAATCAAATCGACTATCGAAAGAAATTGGAGCCTTGTTTCAAGCTGGAAAACAGCAGGAGGCTAATGTCCTGAAAGCGCAAACAACACATCTTAAGGAGCAATCGAAAGTGTTGAGCGACAGTTTGGCTGAAACTGTTGACCAATTGAGTGACGCCTTATTGCAATTGCCCAATGTCCCTCATGAATCTGTAAAACCCGGTAATTCTGCAGATGACAATGAGGAAATTTTTAAGGATGGTGATACGCCTGTTTTGCCTATTTCAGCGCTACCCCATTGGGAACTGGCTAGCAAATACAATTTGATTGATTTCGAATTGGGGAATAAAGTTACAGGTGCTGGTTTTCCCGTATACAAAGGTAAAGGAGCCAAACTACAACGTGCCCTGATTGGTTTCTTTCTTGATGAAAATACGGCGGCTGGCTATCAGGAGGTTCAGGTGCCACATTTGGTCAACGCCGACTCGGCAATGGGAACAGGACAATTGCCCGATAAAGAAGGGCAAATGTACGAGGCTACTATTGATCAATTGTATTTAATACCTACAGCCGAAGTGCCAATTACCAATTTGTTTAGAGATGTACTGCTCGATGAGGTAGAGCTTCCTCAAGCCTTGACGGGATACACTCCTTGTTTTAGAAGGGAGGCAGGAAGTTATGGTGCCCATGTCCGTGGACTAAATAGACTGCATCAGTTTGACAAAGTGGAAATTGTCAGAGTAGAGAAACCAGAAAATTCATATGCCGCTTTGGAGGGGATGGTGGATCACATAAAAGCTATTTTAACTAAACTGGAATTGCCATATCGCATTCTGCGACTTTGTGGTGGTGATATGGGATTCACATCGGCTCTAACATATGATTTTGAAGTCTACTCTGCAGCCCAGGGCAGATGGCTAGAAATCAGTTCGGTATCCAATTTTGAGACCTTCCAATCCAATCGGCTAAAGCTTCGATTTAAAGATTCGGAAGGGAAAAACAGGTTAGCGCATACGCTGAATGGAAGTTCACTGGCGTTACCTCGTGTACTGGCGGCCTTATTAGAGAATAACCAAACAGAGAAAGGGATCACAATACCACCTGCTTTAGTGTCTTACACAGGATTTTCAATCATTCAGTAGGGCATTAAGTTTCAATTGTTGTAATTTTCCGTTCGTGCTAGACATGACCACTAGTTAATACTGAGTAAGTCAAAAGATGAAAACGCTCAATTGATATGAAGACAAAAAGCTGTTTTTTGGGTTTGTTATTCATGAGCACCCTTTATGCTCAGCAAAAGGATTTGGCGCAAAATTATTTTGAGCAAGCCCAATATGGCAAGGCATTGTCGATTTATGAAAAATTATTTGAAGAAAACCCAACCAATTCTGGGTATCTGTTTCAAATGGTGGCCATCCATCAAGAATTAGAGCATTATCAGGATGCAGAAGATTTGCTGATGAAAGCTGTTGACCAACCCAATCCACAGTTTTTGGTTGAATTGGGTTACAATTACAGCTTGCAAAACGACTCGATTGCCGAGAAAAAATACCTCGAGTTGGCTTTGGAAAAATTGTCCAAGAATCCCATTTATACAAACTATGTTGCCGATCGGTTTCGACAGCGAGGCTATTTAGACCGCGCGATTCAAGCCTTGGAGCAAACTATTCTTACACAACCTCAACCCAGTTTTTTGCTGCAACTCACGCGATTTTATGGTGAAAAGGGGGAGATAAGTAAGTTCTTCCAAAAGTATTTGGATTTAACAGTGATTAATCCGGTTTATGCTGGATACGCCAAAAGAGACTTTTCCAAATATATTGACAGTGATTCGGAAAGCCCCAATAATCAATTGTTAAAATCTTTGCTGTTACAAAGATTACAAGAGTCTCCTAATTTGATCTGGAATGATTTTTTGAGTTGGTTGTTCATGCAGCAGAATGATTTTGCCGCTGCATTTATTCAAGAAAAAGCAATATATGTCCGTCAAGGGGCTACTCTGGATCCCATCTTTCAGTTGGCCCGTTTGTGTGAAGAAAATGATCAACGGCCATTAGCAAAACGGATCTATACCTATCTCATAGATCAGCCAACTGAATTGACAACAAAACTCAGGGCAGAATTAGGTCTTGTTGCGTTAGAGGCTCAAATGGCAAAACCGACAGATTATCCTCAAATAGAACTCAGATATAATGAGCTTTTCGACATTTATGGACAAGGCTCAGTTACAGTTAGATTGGCATTGTCCTATGCTCAGTTTTTAATTGATTATCAATCCGACCCTGACAAGGCGATTAGTTTTCTCAGAAAACTCATGTCTTCAACTAATTTTCGAGATTATGACTGGGCTGAGATGAGATTGTTACTCGGTGATGCCTATGTGTTGAAAGAGCGCTTTAATGAGGCTTTAGTCGAGTTCTCGAAGGTTCAAATGGATATGAAAAACAGTACCATAGCACAACTAGCACGGTTTAAAATAGCTCAGACGAGTTACTATAAAGGGGACTTCCAATGGGCAGAATCACAATTGAAGGTATTGAAATCTTCGACCTCTCAGAGGATAGCCAATGACGCCTTAGCCCTCAAATTACTAATCTCCGATCACACACAAGAAGACAGTCTGCACTTGGCACTTAAGCAATACGCTAAGGCCGATTTATTGCATATTCAAGGTTATCGTAAAGAAGCTATTTCATTGTTGGACACCATTTTAAAGACACACAAGACAGCAACTATTGTTCCTCAAGCATTGATGACGCAGGCACAACTTTACTTTAAAGATAATAATCCCAGCACAGCACAAGAAAATTATTTAACGATACTCAAAGATTATCCCCATGGACTGCTGGCCGCCGAATCCTGTTACGAGTTAGCAAAACTCTATCAATATGAATTTAACGATTTAGAAAATACCATGAAATATTTTGAAAAAATCATTTTCGAATACCCTTCTAGTATCTTTTTTGTGGAAGCAAGGAGACGATTCCGTCAATTGAGAGGAGATAATTTAAATTGAAAAATGATGTATATCTACAACGTAACCGTACATATCGAAAAACAGGCCGAAGAGCAGTGGCTGGAATGGATTAGAGTTCATATACCACAGGTTTTAGCCACGCAAAAATTTCAAAAGGCCACCTTATCGAGAGTTTTAGCTCATGAAGAAGGTGGTGTTACATACGCTATTCAATACCAAGCGCGGTCAAGAGAGGATTTAAATGCTTACTATGAGGATCATGCCCCTGAATTGAGAAAAGAAGGTGAGGCGATGTTCGGCACTGCTATGGTTGGTTTTCGTACAGAGCTTCAAATTCTAGAGGAATTCTAATGACAGTAAAAGCTAAAAAACACCTAGGTCAACATTTCTTAACTGACGAATCTATCGCTAGGGACATCGCCCATTTGCTGAAATGCTCTTCCTCAGATATAATATTAGAAATTGGACCGGGAACAGGCGTTTTAACTAAGTATTTAAGCGATTTTGATCCGCCATTGTATGTGGTTGAAATTGACACAGAGTCGGTGGCCTACTTGAAAACACATTATTTGTCATTGGCCGATAGAATCATTGAAAAGGATATTTTAAAGCTCGATTTGGAAGCTCTTTTTCCACGGCAGTCAATCAGTTTGACAGGTAATTATCCCTACAATATTTCCACCCAAATTGTGTTTAAAATGTTAGAATACAAAAGCATGATACCCGAAATGGCGGGAATGTTTCAAAAAGAAGTTGCGCAGCGCATCTGTGCCCAGCCAGGAAGTAAAGTATACGGTATTCTATCGGTACTGACTCAAGCCTTTTATGATTGCTCCTATGAGTTTACCGTTCCACCTGATGTTTTCAATCCGCCTCCAAGGGTAGAATCGGGTGTGATCTATTTAAAGCGTAAGGAGAATTTCAGTTTAAGCTGCGATGAAGGCCTCTTTTTTAAAGTAGTCAAGACGGCCTTTCAACAGAGAAGAAAAACCTTGAGAAACAGTTTAAAAACTTTTCAATTGAGTGACAATTTGAAAGAAGATAGTATCTTTGACCGTCGGCCAGAACAGTTGGCTGTTCAAGAATTCATATCTCTCACTTTGCTTCTGCAAGGAGACACTTAAATCCGAACCAATCATGTTACGGAAAGAATATAATCGATTTCAGTTTACGGAAAATCTTCGTAAAGAGGTTGTCAGCCTTATTGAATCTGGTGACGACGATGCGATACATCTTTATTTCGATGATACTCATCACGCCGATATAGCCGAAGTTTTAGGTGAGCTAAGCCTTGATCAGGCGACCTACATCATTCGTCTGCTTGACAGCGATACTACAGCCGAGGTTCTGATGGAGCTCGACGATGATGATAGGGAAAAGATATTAGAAAATTTATCGGCTCAAGAAATCGCCGAAGAAATTGCAGAGTTGGATACCGATGATGCTGCTGATATTGTAGCCGAGCTATCTTTGGAGCGCCAGAGAAATGTGATGTCCAAAATTGAGGATTTGGAGCACAAAGCCGATATTCAGGAATTGTTGAAATACGATGAAAACTCGGCTGGATCATTGATGGCTAAGGAACTGGTGAAGGTCAATGAAAACTGGACTGTAACACAGTGTGTAAAAGAAATGCGTATTCAGGCCGAATTTGTTACCAGAGTGCATTCTATTTATGTGATTGACGATAGCGACCGTTTGATTGGTCGATTGTCACTCAAAGATTTGTTGGTTGCAAAACCTAAGGATTCCATCAAATCGATTTTTATTCCTAAGGTCGATTTTGTGGAAGTATCTGACTCGGTTGAAGATGTGTCCAAACTTATGCAAAAATATGATTTGGAGGCTATTCCTGTAGTAGATGAAAAAAAGCGACTTCTAGGTAGAATCACCATTGACGATATTGTGGATGTGATCAAGGAGGAGGCAGAAAAAGATTATCAGTTAGCAGCAGGTATAACCCAAGAGGTAGAGGCCGATGACAATATCTTTGAGCTTGTTAAAGCGCGTTTGCCTTGGTTGATTTTAGGATTATTTGGTGGATTAGCTAGTGTACTGATATTACAAGATTTTGAAGAGGTGATGGTCTTACCTCAGGTTAAGAGTTTGTTTTTCTTTACCCCGCTTGTCGCTGCGATGGCAGGTAATGTAGGTGTTCAATCGAGTGCTATTATTGTTCAAGGTTTGGCTAATGATGTTGTGAAGGGTAGTTTGATAAATCGCCTGTTGAAGGAAGTTGGGCTTAGTTTAATCAATGGTATTACTCTTGGCGCACTGGTGCTTGTATTTGGTGCCATATGGAATTTCGATTTTCTCTTTAGTCTTACCGTTGCTATTTCCATGGTCTGTGTTATTATTGTTGCTGCACTTATTGGGACATTTGTCCCCATTCTATTGCACCGTAGAGGCATAGATCCGGCCATTGCGACGGGCCCATTTATCACAACAAGCAATGACATTTTTGGAATATTCTTATTCTTCATGATTGCCAAATTGATTCTTCAGTTCTGATGAAAGTAATTCATTTGGATCATAATCATCCCGATCTTATCAATGGACTCAAGGAATTGGGATGGGAAAATATTGAAAACTATTCGGACGCAAAGGGGGTTATTGAACAATCTATCTCGGCATATGATGGGCTAGTAGTTCGCAGCCGATTTCCAATTGATGCCTCATTTTTGAAAAAAGCTAAGAATTTAAAATTCATTGCTAGAGTAGGAGCGGGTATGGAAAATATTGACATCAATCAGGCGAAATCTCAAGGTATTCAACTTTTTTCAGCTCCAGAAGGTAACGCCACGGCAGTGGCTGAGCATGCCCTGGGGATGCTGCTTGCGCTCCTTAATAATTTGCCTCAAGCCAATCATCAAGTAAAATCTGGAGTTTGGGCACGAGAAGCCAATCGCGGTAATGAGGTTGCTGGCAAAACTATTGGTTTAATTGGTTATGGCCATATGGGGAAGTCCTTTGCCTCGGTTTTGAAAGGTTTAAATGTTGAGGTCATTTATCACGATATACTCAATAACATAGGTAATGATGACGCGTGCCAAGTGAGTTTGTCAGAATTACAAGAGCGTGCAGACGTTGTCAGTTTACACACGCCTGAAACAGATCTTACGGTGGGCATGGTCAATTCAGTTTTTATAGAACAATTTACCAAACCTTTCTGGCTTATTAATACGGCACGCGGTAAGTCTGTAGTGACTGAGGATTTGGTTACAGCCTTAAAATCAGGAAAAATCAGAGGAGCAGCTCTGGATGTTCTGGAATATGAAAAATCTTCCTTTGAAAATATGTTCCAAAACAAGGCACTTCCCGATGCATTTGTCTATTTAACCCAGTCCGATAAGGTTATCTTATCTCCCCATGTTGCCGGCTGGACTGTGGAGAGTCATCAAAAATTGGCTCAGACACTTATCAATAAGATACGAAAGGTTTTCGTTTAATTTTTTAAATTGAAATCAAATTAAAGTTATGATTATGCAGTCTAAAGCAGCTTCTCCACAAGCCTATGTTAATGAATTGCCCGAAGATCGCCAAGTCATCATCTCAAAAATCCGTTACGTCATTTTGACTAACCTGCCCAGAGGTTTTGAGGAAGTAATGAGCTATGGGATGATCGGTTACGTGGTTCCCCACAGTTTATATCCTTCTGGATATCATTGTTCTCCAGAACTTCCGTTGCCTTTTATGAACTTGGCATCACAGAAAAATTTTATAGCACTATACCATATGGGGATGTATGCTGACAAAAGTACCTTGGATTGGTTTGTCGGTGAGTACCCAAAGTATGGTAAGCGTAAATTAGATATGGGTAAATCGTGTGTTCGATTTAAATATATGGACGATATTCCTTATGATTTGATTGGTCAACTCACTTCAAAAATGACTCCCCAACAATGGATAGATCTCTATGAGTCTGCCTTTGTAAAAAAGTAGGTGATTTCGGTTATTTTACTCAGGCGATTCGCTTTTTTTTTCATGAAACTTCAGTTCTAACTCAGCTTGAAATTCTTCAATAACCGGTCTTACTGTACTTTCTGGCAGGTCGGCAATTTTGATATACATTAACCCATCAACGGAATTGTTGAAAAGAGGATCAACATTAAAAGCTAAGAGTTTTGCGTTTTGTTTGATGTATTTTTTTAATAAAACAGGAAGTCTTAGATTACCAGGCTCAACCTCTTCAATGATTTTATCAAATTTGTTCAAATTATCTGCCGATGCGTCAAAGACAAATTCTTTGTCAGCATCTTTGAGTTTAACCTTAAATTCTTTTTTGGGTCTTACAAATTGAGCCAAATAGGGATCGTAATAGTGCGATCTCATGAATTCTATCATCAAAGACTTAGAAAAATTTGAAAATTGGTTGGAGATACTCACGCCTCCAATCAAATATTTGTGATCAGGGAATCTCAAGGTAGTATGAACGATGCCTTTCCAAAGTAAAAACAGAGGCATGGGCTTTTGTTGGTAGTCTTTGATAATGAAGGCCCGTCCCATTTCAATTGATTTGGAAAGCAAATCGTGGATTTCAGGTTCAAATCGGAATAAACTGTGTAGGTAAAAACCTTCTACACCTTTTTGCATATAGATGTCTCGGCCCAATCCCATACGATAAGCACCAGCAAGCACCTGAGCATCATCATCCCATAAAAACAAGTGATGGTAATAGGGGTCAAATTCATCCAGATCGAGAGCTTTATTTGTGCCTTCACCAATAGCTCTAAAGGTAATTTCTCTCAGCCTACCAATCTCCTGCAAAAGATTGGGGATTTGATCAGCCGCTGCCAAAAACACCTCATAATTGCGGCTTTTTAGAAGTCTATCGTCAGTGGTTCTGAGAGACTCCACCTCCTGGATCATCGCATTAGAATCCGTGGGACCGGCAATTTTTTTTGGACTTTTGGGCAAGGGATTTCTCAGTGTGGATGAAATTTGGGTAATGATTTTTTCTTTCTCATTAAAGGCCTTGGAGAGTATATAGGTTTTGCTTCTTATGAAATCTGTGAATACCTCAAGGGTGTCATGCTCTTTCTGTTCATTCACAGTAATTGGTTTGCCAATCCTCACCTTTATTGTTCTGCGTTGTTGAGTAAACAATTCGGATGGTAATTTGGCTGTCCGAAGTTTATCGCTTATTCGTGATAACCAATAAAAAAGTCGGCTATTCTTGGCATGGAAATAAATGGGAACAATGGGTACTTCAGCTCTACGTGCCAGTTTCATAACTGCAATTTCCCACGGTTTATCAATCCTTAATTTACCGTCTTTATAAGTAGACACTTCTCCAGCAGGAAAAACACCTAATGGATGTCCGTCCTTCAAGTGCTGAAGTGCATGCTTGAATCCAATAACGCTAGACTTGACCTCTTGATGATCTTCAAAAGGATTGACTGGCATAATATATGGTTCTAAAGGGGCGATGCGATGTAAGAGAAAGTTGGCAATAATCTTAAAATCTTCGCGCTGTTCAAGCATGAGTTTTAATAACAGAACCCCGTCGATACCACCTAAAGGATGATTAGAAACGGTTATGTAGGGCCCTTCCTTCGGTAATCTCTTCAAATCTTCCTCTGGGATTTCAAAATGAATATTAAAAGCATCTAGTATACCATTTAAAAAATCCAAACCTTGTAGATGACTTTTTTTTCTGTAGATTTTATTGATAGAAGATATTTTTAATATCCTTAAAATTAGCCATCCAAAAAAGGTGCCCATAAAGCCGTATTTTTCGGCTTTGATCATTTTGGCTACCTCCTTAGAACTTACTATCGGCTGATTAAAAGTGTTAGTTTCTTGTAACAAATTGTAGGCGTTTATCGGTTATTTGCTTGACTAATATTTCTGTTCCCTGAGCAATAAAATCAGGCTGATCGGTTTGAGGGTTTAGGACTGTGAATAGATTGACGTCATCCACAATACTCACGTCATATTTCGCTCGCAATTCATGAAGCATCGCTTCTTTATGACCGAAGGGATCTGAAAAACAGATCGACATGCTAATTGCCGAATTTTGCGTGAGTCGAATTTTCATTTGATGGGATTGCAATAGGGCTGCAATTTTCTTAAACTGTTTTTCAACAATATACGACAGATCGAGAGTGCTTAAGGTGATAAATATTTGGTGCTTTAGTAACATATAGCAACAAATAGTACTGGGCATGAATTTGTTTTTTCTTATACAAGTCCCAGGTGCGACTGCATCGTTAAACGATCGTACAAAAAGCGGTATTTCTTTTTGATAAAGGGGTTGCAAAGTCTTAGGGTGAATCACTGTTGCGCCATAGTAAGCTTGCTCGATGGCTTCATTATAAGACATTTCTGGGATAAGCAGGGTTTGATCAAACAACTTAGGATCAGCGTTGAGAATTCCAGGCACATCTTTCCAAACTGTAACCGCTGACGCGTTGATGCAATAGCCAAAAATTGCGGCAGAATAATCGCTTCCTTCTCGACCCAAAGTGGTCGAAAAATTATTAGAATCACTACCAATAAAACCTTGCGTAATATAGAGTTGGTTTGGTTTTACGGCCTGAGTAATATGGCGTTGTGTTTTACTCAATTGGAGACTAGCCGTTCTATAGGTGTTGTTAGTCTTGATTAAATTCCGAGCGTCCAACCATTGGTTGTTTAAGCCGTTTTCTGTCAGAAAGTGGCTGATAATAGTGGTCGAAACCAACTCTCCATAGCCAACAACTTGATCGTAAACAAAATTGTAATTGGTCGATTTATTACTGTCAAGGAAACGCAGGACTTCATCAAAAAATCCATTTACAGATTTGAAAACAGGATGCTGGTCATTGTCAA
Organism: Flavobacteriaceae bacterium; assembly: GCA_030835825.1. Classification (GTDB taxonomy): domain Bacteria; phylum Bacteroidota; class Bacteroidia; order Flavobacteriales; family Flavobacteriaceae; genus JALRKI01. Next base: position 25,643 of record JAURRA010000006.1, read on the forward strand.
AAAGATCGAGTAGAATATTACTGTGAAATTTCCTAATCTCTTGAAATGAACTGCTGACGGTCTTTCTGTCGTTAAAATAGCAGGCTACAACTTTCTCGAGGGCATTGGTGCTTTTATCCATGGCAGAAACCACTACCACGTTTGGAAGCTGCTTTTGTGCCTGCAATACATTGAGCAGATTCCTTACGGCTTCTGCGTCTTTGACCGAGGCTCCGCCAAACTTATATACTTCCATGTTGACTTTGAATAAACCGTTTTAATCCAGCTTCATCCATCTGGGTGAGATACCAATCTTTAAGGACTGTTGCACCTGACTTTTCATAAAAATCAATAGCATTTTTGTTCCAATCCAAAACAACCCATTCTACTCTTCTAACCTTTTCTTTAGCTGCATATGCCATCACTAAAGTATATAAGGCATTACCGATACCCTTACCTCGTAGGTCGTTTTTCACAATCAAGTCTTCGAGGTGTATGGTACGGCCTACCCATGTGGAGAATCTGAAATATACCAGTGCCATACCCAGGATTGTCCCATCTTTTTCGGCGACGAAACATTTAAATGAAGGGTTTGTCCCGAAGCCTGCTTCTTCAAGTTCCTGAGCAGTAACCACTACTGCTTCGGGAGCTTTCTCGAATTCTGCCAATTCGCGAATCAAATCAAGGATGTCGGGAACATCCGATTTTGTAGCTTCTCTTGTTGTGAACTGCATAATGATATAATCTCTTCAAATATAGTTTAAAGTTCCCTATGAATTGAAGTGGAATTGTTGTGTTGTGACTGTGATTTTTGTGATATTTGTATGAAATTCCTTTTATCATGGCAAAAATCAATCAAACACTAGGAGAATTTATCATTGAGCATCAAAGTTCTTTCAAATACTCATCTGGTGAGTTATCGCGATTGATCAATTCTATTAGACTTGCTGCCAAGGTGGTCAATTATGAGGTAAATAAAGCAGGTCTCGTCGATATTTTGGGAGAATTTGGCGATACCAATATACAGGGTGAAGCCCAACAAAAATTGGATGTTTATGCCCATGAAAAATTTGTTCAAACCCTCACCAAGCGCAATATCGTCTGTGGTATTGCCAGCGAGGAGGAAGAAGACTTCATCAATATCAACAGCGTGGATACCAACAATCAAAACAAGTATGTTGTTCTGATTGATCCTCTTGATGGTTCATCCAATATAGATGTTAATGTTTCTGTAGGTACTATATTTTCAGTATATCGACGCGTAACACCGGTTGGTTCTCCAGTACTTTTGGAAGATTTTTTACAAAAGGGAAGCGAGCAGGTAGCTGCAGGTTATGTGATTTATGGGACTTCGACCATGTTGGTTTACACTACAGGAGATGGCGTGAACGGTTTCACCCTCAATCCGGCAATAGGTACTTTCTATCTTTCTCATCCTGATATGACGTTTCCCAGTGACGGCAATATTTACTCCATCAATGAAGGGAACTATGTGCATTTCCCTCAAGGGGTCAAAAACTATTTAAAATATTGCCAGAGGGAAGAAGGCAATCGACCTTATACCTCAAGATATATTGGTTCTTTAGTATCAGACGTCCATCGCAATATGATTAAGGGAGGTATTTATTTGTACCCTCAAACAGCACTGAACCCCAACGGAAAATTGAGGCTATTATATGAATGTAATCCTATGGCATTGATCACTGAACAAGCCGGTGGAAAGGCCAGTAATGGCAAAGAAAGAATATTAGATCTCTGCCCGTCATCGCTCCATCAAAGGGTTCCTTTTTATTGTGGGTCAAAAGAAATGGTAGAGGATTTAGAATCTTTTATGAAAGTCTAATCGGCGCTCATAGCTTTGGCAAAACTTTCTGCGTCGGTCGATGACTGTGCCAATTTGAGAGCTTTTGGAACAAGATCTTCAATTTGATTGGGATGAAAACCCAACCCGATAGTGATTTTTTTCATCAAGCTCACCTCTTCCTCATCTTGAATTTGATCGGCATTCACCATTTGTGCTAATTCAAAAAGTCTCTCATATCTGGCTTCTAGAGATGCTGGAGGATTAATGGGGTGGCTATTGTAATCCTTTAGGATTTCGGCGTATTGATTGGGTTCTACATTGAGGCGCTGAGCTAATCGATCTAAAAACGCTTTTTCTTCAGACGAGACAGTCCCATCACCCATGGCAATGCGCACTATTGAGGCAAAATGATCTTGGTTTCGTTTTTGAAAACCTGAATCAAATAAATCAGAAATGGACATAGTTGTTTTTTAAGAAAGTCAAAGATACATCAATAGTCGTTTTTTCATATTGAAAAACCCAAAAAAATTGGATTCATCCGACTATATTTGTTCAAAAATTTTGCCTTGGGTCAATCCCAAATATTAGAAGAGTTTGATCGGTCTTTGCCCTTGCAAAAGCTGCGCCATGCCGTACTTCAAAATGAAAAATCAATTGCAGTAACTGGTTTAGTTGGGTCCTCTGTTTCTATAGTAGCTGCCTCCGTTTTCAAGGCCATACAACGCCCGCTCTTATTCATTCTAAGCGATAAAGAAAAGGCGGCCTATCACCTTAATGATTTAGAGCGACTTTTGCCAAATCATCAGGTCTTGTTTTTTCCCGCCAGTCATCGCAGACCTTACACGTTAGAGCAAACCGAAAACGCTAATGTTTTGATGCGTTCAGAAGTGCTCAACACCCTGTCTAATTCCGACCGACCAACTTTGGTTGTTTCCTATCCAGACGCAGTGTTTGAAAAAGTTGTCACTCAAAAAAACTTTGTTCAGCAAGCCCTTCAAATTTCGGTTGGCGAAAACATTACTTTGGATGATTTGAATCAAACGCTATTCGACATGCACTTCGACCGTGTTGATTTTGTTATTGAACCGGGTCAATTTTCGGTAAGAGGTGGCTTGGTAGATGTATTTTCATATTCACACGATGTGCCTCATCGTATCGAATTTTTTGGAAATGAGATTGAGTCCATAAGGAGTTTTGACCTCGAAACCCAGCTTTCAATCCAAACAACAGCCACGTTTAAAATACTCCCAAACTTAGCACTTAAAAACTTGTCCATAGAAAGAGAATCTCTAATCGCATTCTTAGGTCTTAATACAACTGTTGTTGTTGATAATTTGAGCTTGGTGGTCGATCGCATGAATGGCTTATGTGACAAGGCCGAAGTGCACTTCCAGCAAAGCAATGAAAACATCAAGTATTCAAAACCCGAACAGCTTTTTTACGATGGAGCTTCCCTGTTGGATGCTTTGGTAACACGCCAGATGATCGCCTTGTCATCCTTATCCAAGGACAATTTTGACAAACAGATAGAAATCAACTTTACCACTAGTCCACAGCCTAGTTTTAATAAGCATTTCGATTTATTGTTTGACAATTTAAATACCCTTACGGAACAAGGATATGTGAATTATATCTGCTGTAATAGTAAGCAACAGGCCAAAAGATTTGTTGATATTATGGAAAGTGCCGAGAACACAGCCCATTTCAAAACTATAGAATTGCCCTTGCACGAGGGATTTATAGACTTAGACACAAAAGTTGTTTGTTATACTGATCATCAAATTTTTGAACGTTTTCAAAAATTTCATCTGAAGCACAATTTTGATAAGGTCGAGGCCATTTCTATGAAGGAACTAAATTCACTTCAAATAGGGGATTACGTCACTCATATCGACCACGGGGTAGGGCGCTATGCGGGATTACAAAAAATTGAGGTAGAGGGTAAATTTCAAGAAGCTATTAAACTGATCTATGCAGAAAGGGACATTCTTTACTTGAGTATCCATGCTTTACATAAAATTGCAAAATTTAATGGAAAAGAGGGTACTGCGCCAAAGCTCTTTAAATTGGGGAGTAAGGCCTGGACGGCACTAAAACAAAAAACAAAGTCGCGGGTAAAGGAAATAGCCTTTAACTTAATTCAACTTTATGCAGAACGCAGATCGAAAAAAGGATTTCAATTTGCCCCTGACAGTTATTTACAGCACGAATTAGAGGCTTCTTTTATCTATGAAGATACTCCAGATCAAATTACAGCCACTGCCGACGTCAAAGCCGATATGGAGAGTGATCGACCGATGGACCGACTGGTTTGTGGAGATGTTGGTTTTGGTAAAACGGAAGTAGCGATGAGAGCTGCTTTTAAGGCCGTTGATAATGGAAAACAAGTCGCTGTTTTGGTTCCTACGACCATTTTAGCTTTTCAACATCACAGAACTTTTGTGGAACGTTTTTCTGAGTTACCTGTCACCGTTGATTATCTGAATAGATTTAGAACAACTGCCGAACGGAAGGATGTGCTAGAGCGGTTGGAAAAGGGTAAAATCGATGTGGTTATTGGTACCCATCAGTTGATTAATCCAAAAATTAAATTCAAGGATTTAGGCCTTCTGATTGTTGATGAAGAGCAAAAGTTTGGTGTTGCCGCCAAAGATAAATTGAAAACTTTAAAAACAGACGTCGATGTACTTACCTTAACAGCGACTCCAATACCTCGGACATTGCAATTTTCTTTGATGGCAGCCAGAGATTTATCCACTATCAATACTCCTCCCCCAAATCGTTATCCTATTGACAGTCAAGTTATCAGGTTTAGTGAGCCTTTGATTAGAGATGCTATCAGCTATGAAATACAACGCGGAGGACAGGTGTTCTTCGTCCACAATAGAATTGAGAATATTCAAGAAGTAGCAGGTATGATCCAACGACTCGTTCCTGACGCAAAAATAGGTGTTGGACATGGTCAATTGGACGGTAAAAAACTAGAAAGTCTGATGATCGATTTCATGAATGCTCGGTTTGATGTTTTGGTTAGTACAACTATTATTGAAAGTGGTCTAGACGTTCCAAATGCCAATACAATGATTATCAACAATGCCAACAATTTTGGACTTAGTGACCTGCATCAGATGCGAGGTAGAGTAGGGCGCAGTAATAAAAAGGCTTTTTGTTATTTTGTTACGCCTGAGTATAGTGACATGACGGAGGATGCCCGAAAGAGAATTCAAGCTCTTGAACAAAATTCAGGGCTCGGCAGTGGCTTTAACATTGCCATGAAAGATCTTGAGATACGCGGTGCTGGTGATTTGTTAGGTGGTGAACAAAGTGGTTTTATTAATGATATTGGATTCGAAACATATCAAAAAATTCTGAACGAAGCCATAGAAGAATTGAAGCAAAAAGAGTTCTCTGAGCTCTATGATTCAAGTGCAAAAAAAGGCCCATATGTAAAAGAGGTCACCATAGATACAGACTTCGATTTGCGGTTACCTGAAACTTATATCAATGTTGTATCAGAGCGTTTAGATTTGTACTCCCAATTGAGCCAATTGAAAGATCAAGATAATTTAGAGCTGTTTAGGTCGGCGCTAGTGGACCGTTTTGGGCCCTTACCTATGCCTGCCAAAGACCTTTTGACCAGTGTTAAATTGAAATGGCTGGTAACAGATTTTGGAATAGAAAGATTGGTAATGAAGAAGAACAAACTAATGGCTTACTTTATCAATGATCAGCAGAGTGAGTTTTTTCAAGGCGTTGATTTTGGTGCCATTTTGAGCTTTGCTCAAATGAACCCTAGCCGATGCAGACTCAAAGAAAAACAAACCAAACTAGGGCTCAGATTGCTATTGGCCTGTGAGTCTCTACAATCTGTTGATGAGGTTTTTCAGTTATTCAAAGACATCGCTGACTCGCGACCTCAGAAATGATAAATAGCATCCTTAATATGCTCTAAATCAAGGCTGTTATTGTTTGAGATGATGGCAATAATATCTAAACGTACTTCAACAGGGTTTGCCATGTCTTGGACATAATGGTCTAGAGCTGCCACCAAATTAGTAATCTGCTTTTTTTTAATAAAATCTTGAGGATTACCAAAGTCTCTAGAGGACCTTGTTTTAACTTCAACCCCAACAATGGTTTGATCGATTTGGACAATTAAATCTACTTCAGCCTTTAGATATCTGTAGTTTCTAGCCAGGATTTGATAGCCTTGCTGGATAAGATATTTTGCGGTGATTGCTTCGCCTTTTTTTCCAAGATCATGGGGTGACTTCATTAATACTCGTAGGTCAAAGTGCTGAAATTTTCGGTTACCTCTAAAGTGGCTGAGGTGCCAAAATAGAGAGCTCTATTGTCGCTTTCGTGCCCCGCAGGGAAGTTGAAGGCAATAGGAACCGCTGTGTTCCCTACGGCCTGTTTTATGATTTCTTCTAAAGTTAATCCAAAGTCAGGGGTGTTTGGTTTGATATTGGTAAAATCCCCTACCAGTACACCTGCACAATTTTTAAATACCCCAGCCCTTTTTAAACTTTGAATCATCCGGTCAACCTCATACATATATTCTCCTATTTCTTCCAGAAATACAATTTTACCAGAGAAATCCACTGCTGTATTTGAGCCAAGCATAGCGCCTAGTAAACTGAGATTGCCACCAACTAGGGGGGCTGTAACTTTACCGAACTGGTTGTCGGCTTTTGCTTCAAATTTATAGGCTATTGTTTTTCCAAACAGAGCGTCATTTAAACTGCTAATGCTCAGTTGAATCTCTTTTGGGTCATTTTCAAAACTTACAGCCATCATACCGTGAATTGAGGCGAAATGCATTTGATGCATTTGAGAGTGAAAAGCTGTAATATCCGAATAACCAATGATCCACTTGGGATGTTTTTTGAACTTTGTAAAATCCAGCTGATCCAAAATTCTCATGCTGCCGTAGCCTCCCCTAGCACACCAAATGGCTTTGATTGATGGATCGTCTAGTAGTTCTTGAAAGACTTCAAGTCGTACCTGATCCGAGCCAGCAAAGTGTCCTTCGGCTTCCAGAATGTTGGCACCAACCACCACGCTGAGGCCCCACGACTGCAGGAGTTGAGTGGCTAAGTTGAGGGGTTCTGATTTTCCTGACAACTGACCTGCAGGTGCAACAATGGCGATAGTATCACCAGCAGTTAAAAATGGAGGTTGGATATATTGGATTGCACTCATCGGTTGTAGAGATTGACTAAAACTGAGATTATTGTAGGTTGAAAACAAAAGACTTAGCGATATAATAATAAATGATTTCGGAGCCATGTTTGCGATTTGAGTAAAATTACATTTTTTTTCGAAATGGGATCTAATTGTCTAACTTTGACCTTCATATTTTCGAGATGCCAAAACGCTATACCGTTACTGCTGCCTTACCCTATACCAATGGGCCGATTCATATTGGCCATTTAGCTGGAGTTTATGTGCCATCTGACATTTTTGTGAGATACTTGCGACTCCGAGGTAGAGATGTAGTTTTCATTTGTGGTAGTGATGAGCATGGTGTACCTATTACAATTCGTGCAAAAAAAGAAGGCAAAACACCACAGGAGATCGTTGATTTTTTCCATGAAAATATCAGAAACAGTTTTCAGGAATTCGGAATTAGTTTTGACAACTACTCGAGAACATCGGATCCAATTCATCATAGCACCGCTTCTGAGTTCTTTGCCAAACTCAACGCTAATCAAAAATTTGAAGAAACAGAGAGTGAACAACTTTTTGACCAAGAGGCCCAACAATTTTTGGCTGATCGATTTGTCATTGGAACTTGCCCCAAATGTGGACATACTGAAAGCTACGGCGATCAATGCGAACAATGTGGCACCAGTCATAATGCGACGGACTTATTAAATCCCAAATCAGCATTAAGTGGTTCTAAGCCCATTGTTAAGTTGACCAAACACTGGTTTTTACCCTTAAATCAGTACACCGATTTTTTTAAAAAATGGATTCTCAAAGACCACAAAATTGATTGGAAATCGAATGTTTATGGCCAATGTAAATCATGGATTGACGACGGTTTAAAGCCCAGAGCGGTAACTCGCGATCTCGATTGGGGCGTTCCAGTCCCTGTACCAGGAGCCGCAGGAAAAGTCCTCTACGTTTGGTTTGACGCTCCGATTGGCTATATTTCTTCAACCAAAGAATGGGCAGAAAGATTACAAAAAGATTGGCGACCTTATTGGCAAGACTCTGACACCGAACTCATTCATTTTATAGGCAAGGATAATATCGTTTTTCATTGCATCATTTTTCCAGCAATGCTCAAGGCAGAGGGAAGTTATATTTTACCTACCAACGTTCCAGCCAATGAGTTTTTGAATTTGGAAGGCCAAAAACTGTCAACATCCAAAAACTGGGCGGTTTGGTTGCCCGATTACCTCGTTGATTTCCCTAACCAACAAGATGTATTGCGTTATGTGCTTACGGCCAATGCACCCGAATCAAAGGATAATGATTTTACATGGAGTGACTTTCAGGCTAGAAACAACAATGAATTGGTGGCCATTTTTGGTAATTTCATCAATCGTGTAATCGTTTTAGTTAACAAATATTATGACAACGCGGTTCCTCAATATGACGTTCTATCGACAGAGGATCTGGAAATTTTAGAGACTATTAAAACATTTCCAGACATCATCGGTAAGGATATTGAGGCTTACAGATTCAGAGCGGCATCCCAGTCAATGATGAATTTAGCCAGACTAGGAAATAAATATTTGGCAGATGCTGAACCATGGAAAATATTCAAGACCGATCCACACCGTGTCCAAAATATCATGTTTGTGGCATTGCAAATCGCTAGTGCATTGGCCGTATTGGCTGAGCCTTTTTTGCCAAATACTTCCATGAAATTGAAAAACGCTTTAAATTTCAATGCATTGAAGCAAAAACCCAATTGGGAGAGCTTACATGCTGAGGCTATTACCATACCGCCAGAACATGAGTTGCACAATTCAGAGCTGTTGTTTTCAAAAATTGAAGACAGCCAAATTGAGTATCAACTGCAAAAATTAGAGCAGCGCAAAAAGGACAATCAGGCAGAATCTAAAAAGATTTCAACTTTAAAGGAGCCAGTGCCTTTTGAAAGCTTCAAAGCCATGGATCTGAGAGTTGGAACAATTGTCGAGGCGCAAAAAATGCCGAAAGCCAATAAGCTGCTGGTACTCAAGGTTGATATTGGAAGTGAAGTCCGAACCATAGTTTCTGGGATAGCTGAACATTTTCAGCCTCATGAAGTCATTGGTAAGCAGGTTACTGTATTAATCAATTTGAAACCTCGACTACTGCGAGGAGTCGAAAGTCAGGGTATGATATTGATGACTGAAAACCAAGATGGGGCGCTGGTATTTGTCAATCCCGACAAACAAAATAGTCCAAATGGAGCCGAAATAGCATAGAAAATACCTTTTAAGTTCAGAGAAATAATTTTGGCTCTAATTTTGTGAATTAAACAATTCAACCACAATTGTTTTTTTATATATTTGAAAAGAACAAAATTTAATAAACATGAAAACTTCCTTTCTATCAACTGCAATTCTATTTTTTGCATTAATATGCTCTCAATTTTCTTCTGCTCAAACAGCCAAAGATATTTTGGAAGAGACTGTCAAAACAGAAATGCAGACCATTAATGAATTGGTTAAATTAAATGCCACTGAGCGCGCGTTTGTTCAACGTCATATTATGGCTAGAGAAAAGAATTACAGCGCCGCCGTTTACAACAAGGATTTGAACAAACCCGCTGTACAGAAAGCGAAAAGTAAAATTGATGCTGCATTTATGACAAGAATGGCTTCTTCATTAAGCGAGCAGCAATTATCAGATTTAAAACCTTATTTCATAGCCAAACAGTTGAACTTATAACGTTTTAGCAACTGCAGCGACCTGTTCCAAGGTAAAATTTATATCTGCGATGCTCAGAGCATCATTTAAAAACCAGCTTTCAAAGGCACTAGGTGGTAGATAAATGCCCCTATTTAATAATCCGTGAAAGAATAGTTTGAACCTGTCATTATTTCCTTTGGCAGCAGATTCAAAATCTGTAACTGCATCCTCGGTAAAATGAACTGAAAGCATGGATCCAAATCGGTTAATCTGATGTGCAAAGCCTTGATCGTTCAAAATGCCTCCAATACCCTTGTCCAATAGCGCCGCTTTGTGTTGTAGACGATTGAAAAGTTCTTTATCGCCTCGAATGGATTGAAGCATTGTTAGCCCGGCTGCCATAGCCAAGGGATTGCCACTTAGCGTGCCGGCCTGATAGACTGGTCCCATGGGAGCTAACAGATCCATGATTTCTGTCCGTCCTGCAAAGGCTCCAACCGGCAAACCGCCACCAATAACTTTTCCAAAGCAAACCAAATCGGCTCTAATGGCTAATACCTCTTGGGCTCCGCCTTCTGCTAATCTAAATCCAGTCATCACTTCATCGAAAACTAAAAGGATGCCATGGGAGTCACATAATTGTCTTAGTTTCTGCAAAAAGCCAAATGCAGGGGGGATACAGCCCATATTGCCAGCAACTGGTTCTATGATGATGGCTGCAATGCTATTAGGGTTGGCTGAAATAATTTCCTCAACATTTTGAATGTCATTATATCGTGCAAGAAGAGTATCTTGAGCTGTGCCTTGAGTAACGCCGGGACTATTGGGGCTTCCGAAAGTAACTGCTCCACTGCCCGCTTCAATCAGAAACGCATCGCTGTGACCGTGATAACAACCAGCAAATTTGATGATTTTATCTTTTCCAGTGTAGGCGCGTGCCAAACGAATAGCGCTCATACATGCTTCAGTACCTGAATTGACAAATCTTATTTTATCAATATTCGGCACCATATCAACCGCCATCTCTGCAATAGCCGTTTCTAGGGCAGTAGGCATGCCAAATGAGGTACCCATTTTAGCCTTATTAATAACAGCTTCTACAACTGGAGGATAGGCGTGTCCCAATAGCATCGGGCCCCACGAACTGATGAAATCTATGAACCGATTACCATCTTCATCATAAATATATGCCCCTTGAGCACTTTTAGCAAAAATGGGTGTTCCTCCGACAGATTTGAAGGCTCTGACAGGAGAATTAACCCCTCCTGGAATGACATTAGAGGCCATTTTAAATAGCTCACTACTTCTTTGGTAAAGCATGCTCAATTATTGTTTTCAATGATAAGATCTTGACCGATGCTAATATTGTTATCTGTCAATTTGTTCAACTCTTTCAGTCGATCCACAGTTGTTCCATAGGATCTGGCGATGCTGTATAATGTATCTCCTTGGCGAACAAAATGAACTTTACGATCAGTTGAAGGTTTGTCTGCCATTGGATTTAACGGGCCAACACCGCCATCCAATTTGTATAGCTCGTAACGTTCAATAATGGAAATAAGTTTATCTGGATATTTGGGATCCGTAGCATACCCGGCTGCCTTAAGGCCATAAGCCCAACCTTTGTAATCTGTGAGATCTAATTTGAATAGCTTGGCGTATCTGGAACGACCACTAAGAAAAATAGAATGGTCTTCAAAAGAACCCGACGGGTCCTTATATTTTCGAAAACATTCTTGCAATTCGTCGTCGTCATGGTAAATACGTTCACCTGTCCAATCATGACATTTGATGCCAAAATGATTGTTGGCATTGAGTGCAAGCGTACCATTGCCAGCACCAGATTCTAAAATGCCTTGTGCTATGGTTATGCTGGCAGGAATTTTATATCGGTTCATTTCTGTGATAGCAATGCCGCTATAAGTTTCAATATAGGCCAAAGTTCGTTCTGTAGCTGAAAGCTGTCGGGTGTTTTTAGGTTTTTCAGCTTCTCGAGGCTTGACAGTTTTGTTTTCGACAGGGTTTTCAATCCTAGGTTTTGACTTATATTGATAAACTGATTTTTTTCTTGAGCCGCAACTACTCAATAAAAATAAGGATAGCAATAAAGGTATAAAGAACTGTTTGGTCATATCAGTTGAGGTAAGTCTGTTTGTTTAAGTCTCCAATTCATTCCCGCGACACCTTGCAGTCCACCAGTATGAATTGCCAAAATGTTTGTTCCTTTTGGAAATACGCCTTGTTCGATTTGTCGCATCAAATGATACATCATTTTGCCTGTATATACGGGATCCAGGGGAATATTAAAGGAAGTTTTAAATCCATTGATAAATTCAATAAGACTTGGGTCAACCTTTCCATAACCTCCGCAATCTGCCTGAAATAAGTCCCAATTATTATGAGTTACAAATCTACAAATTCCTCTCTTTAGATCAGGATCTTTTACCGATGAATAACCAACCACTCGTTGATGTGGTTTTGCGCTATTAATTAATCCTGCAAGGGTCCCCCCAGTTCCTACCGAACAACAAATCAAATCAAATGTTTGGTCTTTAGCAGAAAGTATTTCTTCACATCCTTTTACAGCTAAATCATTGGTTCCGCCTTCGGGAAGAAGCATGAATTTGCCGAATATCGCCTTCAGGTCTTCCGAGAAATTAACATCCTCTTTATTTTTATAGTTGGAGCGACTAATATAGAACAGTTCCATTCCCATCTTTTTTGCGAATCTTAAAGTGGGATTATCCTGCTCGAAGAACTTAACTTCCTCTCCTCTAATAATCCCAATAGTTTTGAAGCCGTATCGATGACCACAGGCTGCAACGGCTGCTATATGGTTTGAAAATGCCCCTCCGAATGTCAGGATAGTTTGATGATGCTGCGCCCGCGCTTCCCTGATGTTGTAAAATAGTTTTCTGAATTTGTTTCCCGAGATTTCCGTATCTATTAGGTCATCTCTTTTGATGGAGAGCGAGACACCGAATTTGGGATCAATTGGAATTTTTTGATTTATGGTTTCTAGAGGCCGATTCATCAGTCGTAAAAATACGATTTTCAATCGGTCTGCTCTCAGACAGCTCGAGGTGAATTGATTATATTTGTGAAATGAATATTAAAATAGATATTGAACCTGACGATTTCTACCTCACACCAGAAGGATACAGGTGCTTTACTGCTCAATATCATTTGAAACGAGGGTATTGCTGTGAAAGCAATTGTAGACATTGTCCTTACGGTTTCAATGCCAAAATAAATAATATAAATGAATAGTATCAACCCAACCTTAGCGTCTTTCCAATCAGAAATTAAGTCGGGCATTCCGTCTATCCTTCCTCAACTTAAACCATATGATTCAAATGTAAATCATGCCCCAAAGCGGAAGTCTGTTTTGACAACAGAAGAAAAAAAGTTGGCCCTGCGCAATGCCCTGCGATATTTCTCAACGGAACATCACCCGGTTCTAATCAAAGAATTTTTAGACGAATTGAACAGCTATGGTCGCATTTATATGTACCGATTTCGTCCAGATTATGCCATGTATGCACGGCCCATATCTGATTATCCCGCCCAATGCGAGGAGGCTGCTGCCATTATGCTGATGATTCAAAATAATCTTGACCCCGCAGTAGCGCAGCATCCGCACGAGCTTATTACTTATGGAGGAAATGGTTCGGTGTTTCAAAATTGGGCTCAATATCTTTTGGTGATGCAATATCTATCTGAAATGACGAAGGACCAAACTCTGGTGATGTATTCTGGCCACCCGATGGGCCTATTTCCATCTCATGCTGACGCTCCTAGGGTAGTGGTTGTTAACGGCATGACTATTCCAAACTACTCCCAGCCTGATGACTATGAAAGAGGTATTGCACTTGGTGTTACTCAATATGGTCAAATGACCGCAGGTAGTTTTATGTTTATAGGCCCGCAAGGTATTGTTCATGGCACTGCAATTACTGTTCTTAATGCATTTAGAAAGGTTGGACTATCACCCGCAGGAGAAATATTTCTCACTGCAGGTTTAGGCGGGATGAGTGGTGCCCAGCCCAAAGCCGGTAATATCGCAGGATGTATTACTATTTGTGCAGAGGTCAACCCAAAGGCGGTTAAAGTGAGGCACCAGCAAGGATGGGTCGATGAGGTGATTTCTAATTTGGATGAATTAGTGAATCGAGTTCGAAAAGCACAAGGTCAAAAAGAAGTAATTTCTATTGCCTATTTAGGAAATGTAGTTGACGTATGGGATAAGTTAGAGCAAGAGGATATTTTCGTAGCTATCGGCAGTGATCAAACCAGCCTGCACAACCCCTATGCCGGAGGATATTATCCTGTTGGTCTGAGTTTTGACCAAGCGAATGAATTAATGTCTTCTGATCCTGATGGCTTTCAAAAACTGGTTCAGGCCTCACTCAAAAAGCATGTAAAGGCCGTGAATCAACACACTCAAAAAGGCACTTATTTTTTTGATTATGGAAATGCCTTTTTACTAGAAGCTTCAAGGGCTGGTGCTGAAATTATGGCTCAAGACGGGATTCATTTCAGATACCCTAGCTATGTTCAGGATATCATGGGACCAATGTGTTTCGATTTTGGTTTTGGACCGTTCCGTTGGGTCTGCGCCTCTGGAAAGCAAGAGGATTTGAAAATGACTGACCAGATTGCTCTGGAGGTCATTGAGGGGCTATTACAAGATGCACCGGTCGAGATAGAACAACAACTTCAGGATAACTTGACTTGGATCAAACAAGCTGATCAAAATCAATTGGTTGTAGGGTCCCAAGCGAGAATACTATACGCCGATTCTCAAGGACGGATAGAAATTGCAAAAGCCTTTAACGATGCCATAGCAGCAGGTAAAATTGGTCAAATCATTTTAGGTCGCGATCACCACGATGTATCAGGGACAGATTCTCCTTATCGCGAAACTTCCAACATCTATGACGGTTCGCAATTTACATCTGATATGGCCATTCAAAATGTCATAGGTGATGCCTTTCGAGGGGCCACTTGGGTAAGTATTCACAATGGCGGTGGAGTAGGCTGGGGTGAGGTCATCAACGGAGGTTTTGGCATGGTACTTGATGGCTCAAAAGAAGCAGAGCGAAAGTTGAAATCAATGCTTTTTTGGGATGTTAACAATGGGATAGCTCGCAGGAATTGGGCGAGAAATGAAGGGGCTATTTTTGCTATTAAACGCGCTATGGCCATTGAAGAGAAGCTTAAAGTTACACTACCGAACTTGGTTGACGACGATTTGATCAATGCTATTTAAAAACTTGAAATATGAAAAATTTAGTTTCTTTAGTCAAAACCTGTGGTCTTATCATGGTATTGTTATTGATACTGCAATCTTGTGGCTCAGTGCGTGTAGTGTCCGATTATGACACTTCTGTAGATTTTTCAAAGTACCATAGTTTTGCTTTTTTAAAAACAGGCATAGATAGAGCCAAAATCAATGACATTGATAAACGACGGATTATGAAGAATATAAAGTCGCAAATGTTAGCTAAAGGCTTTGTGGTTTCCGAGAACCCTGACTTGTTGGTCAGTATTTATACAAAATCAGTTGAAAATATTGATGTTGACGAAAATTATTTGGGCTATGGATTTGGATGGGGAGGTTGGAGTCCATGGTATTGGGGAGCCGGTGGGGCCTTCACTGTTTCTCGATCGACTAAAGGAGTGTTATATATTGATTTAATAGATGCCGAAAAGAAAGAATTGGTTTGGCAAGGTGTTGGATCAGGATACCTATCCTCTGATGTCGAAAGAAAAGAAGAACTTATCAAAGAGTTTGTAACTGCTATCATGGAGAAATATCCACCTAATCCTAATAACAAATAAGTTCTTTAGGACCTGACATCAAGTCGATCTCTGAGAGCGCTTCCTAGCACCATAAACGCCATGACCAGAGTCATGATACACAAGCCTGGCACTACCGCCAAATAGGGTTTGCCCAAAGCAATATAGTTGTAGTGATCTTTGATCATACTACCCCAACTTGCACTCGGAGGCTGAGCTCCAATACCTAGAAAACTCAAACCACTTTCTATTAAAATAGCAGAAGCAAAATTGGCTGAAGCTATTACAATAACAGGTGACATTATGTTCGGTAAAATATGCTTGGAAATAATCCTAAAATCTCTGAGACCAAGTGCTTTCACTGCAGTGATATAGGGCAAAGTTTTAACACTCATGATTTGACCTCTTACGACACGAGCCACCTCAACCCACATGGTTAATCCTACGGCGATAAAAACTTGCCAATAGCCTTTCCCTAATGCTAAAGTGATGGCAATGACCAATAGTAGGGTAGGAATTGACCAGGTGACATTAATAATCCAACTGATTATTGCATCTGTTTTTCCGCCGAAATATCCTGCCAAGCTTCCCATAAAAACGCCTATGAGTAAGGAAATTAAAACAGCAACTAAACCAATAGAGAAAGAAAGTCTGGTGCCAATTATAACTCTGCTCAATAGATCACGTCCGAAAGTGTCTGTGCCTAAAATAAACCGTTTATCAATTACTAAATTGTTGAGATCGATGTTGGCGTAGTCGTTTAAATCTACTACAATTGGCGTTCCTAAAACGCCATTAGGTTGATATGGATAATAAACCAATTCATCAGAATTTAACTCAAAACCGTTAATTGGGATTTCTTTATTAGTAGGTTTTTCCCCTAAAAAAAAGTTCTGAAGCATCGGAGGTTGTTCTGCTTCTGGCAGGGGTAGTAGCAGCATTTTAACAGAGAACCCTGGTTTTTGGGAATGAATAGACAAATGCATCTGATTGGCATTTGAAGTCGAGTCAGGAGCTAGGGCATAGGCGAAAAGACTCACAATTGCCGCGCAAATGACGATCAACAGACTTACCATCCCCCAACGGTTAAGTCCAAAATATTTGGGCGGTGAAATAGGATCCAAATCGCCGCTTAATCCCATTAGTTCTTAATTGAGGTTAAGCTTTTTTTGTTAATGTTCTGACTCGTTCTTAGATCTGCGAGTACATTTAAGGCCTCTTCAACATATAAATCCTTTCTCAAGTTATTGTGCCATCTCGAGCGTTTTTCTTCTAAAATAGAATCTCGTGCTGTCAGTTCTAATTCATAGGGTAAGGAAGCAAATTCCAACTGGTTTTCATAATTCGATAACTGATCGAATCGCTGAATTTCAATTTCATTTTGATCGAGTTCTTTCTTGAATACTTGATAATTTAATGGGGTAGTATTGTCATCTCTGCTGTTCTTTATCCATTTGGCATTTTCCTCTATTAATTGAAATAACGTATTATCTTCAATTCTTTTTTTACTATTCGAAACAACATAATCATAATCAAGTGCACCATCCCAAAGTGAATAATCGGCAGGGGTAATTTGATCCCATGGAAGAGGATTTTCCAAATCTCTTTCGCCAATATCGATATAAGAATAACGATCTGGAATTACAATATCACTGTTAACTCCTTTCAGTTGTGTTGACCCGCCATTGATGCGATAAAATTTTTGAGTAGTAAAAGCAAGTGCTCCCAGATCGCCCAGATCGTTGTTACGCACCATTCGATTGAGGTCAAAAACATTTTGAACCGTTCCTTTGCCATACGTTTGCGGGCTGCCAATGATGATGCCTCGTTTGTAGTCTTGAATAGCAGCTGCGAAAATTTCGGATGCCGACGCCGATAATTCATTTACCATTACGACCAAAGGACCATCCCACGTGATACTCGCATCGTTGTCTTTCTTTTGTTCGGGTTTTGACCCAGTAGAACGCACTTGGACTACAGGACCTTTTTCAATGAACAGGCCAGTCATTTCTACCACCGTTGGCAACGACCCACCGCCATTTCCACGGAGATCCATGATGATACCTTGAACGCCTTGGGCTTTGAGCCTTTCCAATTCTCTTTTGACATCAGTAGCGGCATTGCGCTCTTTAAAATTGTCAAAGTCAATATAAAATTTAGGCAAATTAATCAGGCCATAACGACCACCCTCTTTTTCAACTATGGAAGACTTGACATAGACTTCTTCTAATTCTACGATATCCCGAGTGATTTCCAGATCAACAATATTTCCGTCTACCTTTTTCAGGGTCAAAATGACATTGGTGCCTTTTGGTCCTTTGATAAGTTTTACCGCCTCATCAATTCGCATGCCAACAATACTAACCGCTTCTTCTTGTTCCGATTGACGGACCTTCAAGATAATATCGCCTACTTCTAATTTGTTTTGTCTCCATGCTGGACCTCCCGATATGATTTCATAAACAGAAATGTTGTCCATTCTTTTCTGAAGCCGAGCTCCAATCCCTTCAAAATTGCCAGACATGTCAGTGTCAAATCTATCTTTAGTCTCTGGTGAGAGATAATAAGTGTGAGGATCAAACTCTTCAACAAGGGCATTGATATAGGTGTCGAACCAATCACGACGTTCTCTATCATCAATAAAATCAAACAACTCATCCATTGACTTCATTGTAGCTTCTCGTGCTTCAATCTCGAGCTCACTTTCCGACTTCTTGTTTTCGGCGGTTTCGTTGGCTTCAAGCAGGTTATGATAATTCAACATGCTAGAAAGCTTTAATTGCTGACGCCAGCGATTTTCCATTTCCCTGAGATTGTTACAATAATCTAAATTTTCAGAATTATCGGAATATTCTTCTTCGATACTAAAATCAAAGGGCTTGGATAAAATTTGTTTATAAAACAACTTGGCTTCATCCAATCGCTTAGTCAACACTTCAACAGAGGAATTAAAAAAGTTTAGTTCATAAGCCCGCAATTCATCATCTAACTCATAGCGGTAAGCATTGAATATTTCAATGTCCGAAGCGTAAAAATATCGCTTATATGGATCAATTTGTTCAATATATCTATTGAAGACATGCTCAGAAAAATCGTCATCGAAATCTTTAGAATCGAGGTGACCCTCTTCAAGAACGTATGAGATCACTTGGAGTAACAGTTTGTCTTTATCAGGATTATCGAAAGTATTGGAAGTGATGTTACACGAGGCAAAGGCCAGTAACAAGGAAAGAAGCATAAGATTAATAGGTGTCTTCATAAAACGAGTGTCTAGGGTGCGAATGATTTTTTTTTACAGTTTAAACAAATGGTTTATCAGTGATAAAATTAAATAAACAATGGCTCGAAATTAAATAAATAACTGTCCTCAAGCTCGACTGGCCTTAATAAACTTTTGTTAAAAGAACTAAGATACAAATCCGCCATCAATTTTCACTATTTTTGTTGTTCATCAAATAAGCAATGTCAAAAACCCCTCTAATTTTAATTACCAACGACGACGGCATCACGGCCCCAGGCATCCGAGCTCTGATTAACTTCATGCGAGAATTAGGAGATGTGGTTGTAGTTGCTCCCGATAGCCCTCAAAGTGGTATGGGACATGCAATAACAGTAAATAATACCTTGTATGTGAGAAAAGAAAAGGTTGATTCTGGTGAACAAAGAGAGTACAGCACATCAGGGACACCAGCCGACTGCGTTAAACTGGCCAAGCACGAAATTTTAGACCGTACACCTGATCTTTGTGTTTCAGGAATTAACCATGGAAGTAACGCCTCAATCAATGTATTGTATTCGGGTACGATGAGTGCTGCCATTGAAGCGAGTATTGAGGGGATTCCAGCCATAGGATTTTCATTGTGCGACTTCAGTTGGAATGCGGACTTTTCTGTTTTGGAGCCCTATGTGAAATTAATTGCACGAAACGTGTTAGACCGCGGATTGCCGCTTGGTACCGCCCTTAATGTTAACTTCCCTGCTACAGAGATTAAGGGTGTCAAGGTATGTCGTCAAGCTAAAGCCAATTGGATCGAGAAATTTGATAAACGTCAAAGTCCCATGGGTCAAGATTATTATTGGTTGACGGGAGAGTTTAAGAATTTCGACCAAGGAGAGGATACAGATCAATGGGCCTTAGATCATGGTTATGTGTCTGTTGTACCCGTTCATTTTGACATGACTTCCTATGCTGCCTTGGCCCAATTAGACCATTTAAACAGTCATAATGAATAAGTCGTTTTGGATTGGGTTTGTTTTAGGTGCTTTGGCCAATAGCCTTGGTGTGCTACTAGCAGCGTTTATCTTTGGAGGAGATTACAATTTGACATTTACTTTGGGTAGGGCTATTGAGGATAATTTTATAGGAAAGCTTGTAAGCCTTGGTGCGGCTCTGAATTTGATACTTTTCTTTGTTTTTATTCGTAAAAGGATGGACGATCATGCTAAAGGAGTGCTATACTTGACTATTTTAGTAGCTTTAGGAACTTTCTTGTTAATATTGTAGTTATGCGATATTATCTGGTCGTTGGAGAAGCTTCGGGAGACTTACACGCCTCAAACTTGATGCGGGAGTTGTTAAAGAAAGATAGCAGTGCTACTTTTCGGTATTTTGGTGGCGACCAAATGCAAGAAGTTGGCGGAGATCTCGTAAAACATTATCGAGAACTTGCTTTTATGGGATTCTGGGAAGTCATTAAAAACCTCAGGACCATTTTGGGCAATTTATCCTTTTGCAAAAAGGATATACTTGATTTCAAACCAGACGTTGTCATTTTCGTAGATTATCCAGGATTTAATTTGAGGTTGGCCAAATGGGCTAAAACCAACGGCTTTAGGACTCACTATTATATTTCTCCACAGTTATGGGCATGGAAAGAAAGTAGGGTTAATATTGTCAAAAAATGGGTCGATAAAATGTATGTTATCCTGCCATTTGAAAAAGATTTTTATGAAAAGAAGCATCAGTATCATGTAGATTTTGTCGGTCACCCGTTATTGGATGCTACCTCAAAGAACAAAGGAATAGATTCGGATACGTTCAGGAGACGCTGGCAATTGGACGAAAGACCTATTATAGCCTTACTTCCTGGTAGTCGAGGCCAAGAAATTAAGAAAATGCTGGCTACAATGACGGCCTTACATGCTTCTTATGAATCATATCAATTTGTTATAGCTGGCGCACCAAGTCAAAATAAAGATGTTTATGAATCCTATCTCAAGGAAGGGTCCGTTGTTTTGGTAGAAAATGCCACCTACGACCTGCTGAGTTTGTCCGATGCTGCCATGGTGACTTCGGGAACTGCTACTCTGGAGACAGCCTTGTTTAGAGTGCCTCAAGTCGTTTGCTACAAAAGCAGTAAATTTACATTTTGGATTGCACGCTTGTTGGTGAGGCATCTGAAATACATTTCCCTAGTGAACCTGGTATTAGACCGCGAAGTTGTAAAAGAATTGATTCAAGACGACTTCAATGTTCCTAATCTATCAAAACAGCTCAGCACTATACTTACCCCTGAATCACAGTTGAGTTTTTCTAATAATTATGATGAATTGGCGGATAAGCTTGGTGGTCCAGGGGCAAGCGCTAAGACTGCCCAATTAATATGCGATTCTCTAAAGTAATATAAACTTTGGGATCATTTTAGTAGAGTGCCTTTTTTCAATTTGACCATATTAAAATTATTATTCCTTTTAATTATAGGAATTCTGTTGGCACCAATTGCATCTGTTGGACTTACTCAAAGTATTTGGCTGGTTAGTGGTTTCCTGTTTTTCAGTATTTTATGTCAATTATTCTGGAAGCTCACTTACTTCGCCGAGTTATCGGTAGGTTTACTCATCCTTTCTTTAGGAGTATCTCTGGCTACTGTTCATAATCATCAATTATACGATTCTCATTATACCCAGCTCATTCCAGTTCATGACATTCAAATTGACACCCTGATTTTGAGGGTAAATCAGGAGTTGAAACCAACTTTTTCGTCAAGATATATTGTCTCAATAGAACAGGCTGGTGCTGAAACTACATTTGGAAAAATACTGATGTATGCTCCAATTGGCGTTTGTTTTGAAGTCGATGACCGCCTGATGACTAAAGCGGATATCAAACCCATTTCTTCAGCCAAAAACCCCTTTCAGTTTGATTACCAATCTTACCTCGCACGTCGTAACATTTTTGGAAGTGTTACAGTAAATGACAGCTCTTATTTCTTTCTCACCCCAGCAAAGACTATCGGGGGATGGGCTAATACCATTAGAAAACGTGTTTTCGATTGGATTGAACCATAGAAATTAAACGACAACTCTTGCGCCATTTTTGAGGCTTTGGTTCTCGGTCGTCGTCACTACATACCTCAAGAACTACAAGAATCTTTTGAAAGAGCCGGAGTGGTTCATATTTTGGCTATTTCTGGATTGTATATTGGCATCATTATGTTGTTTTTCAACTGGTTGCTTAAACCGCTTCATTTGCTGCCATATGGCCGGGTGATTAGCCTAGTTTTTACAATTTCCTTCTTGTGGTGTTTTGCACTCGTATCAGGTTTGTCCCCTTCTGTGACACGCGCCGTTGGTATGTTTACCTTGTTGGCCGTGAGTATGTCGGTGAACAGAAGGACAAAATTGATCAATACCTTAATGGCGGCAGCTTTTTTGTCTCTCCTGATAGATCCATTTATGCTTTATGAGATTGGATTTCAATTAAGTTATATGTCTGTGCTTTCCATCATACTTTTTACCCCATTGATTCAACATTTTTGGAAAGCGAAACACCCGATATTGGCGCGGATTAGAGATGCTCTTACTGTTACAATGGCTGCTCAAATTGGAGTATTACCCTTATCACTTTTCTACTTTCATCAATTTCCAGGATTGTTTTTGCTAGCTAATTTTGTTTTGTTGCCCCTGGTTTTTGTTGTCTTGTTATGGTCTTTTGTATTGGTCATTCTCGGATCAATAGGTTTTTATCATCCTGTTTTTGGTAATTTTTACCAGTCACTAATCACGTTCTTAATTGGTTGGGTAGAAACTATTTCAAGTGCCGATCAATTCTATTTTAATTACATTTCTTTGAACTGGATAGAAGTTGTGGTCTGCTATCTGACCATTTTTATTTTATTTCGGTTTTTTAGAAAACCTCGGGCACAAAGGCTCCAACATCTTTTGATTTGCATTATTGGCATGCTCTCTATTGGGGTTTATTATAGCTATCGAGCCCGAGAATCTGAATTCGTGATTTTTCAAAAAGGACAACATACTTTGATTGGCATTAAACATGGGTCTAGTGCCAAATTTTATCATGATCTGGAAGATGAAGTCGTTAAATCTGACCAAACTATTCGCGACTACCGCATAGGAACCAGATTGAAGTCTACCAGGTTTCAATTAAAAACAAAATTATTACAGTTCGATAATCAATTGTGGTTGGTTTTAGATTCAACAGGGCTTCAACGGTCGCCTAGTTTTCCCATTCATGGCTTAGTACTCACTCAAAGCCCGCGCCTGAATTTGGATCGATGGCTCGACAGTATAAAACCAAATATTGTTGTAGCCGATGGCAGTAATTACACTTCATATATCAATCGGTGGGAGGCAACGTGCAGCAAGAAAAACATCCATTTTCATCGCACTGATAGTGATGGGGCTTATATAATTAGGGCCGATTATTAATTATTAAAGGTCGGTTTGAAATTGTCAGAATAAGCTTTAAACTGCTCTTGAGTAGTTAAGGATTTATAATCGTTACTATTGAATAGTTTCAGATACAATTCTAATTGTTGTGGGTTTCTATAGCCTACAATTGGAGTAATAAAATCTGCATTTTCGTCGAGAAATACCATGGTAGGATACCCAGTGACTCGGAAAAATGAACTCAATTGGTGTTGACTGTTCCGAGATTTTGCTCTATTTGAGTCGTAATTGGGATTGGTGAACACATTGCCTTTGAAATTTACTGTTTCATTGCCTTCGGCGTTAAACTTAACAGCGTAGAAATGTTTGTTGATGTAGTTGATAACATCGGAATTTCCAAATGTGTTTTTGTCCAACAATTTACATGGCCCACACCAAACGGTATACATATCCATGATTATTTTTTTGGGTTGTTTTTTTTGCAGTTCAACGGCTTTTTCTAGGCTGACCCAGTTGATCTCTTGTGCAATACAGGAAGAAGAGAACCACAGTAGTCCAATAAATAAAATCGATCGTAACATCAATACAAAAATTTAAAAAGTTAATTATCTCACGCCGTGCATTAATTTTTTAACTACTGGATAGAGCAAAACTGACAGCACTCCAAGTCCAACCGCAATTGCCGTTAATAGCCAAAAGAAATAACTCAAGCCTTCGGTTTTGGCAATTGCCTCTGACGACTCCCCAAATACGCCCGCTAATTTCATGCCGATTGCGACAGCCAGATACCAAATACCAAACATCATGGCAATCATTCGGCCAGGAACTAACTTACTGACATAGGATAGCGCTACTGGCGAAATACACAATTCCCCCATGGTATGGAAGAAATAGACTAGAATCAACCAAATCATACTAACTGAAGCAGTTTTGGCGCCAACGGGTATATCGGCAGAGCCAATAGCGACACAAGCCATTCCAATGCCTAAAAGTGTCATCCCGATAGCATATTTCATATTCGCATTTGGATTGTATTTGCTTTCCCACCACTTGGAGAATAGTGGTGCCATAGCGATAATGAATAAAGAATTCAAAACACCAAACCAAGATGCAGGGACTTCGGCAATTTCTTTTTGAAATTCCGTGTTGAGCATCCACACGGCAATCCCCCAAATGATAACAAAACTAGTTGCCAATATCAGGTTGGAAATGGCATATTTTTTAAAAGTTTTTTTGAATAATAAGGAGAGTACCCAAGTGATAATTCCAAGTGGAATAATGGTCATCATCGAGTTTACAATTTTGAAAATAAAAGCCGAATTACCCTCCAAAACTCTTTGGGTGTAATCTCGAGCAAAAATAGTCAAAGAGCTTGGGGCCTGTTCGAATATGGCCCAAAAGAAAATGGTCACAAACGCAAAGAAAATTACCGCCATCATGCGATCGCGAGTCACTTTGTCGTAGCGCGGAATTCTGAGTAGTAACAATAGGATGAATAGTCCTAATGCCGTCAAAATGGCGGCGTTTGAACCGTCTAGACCAAAAAGTGAAAAGTCAAAAATATTATACGCTCCGCCAGATATTTTGGATACAGGGTCATTGAAAATCCAAGCCAATCCAAGAGCAGCAGAAAAAGCAATAATGATCAAATGCAAATTTGTAAATGGATTTAATTTGGCCTCTCCTTCAGAAGGGGCTTTGTCTTTATCGGCCTTTATCGGTTTGAGCCCAATGTCACCAAAGATATCTTGAGCTAGCCAAAATTGTAGTAGTCCAAAGAGCATAAAAATACCAGCTAGTCCAAAGCCCCAAGACCATCCAATGGTTTCTCCCAGATAACCACAAAGTAAAATACCTAAAAAAGCTCCCGCGTTTACGCCCATATAAAAAATGGTATATGCGCCGTCTTTTTTCTCGGGCTTGGCGACATACATTTCAGAAACGATAGAGGTCATATTGGGTTTAAAAAAACCACTACCAAAAACCAAAAGGGTTAAACCCAAATAAATAAAGAACTGCGATTCTAAGGCCATTGATGCGTGCCCGAGAGTCATCAAAAGTGCCCCCAGTAATACGGCATAGCGAAAGCCAATAACTTTATCGGCAAAATATCCCCCAAGTAAGGTGGATAAATATACCAATGAGGTGTAGGTGCCAAAAATGGCAAAGGCGTGTTCTCTTGGCCAACCCCAGCCACCCTCTAATAGTGAAGCAGTAAAAAACATCACCAATAGAGCGCGCATGCCGTAGTAAGAAAATCGTTCCCACATTTCTGTGAAAAACAACACAAACAATCCTGCAGGGTGCCCTAATACTTTATCCTTGAATAGACTTTCAATATTTGTACTCATGTTACTTAGGTGTTTAGTTCTCTGTCAACGCCATGCATTAACTTTTTGATGAAAGGAGAGAGTGTCAAAAGGAATAACCCCACGCCGACTCCTGTATAAAATAAATAATTGAATAATTTCAAATAACTCTCTTTGGCTATGGCAAGGTCGGTAATTTCTCCTGCTGCCGTTTCTACGGAGGCAATATTGGCCAAAACAGAGGCAATAAATTCTGAACTAGCCGTGGCTAAAAACCAAACCCCCATCATAAATCCAACAATTTTATGCGGTGATAATTTGGTAACGGCCGACAATCCAACTGGGGAAAGACATAATTCGCCACAAGTATGCAGCAAATAGGTTAGGACCATCCAAAACATGGCGACTTTGCCTAGGCCAGAAGTATTAATACCCATGACAAGGGCACCAAAACCTAATCCAACTAGCATAATAGCCAAGGAAAATTTTACTGCCGTATTGGGGTTGTATTTTCCAAGTTTTACCCACATCCATGCAAAGACTGGTGCTAAAAGAATAATGAAAAGGGCATTCAGGCTCAAAAAGGCACTAGCAGTAATGTCTCCACGATCTAGGATTCTATCGGCAAATAAATTCATTGAAGTGTAGGCTTGTTCAAAGAGTGCCCAAAATATTACAGTAAAAATGATTAAAATCGTTAAAGCGGCAAGCTGTTCTCGCGCAACTTTGTCCAGTTGGGTAATGGCGTAATAAAGGATATATAAAAACGAGGCGGCTCCGGCAACTATGAGCAAGTTTTGAACCACACTATGGCTCTGAACCATTTGCCAAATAACCACCGTTGAAAGAACGCTCAAGGTGTAAACCAGCCACTCATTTTTTACCCCAAATGTCTTCTTTTCTAAAAACTCTGGATTTGTGGACTCGCCTTTACCTTGAAGTGTTTTTTTACCCAGAATGAAGGTGATCAAACCGAATAACATCCCAATCCCGGCAGCTCCAAATCCATAACTCCAGCCATAGGTCTCGCCCAGCCATCCGCAAAGCAGTGTGGCTATGAATGAGCCTAAATTGATGCCCATGTAAAAAATGGTGAATCCTGAATCTCTGCGTTTATCGCCAACAGTGTATAGCTCGCCAACCAATGACGAAATATTGGCTTTAAGAAAACCTACACCGACAATAATAAAGGCTAGTGAGAAATAGAAAGCTTGAAGAGCTAATTCATCTCGAGTGATTTCTCCAGTCAGTGAGGCTGTTGCTGCATTGCCTTCATAAGCCATGCCTAAGTGACCTAAAACCAATAATATGCCCCCAAGAACTATCGATTTTCTAAAGCCTAAATATCGATCAGCAATAAATCCACCAACGACAGGTATGGCATATACCAAAGCAGCATAACTGCCGATAAGTAGATTGCCAGTGGTGTCTGAAAAAAGTAAATATTTAGTGAGATAAAAAATTAAAAGCGCTTTCATTCCATAGAACGAAAAGCGCTCCCACATTTCAGTAAAAAAAAGAACAAATAATCCTGCGGGATGTCCAAAAATAGTTTTTTGAGAGAGAGAGGATTGAGACATAAGTGGGTTTTACAAATTCGATTTGATAAATTTAGTCAATTTAGTATAGAGGTGCAAACGAGTTTTACCTCCATAGATGCCATGATTAAAATCGGGATAAATGGCCCAATCAAAAGGCTTATTCTCTGCAATTAAAGCCGCTGCCATTCTCGTAGAATTTTGCACATGAACGTTGTCGTCTCCCGAACCATGAACCAATAATAATGACCCTTTTAACATTTCGGGATAATTGAGTGGAGAGTTGTTGTCATAGCCTCCGGGATTTTCCTGAGGTGTGCGTAAATAGCGTTCTGTATAAATGGTATCATAGAAGCGCCAAGAAGTAACAGGCGCAACTGCAATGGCCATTTTGAAAACATCAGTTCCCTTCAATAGGCTGTTGGTGGATACATGACCGCCAAAGCTCCATCCCCATATTCCTATTCTGGAAGCGTCGATATATGCTCTTTGACCCAATTGTCGGGCTGCTTCGATTTGATCTTCCGTTTCCAGCTGAACCAAATTCAAATAAGTAGCTTTCTTAAAGGCAGCTCCTTTGAATCCTGTTCCGATGCCGTCAATACACGCCACAATATATCCTTGCTGTGCCAGCATTTGATGCCAATAGTCGTTGGATGAATTCCATTGATTAGATACATTTTGAGATCCAGGCCCCGAGTATTGGTGCATCAAAAGTGGATAAGATTTGGAGGAATCAAAATCTTTTGGTTTAATAATGTACATATTAACTTGGTGACCATTGACCTCCATGGTGCCAAATTCTTTGTCCGCCAAATTGTAGTCTTTTAATTTGTCCAATAGACTCTCGTTATCGCGAATAGTTCTTATCACAGCTCCAGTTTTTGAGTCATTTAAAGTGAAAATAGGAGGTGTTTTGGCATCGGAAAATGTATTAATGAAATAGCTGAAGTCTGCACTGAATTTAGCATTATTGGTTCCTTCAGATTTAGTCAATAGTTGTTTGTTTTTTCCGTCCAGACTAATCCTGTAAACGGCCCTATTTATTGAGCCTGTTTCCGCCGATTGATAAAATAAGGTCTTACTTGCTGTATCAACGCCATAAAGCGCTGTTACGTCCCAGTTTCCGGAGGTGACCTGATGAATTAATTTACCATTTTCGTTGTAATGATAAACATGATTGAAACCATCTTTTTCACTGGTCCAGATAAAACTGTTGTCCTGAAGAAAACTCAAATCAAAGGTGACGTCTACATAGGCGGCATCGGTTTCTGTAAGTACCAATTCCGCCGTCTTTGAAGAAGTGTCAATTAACCACAAGTCTAATTTATTTTGATGCCTGTTCATGTATTGAGCACTCAATTTGTTTTTATTCTGTGTCCATTGAATGCGTGGAATATAAAAATCCTCGTATGTTTGAGGCAGATTGACTTCTTCCGAAATATCATTTCCTAGGTGATAAATATGCAAAGAGACCAATGAATTGGCTTCCCCTGCTTTAGGGTATTTAAAAACTTGTTGTTTCGGATATAACGATTGGCCATAAATATCCATAGAAAATTCGGGCACCTGACTTTCATCAAATTTGATGTATCCAATTTGACTGCCATCAGCGTTCCATTCAAAGGCTCTCACAAAGGAAAACTCTTCTTCATAGACCCAATCCGTGATTCCATTGATAATGGCATTAGTTTGACCATCAAAGGTGATTTGTGTTGTAATTTTTGTCGAGAGGTCAAAGACAAACAAATTGTTGTTAAAACCATAGGCAACTTTTGTAGCGTCTGGTGAAAATGTGGGTTCTTGAATTTGATTTTCAGAGAT
Organism: Flavobacteriaceae bacterium; assembly: GCA_030835825.1. Lineage (GTDB taxonomy): Bacteria > Bacteroidota > Bacteroidia > Flavobacteriales > Flavobacteriaceae > JALRKI01. The sequence goes on from JAURRA010000006.1 coordinate 54,385, forward strand.
TTGAATTAAATTCTTGCCTCCTACATCTACTACAAAATAAATGCCTTTCGAAGAGCGGCGGTATATTGGTTCTACCTCTGAGGCAAGTAAAAGTTTGGACTCATCAGGACTGAAAGTGTAGTTTGAGAATCTAGGTAGGTTTTGATTGTCACTAGTGCTGAGTACGGTTTCTGTTTTCTCATTGGTTTGATAATCGTAAACATCAACGCTAATGGATCGATCGGTACGATTAAAATTGTATGTGGCGTATCTTTTACCGTCATTCATGGAGTGCAGTGAGGGTATGCCTCTTGTGCTGAAGGTCCCGTCCCAAATAGATTCAAGCGTAATGACTTTGTTTTGAGCACTCGCAAAGGCGGTGAGTAGAAAGAAAGAGAGGAAAAATGTTTTGACTTGCATAATATTGATAATAGGTGCTTCAATAATAAAGAAAAAAAAGGACAATTATAGAATTTGTACTTTGTTGGTTACCTAATTTATCAACGTTAAGATGTGTGACAAGAATAGTATCTTTGTGTAATTCAATTTCTCAAAATGTCAAAAGGAGTCAGTGGTTTTTCAAAGTGGACTAAATCAGAAAAAATTAGATGGATAGCGGAACAATACTTTGCCGACCCAAATGAAGGGATTTCCATAATTGAACGCTATTGGCATGCTGACACTACTGTGCAGCGACTGCACGACGAGTTCATTGAGAACACCATCACCAATTATTATCTTCCTTTTGGAGTAGCGCCCAATTTTATGATCAATGGGCAATTGCTAACGATTCCTATGGCTATTGAGGAGAGTTCTGTCGTTGCTGCTGCCAGCAAATCGGCTAAATTTTGGCTAGAACGGGGTGGATTTCAAACCGAGATATTGAAAACACTCAAATCTGGGCAGGTCCATTTCACTTATTCCGGAGACTTCCTTCACCTCAAACAATACTTCGACTTCATTCAACCTGAATTGAAAAAGTCTATCGGAGCAATCACCTCAAGTATGGATAAGCGAGGAGGTGGTTTACAATCGATTGAATTAATTGATAAAACAGAAAAGCTCGAGCATTACTATCAGCTTCATGCTACTTTTGACACCGTCGATGCTATGGGTGCTAATTTTATCAACTCGTGTTTGGAAAAGTTTGCCGCAGTATTTAAGGATTCTTGGACTACATTCAATCCATCCCAAGCAGAGAAATACCCCGTAGATGTGGTGATGAGCATCCTCTCGAATTATGCGCCTGAATGCTTGGTTCGAGCCTCAGTGAGTTGTCCAGTGTCCAAATTAGAAGTCAAGGGTATGTCTGCACAAGAATTTGCCTCTAAATTTTGCCGTGCGGTACGGATTGCTGAAGTGGAGCCCTACAGGGCTGTTACCCACAATAAGGGCATCATGAATGGTGTTGACGCGGTTGTTTTGGCGACTGGCAATGATTTTAGAGCTGTTGAGGCGGGGGTGCACGCCTATGCCTCAAGAAGTGGTCAATACAGTTCTTTGACCCATGCCAAAATTGAAAACGGACAATTTACTTTTTGGATGGATATTCCGCTGGCATTGGGAACAGTGGGCGGATTAACACAGTTACATCCTCTGGTGCGTCTGGCACTTGAAATGCTACAAAATCCTGATGCCAAACAATTGATGTCGATTACTGCTGTTGCCGGACTTGCTCAAAATTTCGGGGCTATAGGTTCTCTGGTCACGACAGGTATTCAGCAAGGCCATATGAAAATGCATTTGCTCAATATTGCTAACCAACTAGGTGCTGACCAAAAAGAGAAAAAACAACTGGTAGAGCATTTTAAAACAGATGTTGTTACACCAAATGCCGTCAGATCAGTCCTTCAAAATATTAGAAATTTAGACCAATAATGGACGCCTTTTATAGTCATGGCAAATTACTACTCACCGGAGAATACCTTGTTTTAGATGGAGCCTTGGCTTTGGCAGTGCCATGTAAATTGGGACAAAGTTTGACAGTTCGTTCTATTTCAGAAAAAATTATTGAGTGGAAAAGTACCACTCCGGATAACAAATCTTGGTACGATTTCACCATCCATTTTGAGGACTTGTCTGCTGTCGCGCCATTGGACCAAACTAAGGATGATTACCATCTGCTTTCGGCGTTTAGGCATATTTACATGTTAAAACCTGAGCTCTTCAAATCCCATGGATTTCAAATGCTTTCACATCTCGAATTTCCTAAAGACTGGGGCTTAGGCTCCTCCTCAACTTTGATTAATAATTTGGCGCAATGGGCTCAGGTCAATCCATTTGACTTGAATGACATGGTCTTTGGAGGTAGTGGTTATGACATTGCTTGCGCAAGTGCCCAAGGACCTGTGTTTTATCGCAGAACTAATTCCGAAATCACCATTCTGCCAGTACCATTTTTACCCACATTTCACGATCAAATTTGGTTTGTTCATTTGAATAAAAAGCAGAACAGTCGTGAAGCCATCAGTCGTTATAAGTTGAAAAAACCTATCGCTTTATCCAAAATAGAAGCAGTTGATGAAATTGCGCATCAATTAAGCAGTTGTCAATCAATCGAGGATTTTTGTTTATTAATGGATCGACATGAATCCTTGATTTCTTCAATTTTGGAAATTCCAAAAATATCGGAGACCATGTTTCCAGACTTTTCAGGCGCCATCAAAAGCTTAGGAGGATGGGGTGGCGATTACATTCTGGCCACAGGATCAAAAGCAGAAATCCACAATTATTTTAAACCTAAAGGCTTTAGAACTATAAAGGCCTATCAGGATTTAATAAAAATCTGATCGATTGTCTTCAATATCCGCATTGGCTTTCAACGCATTGAAGGCCGCGGTATTAACATTTCCGATTCTCGCTTGACGTAATCTTGCAGCATATGACAGATAGGATTCAAGTGCTGGCGCAGCTGTTTTCTTAACCATTTCCAACAGATATAATCCGTTTTCACCTTGAAGTAGGCCAGAGGTTTCTCCATCGTTTAAGGCGAAGGCTGCTCCAACAATCTTAGGCTCTCTACCCACACCAGACAAGGTAGGGTTGTTTTGACGAATATCATTTGCTGTTTTTACCACTTGACCTTCAGCTGAAGCCAAAGATTCCACAGTAGTAGCCTTAACCCGCTTACGGATAAGTTCAGCTTTTTTATTTTTTAAGATTTGACCTCTTGCTCTGACAATAGCTTTGTCAAGGGGCATCAATCCTTCGTCAGTAATTTCAGTAATTTGAGCGATGAGGTAACCACCTGTCGTAAGGTTGAAACGTCGCACACTACCCACCTTAACGTCTTTTTCGAAAGCCCATTTCACCACTGAGCGCTGAGCTCCAAATCCTGGAATATTTTCATCTAAAAGTCTTAAACCGCTTACTGGTCTAACGTTGTATGAATTATCCCTTGCAACTTGGTTGAAGTCTTGATTTTCTATGGCAATCTCGAATTTGGAAGTAGCATTGAATACTTCGTCGATAGTTGCTTCCGATGGCTCAATTGGAAGTGCCAAATTGGCCAATTTAATTAGTTTTTGACTACCGATTTGATCCAATATTTCAATGATATGATACCCAAAGTCTGTTCTAACAACGTCAATAGTACCTTTGGAATTGTCAAATGAAAAGTCCTTGAATTCTTGAGCCATGCCAGCATTGTATGCAAACCAATCAATGACACCTTCTTTTTCATTACTAACCACATCTGATGAGAGTGACAATAAATCAATAAATTTCGAACGGTTATTTTTCACAACCCTCAAAATACTGTCTGCAGTAGATTTGGCTTCTGCATCTGTTTTAGTAACAGAGGCATCCGCACGCTGCCCTCCAACGAACGGAATCAAAATGTGTCTAACCTTGACAGAATCTGGCTTTTGAGTAATATCAATCAGTTTAGTGGCGATATAATAATTGTCTTGTTTGTAAGGACCGTAGATCTCATTTTTGTCGAGATTATAAATACTATCCACCAGATTTAAAGGCAATTCTGACTTCGCTAAAAATTGATCATTATAGCCAAAGGCTGAGTTGGCAGAGAGAAAGCCTGCTATGTCTTTGGTGTTTTTAAATCCAGCAAGTGTGTCTTGGGTTTGAGTGATTTCGTTGAAAACAACGCGGTTTTCAAGAAGTCCAGATAGGTTAGCCTTTACTTGGTCTTCATCTGCTTGGGATGGTGTTTCTTCAAAAACCACAAATTGTAATCCTCGAGAGGCATCGACAGTATATTCTTTTTCGTGCTTATTGATAAAATCTTTAACGTCTGCATTGGTAGGTTCGACCAAACTGTCCGCAATTGACGAAAATGGGATTTGAACAAATTTGATGTTAGCAGATTCATTTTCCATCTGATGCGCCAACATGCCTTCATTTAGCGTGGCGAATAATCCAGACGCAACGAGATTAAAATATGTGGTCTGTAAAGCGCCTTGAGATAGATTTCTCTCAAATTGGGTCCACGCTTTGTAATCTATAGGTGAGCCTCCAAGAAAAGAAAATTCTGGTGATATCTGTTTCAAATTGGCAATAAAGCCATTTAACTTATTTTCGCTAAAAAAGCCATCTTCATCCAAAAACTCTTCGTAACCTCCGAGACTTTGCTCAATCAAATCGATCAATTGCTTTCTGCCAACAAGCATGTCGAGCGCTTCAGCTGTTGATTCAAAAATGGCAGCACGCAATTCTTGATCCCAAATGGCATTCATGACTTGAACCGAACTGCTATTGGGCCCCATCTGACGCTGTCTGTTCTCCACTTGTTGGGCAAAATCAACCTGAGAAATACTGATGCCGTTGATTTCTCCCACGACAGTCGCAGGACCACTGCCAAACATGGAGCTATTTTTGAAGAGATCAGTTAGAATGAAAGAGAATAAAGCCATGGCAATCACGATGATTAAAACCATTGAGCGTTGGCGGATTTTATTAAGTATGGCCATTTTTAAAGTATCTTAAATAGTGGGCACGAATGTAGTATTTTCTTCTTAATTATAAAAGTGCTGTACTGCATTAGTTGCGAGGTTGAGAGCGATTTATGAGTCTTCCGCTATGGTAATGGTAATCAAATCTATTTTTGTGTTCGAAACTTCTAAAACGTCGATAACAAAACCATTGATTAAAACCTGAGTGTTTTTTTCTGGAATTCCCTCTACATGTTGAACAATCATGCCTCCCAAGGTCTCGTAGTTCTCATTTTCTGGCAGTTTTAATTCATATTGTTCGTTGATGTAATCAACGTCTAGTCGTGCTGAGAATTTAAACCTACCTTCTGATATTTTTTCTTCTATCAGGTCTGTGGAATCATGCTCATCTTCAATTTCACCAAATAATTCTTCAACAATATCCTCAATTGTCATGATACCAGATGTTCCTCCGTATTCATCCAAAACAACTGCAATGCTTCGGCGCTTTTTAGTCAAGACATTCATGACATCTTTGATAAGCATGGTTTCTGGTACAAGTTCAACGGGTTTCAGTATTGACTTGATATTTGCGGGACGTTTAAAGAGATCGAATGAGTGCACATAACCAAGAATGTCATCCACAGTATTATTGAATACTAAGATTTTAGAAAAGCCCGATTCGACAAACTTGTTGGTGAGTATATCGATACTTTCATGGACACTAATAGCCATTAACTCTGTCCGAGGGATCATAACTTCTCGTGACTTCACTTCCGAAAACTCCAAGGCATTTTGAAAAATTTGAATTTCTGTATCAATATCTTCTTTGGTTTCAGAAGCGTTTAATTGCTCACTAATGTAATGACCTAAGTCCACCTTTGAAAAGGCCAATTGAATTTGATCGTCTGAAATTTTGAATATTTTTTTAAAAAACACATCTGATATCCAAATCACAAAACTAGATATAGGTGCAAAAAGTTGGTAAAAGATAAAAGCGGGCAGTGCAAAGAACTTTAACAATTGGTTTGAATAAATTTGAAATACTACTTTCGGCAAAAATTCTGCGGTAATTAAAATGAGTAAGGTGGAAAAAACGGTTTGGCTGACTAAGACGGCGTCTTCTAGGAGATAGGTTAATAATCTGTTTTCAGAGGGCAAAAAGGACTGAAACCAATTCATTAAAACATCACCCATTACAAATCCGTAAACGACCAAGGCCAGATTATTGCCAATGAGCATTGCGGCAATAAATTTGGAAGGTTTAGAAGTGAGTTTGGCTAGGATAGATGAAATCCAGCCACTTTGTCTTTTTTCAATTTCAATATGAATTCGGTTGGAAGAAATAAAGGCGATTTCCATTCCAGAAAAAAAAGCAGAAAGCAGAATTGAAATAAAAATAACAAAAAATGAGCTGGTCATGTCTAGAGTTTGTTACGGTCTTCAAATTTACCCCTAAAACGTTTTCTGAAGAAATACATAAAGACTGCAAGTCCAGCAAAAGCCAAAGACAAGTAGGCTCTGGTTCGGCTTACAGACCAATTTTCTACCGCATCGTAAATAAAAAGAACTGCAAAAGCGAGGTAAGCGTATTGAAAAAATTTGAGAAGTTTCATCGATTCTTTTGTTTAAAAATAACTATTATTCTTCAATTGATATGGTTCCGGTGACTTTTAAAACTCTTGCCCGTTCGAACGACCTGTCAGAATCAAACCCCTGACCACTGATTTTCTCATTTTCTGTTCTGAATACAACGGGTAAGTCCGTAAAGATCCAACTGAGTCTTCTGTCGTAGTAGAGTTGTTCTGCAAATAAGGTGTCTTTGGTATGAGTTGTAACTATGACGTCGCCGCGTAAATCGATCAGATTGGTTGTGTTGTAAGCTATGCCATAATCAGCATAAATGTGATTTTCATTCTTTTGATCGTCAAAGACCACCATTTTTAGGCCAGCAGGAAATTCAAAAAATGGAACCGAGCGATTGGTATAATCCTTCATCAAGGGGCTAATAAGATGGGTAGTCAAGCGTCCCATTTCAGTTTGCTCAGTATCGATGTTAGTTGCTTCGGTCAAGGGTGCCCCGCTTTTCACGCCAATTTTTTGGACCTCATCAAAATTGCTTTGACAAGAAAAAAGCACTACCAGAAATAGTCCAGCAATGCTTTTTTGTATTCTCAATAGTTCTGTAATCATTATAGGCTAGGGACAGTAACGCTGCTACCAATCCAACATCCGATTTTGATGACTTCGCCATCGCGTCCAGAACTGAATATTTCACTTCTTTGAGGCGCTTTGGCTTCGTAGTTTGCAGCCGTTTGAGATGCGGCACTTGACATATTGGAGTCAACTCTTCCCGCTTTGCGCGCTTCTGCCGCCGCCAGCCAATAGACCGCACGTTTCGAGAAGTTGTCGTCTCCACAATCGTTAGCACTGCTGGCGTACATTTGAGCAATCGCAAGGTATGCTTTGCCCATAGATGGGTTAAATTGCAGCGCTTTGCGATAATAGGCTCGTGCATTTCCATAGCTTCTTTTACCTTTAAAATTGGTAGCTATTTTGAACAGGATTTTTGCTTTTGCATAGTCGTCCGTTTCCAACTCAACAGCCTGATTGTAGTAAACTAAGGCTTCAGAACTTGCGCCTTCTTTATCCTTGAGGATACCTAAATAATAGGCTGTATCAGCGTTAGGTTCTAAGCTATTTTTCTGTTCAACGATTTGAATAAACAAAGGATCTTCAGTACAGCCTTTAGTGCCCATACGATTCATTGCACGTTGTAACCAAAGTCCGTCATTCTTATTGGCTTCATAATTTTTAGTGTATAGAGGGATGAGGTTGTCGCAATTGGCGCGATCACCCAAATCTTTGTCCATTCCCATTGAAATTTGGTCGTATCCTCTCAAATAGCTGTTGTAAGATCTTACCATTCGGGCTTCTTTAGAACTTAACTCAACGGCTTCTGTATCATCTTGAGGCACATACTTGTTCACCAATTTGGTGTAACTTTTAACCTCTTCCTCAATCTTCTCTGAGATTTCATCGTAGATAGTGAATAAGTCTTCGGCAGATTTTTCTCCCGAATCATACATTCTAACGACTATCTTATAGAAGGTGTAAAGTGCCTTTGGATTAGTGAATGTTGCCGCATCAGTCTTGTAAGCTTTGTTAAAAGCCTCGAAAATGGCATTGTCGCTAACGCCCAAGTCCTCGTTAAAGTCATACATGACCTGTGCCTTTTTGGACAATATATCGCCAATTTTAGTTTTAGACGCAAACAAATCTACACGCTGATCGTAAAGCCCCAGAAGATCTTCTAAAAAAGCTTTTTTTTCAGCCCCGCTACTGTTATCAACTTTGTATTCGAGGATTTTCTCACCAGAAGTGTAAATCGAAAGATGATACTTGGGATTGCGTTCCCGCAGTGCTTCCCAAGGCTCGTAGGCTTCAGTGAAACTTTTTGATCTCACATAGGAGTCAAAATTGGATAAGTCATTTCTGTCTGCTTCTGGATTTGGCGCTTGTGGCTGAGCAAAACAACATGGCGCTAACCATAAACTCAATAACATTGTAGCTAAAACTTTCATGCTTCTAAACTTTAATTAATTATATCTTCTTTTTACAAACCATCGATCATTCAATGACAATCCAATTTGTAAATTCACAAATTTCTCTTCGATCAAATTATTATCTGTAGTCCCTCTTTTTCCAAATTCAACACCAATATTGGCATTTGAGAAAAATTGTCCAACAGGTAATCCTAATCCAAAAGATATGCCAAACTCGTCAATAGCAGATCCATTGATGATCATTCCGGTACTTTCTTTATAAACGCCGGCACGATAGGTGACCTTGCGGTAATATTTTCTAAAGCTATCGTATTTAGGAATATAATATCCACCTAAGCTAAAAGAGGTGGCGTCTTCATAGGATACATTATCGATCGAAATAAATGCATTAGAAAATTGGCTGGTTTGGGAAAAAGCCACTTCGGTTCCCACAAACCATTTTAGGGGACTGCCAATACCTAAACCTAGGGTTGTTCTTGATGGCAAGGTAAGTTTGGTTTCGGCCAACCCCAGTGCTTCTAAGTCTGCCGTAATCGTATTGACTACAACACTTTGGCCAGACGCTTGAAGTATTCTCAAGGTAGAATAAGACCTTTGGTTTTGAGAGGCCAATTTCGAGTTTTTTGAAAAAGTAGCTCCCGCGTAGAGACTGAGTTTTTCGTTTAATTTTTTATCATAGTGTAGGCCCAAAGTTAGGCTTGTCCCACTTAAGTCAGATCGGTTGTATTCTTGACTTTGATATTGCAACAGTTCTCCATCGTTGTCATAGTCATAAACGATGCCCTGATTAACGACATTTCCAAAGTTGTATTGAAACTCAATTCCTGCTTGAAGGGCGTCACTAAAACGATAGCCTAAACCCACAAACACTTTGTTCAAACCACCTTCGCCGTTAAATCGTGAAGACAATGCTTGGTCTGTGTTCAGTGATTCTAAGTTGTAACCTACCGCTGTGTAAGGCATTAATCCAAATCCGAACCCTAGTTTTCCCGTAGGAAATCTCACGGCCAGATAGTCAAAACTCGTATTTTTCGCCTGCTCAGTAGAACTAGAGCTGTTCAAATCGGCGGTACTCCTGCTGCCCCCAACCGTGTAGGTTATGATTTGGCCTTCGTCTTGCAGTGCTGTGAATCTGTGACCAGCATATGTGGCGGGATTAGACAAATTGAAATGTATGCTATCCGTTAAAAACGTTAGCCTGCCCATACTTCTATTTTCTACAGTCCCTTTGAATTTCAAACTGCCGATCCCGTAAAAGGAATATGGAGATGCAGTAGTCGATTGAGCTTGGGCGGAAAATGATGCAAGCGCAACAATCGAAACGAGGCAAATATGTTTTACATTCATGTATTGTAGTCTAAAATGGCATTGAGTCCTTCGAGCAGGAAATTTTGACGGACAAATATGCCACTTTTTAATTGGTTAAACAAAAATTCGGCATCTCCTCCTGTTAAAATAACTGTTAAATTTTCAAATTCTTGATTAAACCGCTCAATCTGACTTTTTATTTCTGCAATCACTCCCACTGTTACGCCAAGGTGAATGGCTTCAGCTGTAGAGTTTCCCAAGGTTGTTGTTGGCGCCTTCGGTTTTAAATGAGGTAGGGCCGCTGTGAATTCATGTAGCGCGCGATAGCGCATCCCTACACCGAGACTAATCGCACCGCCGAGAAAAGTATTATCAGCGTTAATGAGGTCAAAAGTGATGCAACTTCCGGCATCTATGATCAAAACATTTTGTCTTGGATAAATGGTCGTGGCCGCTGCAGCCAATGCCATGCGGTCCTTGCCCAATGTTGCTGGAGTTGCGTAGTCATTGTTGAAGGGAACAGGCGTGTCGTGATCGAGGTAAACTATTGAATGAATGGATATGTTGGTCAACAAATCCTTTGCTTTTTTTGTCACATCGGAGACCAGACAGAGGCTTATATCTGGATATTGCCGTAAAACAATTTGTAGTTGATTTGGCAAGTCGTTTTGAGAAACGCGAGAGGACATGATGAGCGCGGACTCCTTAAAAACAGCAAATTTGGCTCTAGTATTGCCAATGTCGATCACCAATTTCATCCCGTTTTATTTGCCGTAAAAGTACGAAACTAGAAATAACAATATTCTTTTGGGCAATTTTAAAATACCGACTATATTTGCTGCCGCTTCAATGAGGTACCTTAGCTCAGTTGGTAGAGCAACGGACTGAAAATCCGTGTGTCCCTGGTTCGATTCCTGGAGGTACCACAAAATAACCCACCTTGAGTGGGTTTTTTTGTTTTACATTTCAGTTCCTTGGACGACTCATGGGAAGGCAAAGTCCACCGCTGCCTGACAGTGCAATACGGTGGTGTCAAAAAAGGGTAGGGCTATGTCAGATGGATTAATGAGAAGTGGAATTTCAGTACAACCAGCAATAATACCTTGAGCTCCTGCTGCACCCATTTTTTGGATAATGCTCAGGTATTTGGATTTGGTATATTCTGTAAACATGCCTTTACCCAATTCCTCAAAAATACTGTCGTGAATAAATTGCCGATCAACCTCCGAAGGAATTAGGGTTTCAATACCCTGTTGTCTCAATGTTTCTTTGAAAAAACCGTATTCCATGGTAAACTTAGTGCCCAGTAAACCTACCCTTGAAAGTCCTTGAGCGTGAATGGCGTTTGCCGTTACTTCAGCAATATGAAGAATAGGAATTTCGAGTTGGGCTTGCACTTGATCGGCCACATGATGAAGTGTATTGGCACAAAGTAAAAGAGCCTTAGCGCCACTACTTTCGAGATGTTTTCCCGCGGCAACAAGCATTTGAGTAGTAGCTTCCCAATTGCCGGCGTCGTTAAAATCCTTTATTTTTTGTAGATTCAGTGAATATATTATGCACTCAGCCGAGTTTAAGCCGCCAAGGCGGGTGTTGACCGTTTCATTAATTTTCGAATAATATTCAACGGTAGAAACCCAACTTGTACCTCCAATCAACCCTAGTAGCTTCATGCTTAGAAATTTATAATGCTGTCCTAATCGTTAGGTGTAAACAAGGTGGTCTTTAAATTGTTGATCATATCTGAGGTCAAATGATCGAGGTCTATTTGAGCCTTCCACTTCCAGTCCTGAGCTGCCTCAGAATCATCGATGGAACTGGGCCAAGAATCTGCTATAGATTGACGGAAATCGGGTTGATAAAGTATTTTGAAATTGGGGATTTGTCCTTGTATGTTTTTAGATAAATCCTTTGGAGAAAAACTTAAGCCCGCAATATTATAAGCTTTGAATTGATTGACATCTGATAAATCAGCATGCATTAATTCTAGCGTCGCTCTGAGGGCGTCATCCATATGCATCATGGGTAAAACAGTGTTTTCGGTGAGAAAACAATTGTAACTACCTGTTTTAAGTGCTTCGTGAAAAATGGCGATGGCATAATCTGTAGTGCCTCCTCCTGGCAGGGCTTTCCAACTGATGAGGCCTGGGTAGCGAATACTTCTAACATCCACACCATATTTGTTTTGATAGTAAGAACACCAATTTTCACCAGCCAATTTAGAAATCCCGTAAACTGTCGTCGGCTCCATAACGCAAGCCTGAGGAGTGTTTTGTTTAGGACTGGTGGGTCCGAATACCGCAATGCTAGAAGGCCAGAAGATTTTATCAATCAAGCCGTCTTTTGCCAAATCTAAAACTATTAATAGACTATTCATATTGAGATCCCAAGCTTTCCGTGGAGCCTTCTCAGCAGTAGCACTCAACATTGCAGCTAAAAGATAGACCGTCCCAATTTGATGTTTTTCAACACATGCCCTAACGGCATCACCATCAGTCGCATCGAGTACATCAAATAATTCTCCTTCGGGTATCTCTCCAACTGGAGGTTGGATATCGGTTGCAATGACTTGATCAAATCCATACAAGACCCTGAGCTGATGAGTCAATTCAGTACCTATTTGCCCTGAAGCTCCAATGACTAGAGTCTTACTTTTCATAGTTGAGTTGTAAAGATAGAAATCAAAAATACAATTAAAATTCAATGCCAGTTGATTTTGTTAAGCTAGGGTTTAAATAAAAAACTTAACTTAGCCGCAGCATGATAATCAAAAACTATTTGTTTGTTATTGTCGCTACGGTTTTCATCGGCTGTAGCCAAAAAACAGCCTCTAATGAGGTTCTGCCGGGCGAAGAATTAGGTGCCCAGTCGGGGAAATTGAAGCAAGTGACAGCCGATGTTACATTGACTTTTGAGGCTCAAGTTCAGGCGGCTAGCTGGATGTCATTCAGCACTTGGCAGCAGCATATTAGGTTACTCAAGCAAGGTGACGATTTGTTTTTTAATAACGAAAACGCATCAATAGTTGAATTTTTTACAGACTTTGAAAATGCTATTCCAGCATCTCTAGCCTCCACTGGCCTATCGGGGCGGTTTAAGGTAGTCAAAACTTGTGCCTTTACATTTAAAGAAGCCCTAGCTCTTTTTGGACCTAATGACTCTAAGACATCGGCGGCAAAAGAAGCGCTCCTCAATTCTCACAACAATCTACTCCAATTTATCAACCAAACAGTTGAAAAAAACGCACTCCCAGATTTTAATAAACCTTCCAATTAATTACTATTAACATATAGATAAAAATCGCATATGCGCAGCATAATATTAATTACCGGATGTCTGTTTTTGACATGTTCAAGCTCGGCCCAATTTAATTCAGATGCACCGTGGATGTCGTCATTCTCTCAAGAAGATTTGAAAGCTAATACAGTGCGTTTTCAAGACATCGTTGATGCCTTTAACACCTACTGGATGAGCCGCGATACTGAAGAAAAAGGAAGTGGATACAAACCCTTCAAGCGGTGGGAAAACTATTGGCAAAATTTTGTCAACGAAGATGGTTTTTTACCATCCGCTGTAGACTTAGATAAGGCGTTTAAAGAAAAACAATTGTTCGATCAAAATAGGGCGAACCGGATGACTAGTGATTGGCAACCCTTTGGTCCGTTTGCCCATGTCAATACCGGATCTTGGTCATCTGGTCAAGGTAGAATTAATGTAGTGGTTCAAGATCCCAGTAGCCCAACTACATATTTTGCTGGTGCTCCAGCAGGGGGTATTTGGAAGTCGGTTGATTCTGGAACATCTTGGACACCGTTATCAGATCAATTGGGTCAAATAGGTGTGTCGGGAATCGCCGTGGATTATAACGATCCCAACATTATTTATATCGCAACAGGTGATGACGATGCTGGAGATTCCTATTCGATTGGCATTTTGAAATCAACAGATGGAGGTTCTACATGGATTGAAACAGGCTTAAACGTCAACAATTCTCCTTATACAACTACTGACTTGTTTATCAATCCTGAAGACTCCAATACCCTTTGGGTAGCAACCTCTGGTGGGATTTATAAGTCAATTGACGCCGGTGCAACCTGGGTCGAAAAGCAAGACGGGAATTTTAAGGCATTGGATATTAAGCCCGGAGATCCGAGTGTGGTGTATGCTTTGACATCAAACAAATTTTACAGATCAACTGACGGTGGAGAATCTTTCAGTCAAGTATCTTCTGGATTACCGCTGATTACTGGCCGCTTCGCCATGGATGTGACTCCAGCAAATCCCAATGTGGTTTATTTGGTGGCCGCTAACCTCAGTTATAATTTTAGTGGTGTTTTTAAGTCTACCGATAGTGGACAAAGCTTTGTGCAAACGGCGGCACCCTTATCCACAAATATTTTAGAATCTTCGCAGGCGTGGTATGACTTAGCTATAGCCGTGTCCTCTACAGATGAAAATACAGTTTTTACCGGATGCTTGAATGTTTGGAAATCTACAAATGGAGGGGATTCCTTTTCGGTTTTAAATTCTTGGAGTAATCCTTCTCAACCATCATACACACATGCCGATATTCATTATATGCAGTTTTATGGAGACAATTTCTTTGTTGGCTCTGACGGAGGTGTTTATTTATCAACCAATGACGGTGTCAATTTTGCTGACTTGACTGAAGGCTTGCAAGTGAGTCAATTCTATCGCTTGGCTGTTTCTGAGACTAATTCTAACCTCATGGTGGGCGGTTTACAGGATAATGGGGGATATGGGTATAGTAACAACACTTGGAATAATTTTTATGGTGCTGATGGGATGGATACAGCCGTGCATCCAACCGATCCCAACATTTACTATGGTTTTATTCAAAATGGTGGCGCCCTGTACATATCCAATACTGCCGGGGCTTCCCTGCAACAAAGCGTTGGTGGTCCAGCCTCAGGAAACTGGATCACTCCTTTAGCTATCAATTCTGAAGGCGAGTTGTTTGCGGGTTATTCAAGGCTTTATAAATTGGAAGGACTGACGTTTCAAGCTGTCTCTGGCGAGTTAGGAGGTAATATCAGCTGTTTAGAATTAGATCCTTTTGATTCGGAAATTATCTATATGGCTATCGGAAATACACTAAGTAAAAGTACTAATCACGGTGTCACTTTCAGCGCTATGTCAAGTTTTGGAACCTCTATAACCTCTATAGAAGTAAACAATAATGACAACGAGGTGGTTTATGTGACTACTGCTGGAACAGCTGGTCGGGTGCTGAGATCCAATGATGGGGGGATAAATTTTGAGGACATTACAGGTGCTTTGCCAAATATTACTAAAAATATTATTAAACACAGAGCCGAAGACCCTTCGGAATCTATTTTCGTCGGAACAAGTTTGGGTGTTTTTAGTTTTGATGACCAAACAGGTGTTTGGGAAAGTTTTGATACTAACTTGCCTAATGTCTCTGTTCGCGATTTGGAAATAAATATTCTAGATGGTAATATTACGGCTGCCACCTATGGCCGAGGCATTTGGAGAAGTGTTTTGCCTGCGGTTGAATCGCCAGCCAATGATATTAAAATATCGACAATTTCAAGCCCAGTTGGGAATCAAGTGAAATGTGATACAGAGGTCACACCTCAGATTTTGATAAAAAATAATGGTACCGAATCAATTTCAGATTTTGATCTCACCTATTCATACGATTCTGATGTTCCAAGTACCATAAATATCAGTCAAACCATTGCGCCAGGACTTGAATTGAGTTGGGATTTGCCACAAGTTACACTTCCTATCGGGGCTCATACATTGAATGTTGAAGCCAGTATTGCTGGCGACGCGTTTATTTCCAATAATTCCAAGACGGTTAGTTTTTCTGTAAATTCTGATAGTCCTGTTAATGAAGTGAACACCTTTGAAGCGCCAGAACAGTCCCTATTGGCAATGAACACAACAGATTCGAACGTGCTCTTTCAACGGGGAGTACCCACAGGCCTTTTTTTGAATGATGTGTCATCAGGAACTCAGGCCTATGGAACCAATCTATCAGGCAATCACCCTGATATGACCATTGCGCATTTGATTAGCGCTTGCTATGATTTGACTAATGTTTCTGACCCCATTCTTAGATTTCAACTGGCATTCGAACTAGAATTCGATTGGGACATCCTCTATGTTCAATATTCTGATGACCTTGGCGATACTTGGCAACTGCTGGGTTCGGCCAATGATCCCAACTGGTATAATAGCTCTCGGCTTTCCGGTGATGGTCTGGACAATAATTGCTTTAATTGTGTCGGAGGGCAGTGGACAGGAACCGATTTGACCATGACGGAATACAGTTATGATTTATCCGCTTTCACGGGGTCATCTAATTTTATGGTAAGATTTGTTTTTCACTCAGACGAGTCAGTAAATGAAGAAGGAGCAGTCATTGATGACATCGTTATCACCTCTTCTTTATCGAATGACAGTTTCTCAAAAAATAATTTTACACTGTATCCAAATCCAACAAACGATAATATCACCATTCAACTGGCCCAACCGACAAACTTCGACTATGCCATTCAAGATTTGACAGGTAAAACAGTAATAGGCAGAACGGAAATCATCAATTCAAGGCAAGCCGAAGTTTCTCTAGAGTCAGTTGCTGCAGGTCTATATCTGTTAACAATTCAACTTGAAAACGGACAAAGGATATCTAAGAAGTTGATCAAGCAATAGTTACCTCCCAAAAATTTCATTCTTTTAAGCCCTCTGTTGAGGGCTTTATGGTCTATCCCAACCCAACAACAGGAGATGTGACGATAAAGTTGACCCAGCCATCAGGTTTCGGATATAAAATATCTGACATTACAGGAAAAATTGTTGTTTCAGCTGAGGGTACGGCAAACATAGATACCATTTTAGTACCCATGCAAAATCTGCAGTCGGGCCTATATTTTCTTACCATTCAAACGAAAGAAGGGCAGCAATTGACCAAAAAATTGGTAAAACGATGAGACTCAAAAAAGCAATAAAAAAGCCCTCACAAGAGGGCTTTTTTTATTCTTTAGATTGTTGTTCTTTTCTGCTTTGCAAGGCATTTTTGCTAATGGAAGCCAAATTAAAGTTAGGATCAGATGCTAGGGCTGTATCAAATTTGGCTATAGCTTTATCCATATTTTCATCAGGGTTTTCCCTAAAGATTAAAATACCCTCCAAGTAAACGAATGCACTTTTCATGCTAACCTGATAGGGTTGTTGCGTTTCGTAGTAGGTATGGACCATATCGTCAGTGCTATTAGCTAATCCGTAGGTGATTTTAGTTCGAGCACCTGTAAGATCATCGAACTGAATTTTTAAATCGGCAATTTCATAGGCAATGGCCACATTGGGTTGTTTTAAAAATAATTTTTCAAATTGCTCCAGTGCCAATTTGTTTTCTCCAAGGGCCTGGAGTGAAATGGCTTTGACTTCTGTTGCTAACAAAGAATCGTCATTATTGACTTCAATACCTATAGTATTGAGTGCTTGGATATGTTTGCCATCATTCATATAATAGGCCGCCAAGGTGTCTGATCTGGATTGGTTCGGAGATAATATATTGAGATGAGTGAGTGCACTAATAATACCTTGAATGTCTCCTTGATTTCGCATTTGGTCATAATAGGACTCAAAGTGTGTCTGTAGAGCACTGTTGGTTTGGGCATGGGCCTTGATTCCAATGGCCATAATCGTAATAAGAAGGATTAAGTTTTTTTTCATGTGTTTGGTTTTATAGGTCAAATCTAATGGATTTGTTAATTTATAAAAAATGCCTTTGGACAACTTTAACGAATTTACGGGATCAGTTCTACCATGAGTTGATCGTCTGTTTTGCTTACTTTAGCTAAGCCGTTTTTCGTAAGAGATTTAATACTCTTGTCCCATGCCTTATTGCTCAAACCTGCTGTATCCTTTAAGTCTGTCAGAGCCATAGGTGAACGTTCCTTTAGTAAATTGTGAATAGTTTTTTCACTCTCATTCATTTCAAAGGCCTTCTGTTCAGGTCTCATTTGTGGGAAAAACAAAACCTCTTGTATGGAGGGATTATTAGTTAAAAACATGAGTAATCGATCCATTCCAATTCCCATTCCGGATGTCGGTGGCATGCCATACTCTAAGGCTCTCAAAAAGTCTTCATCAATAGATTTAGTGGCTTCTTCATCACCCATTTCAGCGAGATGCATTTGGTTCTCAAACCGCTCGCGTTGGTCAATAGGATCGTTCAATTCACTGTATGCGTTAGCTATTTCTTTTCCGCAAACTATTAATTCAAAGCGCTCGGTCAAGTCCGGGTTAGAACGATGCACTTTTGTCAATGGGCTCATTTCTTTTGGGTAGTCGGTTATAAAGGTGGGTTGAATATATAAATGCTCACATTTGGCACCAAATATTTCATCAATTAGTTTCCCTACTCCCATGGTTTGATCAACATCAATGTCCATAGATTTTGCGGCCTCTAACAATTCCAATTGAGATTTTCCTGAAATGTCAAATCCAGTGTGTTCTAATATAGCATCGGTCATTGTCACTCTCGGGTAAGGTGCTCTAAAGTTAATTGTATGTGCTCCAAATTCAGCTTCAGTCGATCCGTTAACAGCATTGGCGCAGCGCTCTAGGAGTTTCTCACAAAAGTCCATCATCCAATGGTAGTCTTTATATGCCACATATATTTCCATGGCCGTAAACTCTGGATTATGGGTGCGATCCATACCTTCGTTTCGAAAATTTTTCGAGAACTCATAAACACCATCAAATCCTCCTACAATCAATCGTTTTAAATATAGTTCATTAGCAATACGCAGATAGAGAGGGATATTTAAACTGTTGTGATGAGTCACAAAAGGTCTTGCCGCAGCGCCTCCGGCTATAGGTTGAAGTACGGGTGTTTCAACCTCAAAATATCCTGCCGCATTGAAAAAGTCGCGCATAGCATTGAACAATTTTGTCCTTTTAACGAATACTGATTTAACCTGAGGATTGACCACCAAATCGGCATATCGCTGACGATATCTTTGCTCTGGGTCATTAAAGGCGTCATGGATATGGCCGTCGGCATCTTCTTTTGGAAGGGGTAAAGGCTTGAGTGATTTGGATAGTAATTGGAATCGCTTGACCATCACTGTTTTTTCGCCCACTTGAGTGGTAAATAGTTCTCCCTCAATTCCTATAAAATCTCCAATGTCAAGTAACTTTTTATACAAATCGTTATACGATGATTTGTCATCGCCAGGACAGATCTCATCTCGGTTAAAATAAATTTGAATTCTACCTTCACTGTCCTGAAGCTCTGCAAAAGAGGCTTTGCCTTGAATCCTACGAGACATCAACCGTCCGGCCATACATACTTTTTCACCTTCTTTGAAGTTTTCAATAACTTTGTGTGAAAGATGAGTAACAGGAAAGGCTTCTGCTGGATAAGGATTGATTCCGATATCCTTTAATTCTTTTAATTTTCCCCGTCTAATTAATTCTTGCTCTGACAATGACATATATTTGTGAAATAATTACCTTGGCAAAGATAGTTACAATTAAAATCGATATCAAACGATGATTTGCTTTACCAAGCCTCAATTTTAAAATTGCTTGCTTTATGAGTCTTTTTAGGGTTTTATTATCCATTTTTTTTCCTCCATTAGCAGTTCTCGATAAGGGCTGTGGTTCTGTTGTGATTGTTTTTCTGCTGACACTTTGCGGTTGGGTGCCAGGAATAATAGCGGCTTTAATTATCCTCAATAACCCAGATCGATGACGCTAAATCCAATTCAAAATCGTAACATATTATGTCGAGATATTGGCTTGATGGACTATCAAAGTGCCTGGAATTTTCAGGAAACCTTGTTTCAGGGCATCATCGATGGGAAAATTAAAAATAGAAGAGAAAATGCCAATTTGGTCACTTCCAATTATATGATTTTGGTTGAGCATCCTCATGTGTACACTCTTGGAAAAAGCGGCGATTTTTCACACTTACTAATTGACGAAAATCAATTACAACAAAGAGGAGCTACCTACTATAAAATCAATAGAGGTGGAGACATTACTTATCATGGTCCTGGGCAAATTGTGGGTTATCCCATATTTGATTTAGACCATTTTTTCACGGATATTCATCGTTTTTTGAGAACCTTAGAGGAGGTTATCATTTTGACATTGGCCGATTTTGACCTTGTCGGAGATCGCAGCCCAGGCGAAACAGGGGTTTGGTTGGATATTGACACACCTTTTGCAAGAAAAATATGTGCCATGGGCGTCCGAGCCAGCCGGTGGGTAACTATGCATGGCTTTGCTTTGAACGTTAATACCGATTTGAGTTATTTCGAACACATTATTCCTTGCGGTATTATGGGCAAAGGTGTGACATCAATGCAAAAAGAGTTGGGACAAATAATTGATGAAAAACAAGTTAAGAAGTGTATTAAAAAACATCTTGCCTCTTGCTTTGAGGCAACATTGATTGAGGAAAATTCTTAACGGTAGTCATAAAAAATAATAGAGTTCCCATCACCTAAAGTGGATAGCTGAAATTGGCCTTTACCAGTGATTTTGAGGTCAAAATTGGGTTTTCCAAAAACAGGAAACCCCGGCAAAACACGACCTTCGCTGTCGAAAATAAAGATTTGACTTGATTGCAAATCTGCCAGACCTATAATCATACTGTTGAAGTTGCGCCAAATTTCAGGCGAGGTATAATTTCCAAAGGGCAATTCAATCCGTGTTCCATTGATCGTTAAAACATTGTCGTTAATGGTGACCAAACTTTTTCCTTCTGCAGCAAATCCGTGATTAGAATCTGTGTCTAAAGGAACTTTTACTACCGCACCATTCAAGTCGATTTGAATTAATTCTCCTTGTTGAGAAAGTCCTGAAAAAAGATTGTTGTAAACCGATATAGGGTGATCTGAAAAAGGTGTTTTGGATTTTATCCTAATACGGTCTTCCCCCAATCTGTTGAGAATCTTAAGCCCATCTTCTCCTGTTCTGAAAACAATATAATCTTTACCTGCAATGCGGTAATGAGTTGGCTGAGAACGGATGAGTTCCTTATTTGATTTATATTTAAATCCATCGACGCGTTTGGCGTTCATCCCCAATAAAAATAGATCTGCACCTTGAACAACCGACAGGCGGTAGTCTCTTTTTTGGTCATAGTCAAAAACCGTTAGAGGTTGGGTAATTGGGTCTTTCAATTTTAAAGGGAATGGAGGCACATCATTACCATTAATATCTATGACATGAATTGTCTTAGAGGTAGCGAATACCAGCTGTTGCCTGCCATTTTTGAACATATCCAATTGCTCGACATGGCCCAAAATTAGACCATCAAGAGGCTTTTGCCATTGCACAGCACCTTCAGATGATATAAGTTTCAATTTAAACTTACTGTCTTGAACAAGTAGACTATAACTTTTAGTTCTATGATTGTAAATCAACTGAGGTTCTATGGCCAAGTTGTCGTCAAATCGCAAGCTAAATCGCTCTGTTAAACCTAAAGGTTTGTTTACAGTGGAAGATTGAGTTAGGACACCATCCAAAAAATAAAAGGCGTTGTCCGAAGTAAGTTGAGCGGCTAATTCATGAGAACCATAGCTTTGATCAGAAGATATTGCAGTCAATTTCAGCTTGTTCAAAAAGACTTTTATGGCGCTATTTTTCTTGTATGAGAACACCTCTGAGGTACTCCCTAAGGACTGAAAAATTTCATTATTTTCAATCTTTGAAGATAACGTTTTCCCATTTTGTAAAGCTGCGATGACCGTCTCTAGGTCCTTTGTTGAGTTTCCTAAAACAAATACATCTTCAATAACACAAAATAGCTCCCATGAATTCTCAGGCACTAGGACCGAGAAAATGGCATTTTTGCAAAAGTCATCCAACTCAAACACAGTCACATTTCTGAATTGCCCTACAGGCCCTTCAGTATTGTTAATTTGAGCCAAAGATTGTTCGGAGTTAATAGTTTTAAATAGACCCAATTGCGTCCCATCGATGTTCATCAGACCCCATTGTTCCATCCCTTTCATAAAATCATTTAAGGCTTTATAGCTCTCGTCATCATAGTTAACGGGGAGAAGACTACTTTGTTGACCCGAAATTTCATCAATCAAAAAATTTTGAAAACTATCGGCCTTGTCAGAAACATAGGAGCTCAGTAGCGAGGCGTATTTTGGTCCTTGACTTAAAAATCTTTTGGATTCGGATTTAAGCCCTACCATTTCCCATCGAAAACCATTTCCACTGACAAAAATGTCGAGTAGAGTAAATTCCTCAAAAATGGCTGCAGGTGTATCAAATAGGGCAGTGGTAAATCGGTTTGCAATTTCTGGACTGAGTAATATGGACGCCGTTGCCGAAGGACTACTGCTGTCAAACAAGCGTTTAAAACGCTTTCCATTCTCAATATTTCTCTGTGTTTTTAGTGTTGTAGAATCGGTAAGTAGAACAATTGAGTCATTGTCGTTATTGTCCATAACTACAATTCCTGACTGCGGAGTTAAATTTTGATTATGCAATAAATCAAATTGGGCGGCGAGCTCTTTAGGAATAAGACTTGCCAACAAGGGGTTGTTTGAAATGGCGGTTTGAAGCCGTTCCGAATCCGTTATTCTTATGATCAGATGGCTTGTATCTGTAATGTACTCATAAGGATTGAAGCTGTCCTTGGTGTCTGGTTTACATCCCATAAGTATTAAAGCCGCAATGGCAATGAATATCGATTTTCGCATCCTCAAATTTACTAAAAATCCAAGTTGTTTTGGTTCGCCAAGAGTTTAAAAGATTGGCGGTGATATTCACACGCGCCATGACTCTCTAGGCCTAATCGGTGCGCTTTTGTCGGGTAGCCTTTGTTTTTATCCCAATGGTAATGTGGATAGTCGAAGTGAATTTTTTCCATAAAACTGTCCCTAGTAGTTTTGGCTAAAATCGATGCCGCTGCAATATTCATATACTTGCCATCGCCTTTGATAACCGTTTGATGCGGAATATTTTGATACGCTTTAAATCTATTGCCATCTACTGCAATAAATTCGGGCTGAGGTTTAAGTTGTTCAATGGCTTTGTGCATGGCCAAAATGGATGCGTTTAGAATATTGATTCGATCGATAGTCTCAGGAAAAACATGAGCAATACCAAAGCTCAGGGCTTTAGCTTTAATGTCTGCAGCTAAGCTCAAACGCAATTTATGGCTGGTTAGTTTGGAATCTTTTAATAAAGGATTGTTATAATTGTGCGGTAAAATCACTGCTGCAGCCGTAACAGGGCCAGAGAGACAACCCCGACCTGCTTCATCCGTCCCACACTCTAAAATATAATCTGAAAATTGTAGTTCTAACATTTAACTATTTTTGCATCCAGTCTATTGTGCTTACATTTACATGCAGCTGTACCTTCAAAGAAATGAAATATATGGGAAATAATCGTAATTTGACTTTCAACATCTTCTTCCTGTTGATGATTTGTTCTTTTTTAGGATGGTCCCAAATCCCTAAAGAATTTATCCGTCCAGAGGGAAAAGAACGGCCAAATGAATTCAATCAAGAGGGTCAACTCATTGGGGACTCCTTGGGCTTTGATAGAGCGGGTTCTAAAGTCACTTTTAAGACAGCTAAAATTAGTGATTATCACTTTTTTTCCCATCTGAATGACAGCGTGATGGTCGATACAACATTATCCATTCAAAAGGATTGGAAATTTAATTACCTTAGAAAGGACGATTTTGATTTAATGCCATTCGCCAATATTGGACAAACATATAACACCCTGAGCTACGACTTTAAAAAGTCGGATTGGATGCCAGGTTTTGGTGCCGATGCCAAGCAATTTGATTTTCAACCAATTGACGGTATGAGATATTATCAGGTAGCGACTCCTTTTACAGAATTGGCTTTCAAAACAGCTTTCAGTCAGGGGCAACTACTAGATGCTCTTTTTTCTGTTAATACATCTAAAAGATTCAACTACTCCATTGGCTACAAGGGATTGAGGTCTTTGGGGAAATACCAGCACGTTTTATCAAGTTCGGGCTTTTTTAGATTCACTGCCCATTATACTAATCCTAACCAGCGTTATCATTTTAAGATGCACGTGGCCATGCAAGATACTTTTAATCAAGAAAATGGCGGTATTAGCGATGAGGACTTGATTAATTTTGAAAATGGAGACGCCAATTTCTTAGATAGGTCACTGTTCGATCCACTTTTTGAGGATGCCGAAAACAAACTAATCGGAAAGCGGTTCTATCTCAATCAGGAATATGCTCTAGTTCAGCCCAAAGACAGTATGTCA
Organism: Flavobacteriaceae bacterium; assembly: GCA_030835825.1. GTDB lineage: Bacteria > Bacteroidota > Bacteroidia > Flavobacteriales > Flavobacteriaceae > JALRKI01. The sequence goes on from JAURRA010000006.1 coordinate 78,416, forward strand.
GACAAGAGCCTGAAAATTGGAAATACAACCTATTTTGACCAAAAGAAATACGAGTTCAACCAATCCTCACCCTACGAGGGTTATGGTCCAGCCGCTTTTGTTGGGGTTATTAAAGATCAGAATTATCTCAATCGTTTTTATACAG
>JAURRA010000001.1 GCA_030835825.1 Flavobacteriaceae bacterium
ATTATATTGTCATGATTTTCATGTTCATTGCAGGGAGTAATTTTGTGCTAACTTACTTTGCTATCAAGGGGAAGTTTAGAAAAATATGGGCAGATGAAGAGTTCCGATTATATGTCAAATTTATCATAGTATTTACTCTATTCTGTGCTGGTATCATTTATTTGAATTCTGATTTTCTGATTCCTAGCGATGCATTTCCAATGGTTTATGGAATTTACGAGGCTGATTTCCGTCATGCTTTGTTTCAAGTTCTTTCTGTAGTAACCACAACTGGTTTTGTTACAGCAGATTTTACTGCGTGGACTCCTTTTTTAACGGTACTCTTTTTTGGGTTGATGTTTTTAGGTGGTTCATCTGGAAGTACTTCGGGTGGGGTCAAGGTGGTTAGACACTTGGTAACTATTAGAAACGGATTCCTAGAGTTTAAGCGCGCCTTACACCCAAATGCAGTCCTACCTGTCCGTTTTAACAAAAAGATTATTTCAGAGACCATTGTTTTTAATGTTTTGGCCTTTTTCATTCTTTATATGCTTTCCTTTATTATTGGGGCATTGGTTTTGTCAGCAATAGGATTGGATTTTGTTTCTGCTGTCGGTGTATCGGCATCGAGTTTAGGAAATATTGGACCGGCTTTAGGCGATTATAGCCCCGTTGATACTTTTACGGCAATGCCGGCTTTAGCCAAGTGGTGGTGTACTTTTTTAATGTTGATTGGAAGACTTGAACTGTTTACAGTTCTCATTCTTTTCACACCCTTTTTCTGGCGTAACCGTTAATTAGTCTTGAAGTGCTTTTTTGATTCTAGACATGGCTTCCACGATTTGTTTTTGAGAGGCAGCATAAGAAATTCGAATACAGTCTTTGTTGCCAAATGCTTCTCCTGTGACTGTGGCTACCAATGCTTCTTCCAATAAAAACATTGAAAAATCACTAGCCGTATTAATGGTTTTACCTCTCAATGTTTTTCCAAAATAAGAGGATATGTCCGGAAAAATATAAAATGCACCTGTTGGAACATTACATAACATCCCAGGGATTTCTTCGGCTAACGATAAAATCAAATCTCTTCTTTTTTCAAATTCAGTAACCATGTATAGAATTTTCGAAGGATCGGCATGCATGGCTGAAATAACAGCCCTTTGAGCAATGGAATTGGACCCACTAGTCACTTGCCCTTGCATTTTGTTGCATGCCCGAGCGATGTGCTCAGGAGCTCCAATAAAGCCAATCCTCCAGCCTGTCATGGCAAAGGCTTTCGAAACGCCATTAACTGTTATGGTCCTGTTGTACATCGCAGGAATTTGAGCCATACTGAAATGTTTTTCAGCAAAATTAATATGCTCGTAAATTTCATCGGAAACTACATAAATATTAGGATATTTATAGAGAACATTCGCAAGTAATTCCAGCTCTTTTTTACTGTAAACCGAGCCGGATGGGTTGCAGGGTGAACTAAACCAAATCATCTTTGTCTTTGGTGTTATGGCTTGCTCTAGCTGCTCTGGAGTCATTTTAAAATCTGTTTCTAACGAAGTTGGAACTTCTACAGGAACCCCTTCGGCGAGCTTAATCATATCGGAATAGCTAACCCAATAGGGGCAGGGTAAAATCACTTCATCTCCTGGATTGAGCATCACCATAGCCACATTAGAGAGTGATTGCTTGGCTCCTGTTGATACTACAATTTGTGAAGCCTGATAATCAAGATTATTGTCCCTTTTAAATTTAGCACTTATGGCTAGCTTCAGATCGGGGTAGCCGTCAACGGGTGAGTAGCTGTTGTAGTTTTCATCGATAGCGCGCTTTGCAGCGGTTTTAATAAATTCAGGAGTTTCAAAATCTGGTTCTCCCAGACTCAATCCAATAATGTCTTTCCCTTCGTTTCTAAGCTCTCTTGCTTTGGCAGCCATTGCCAATGTTTGAGAGGTGGACATATTGATTACTCTGTCAGATAATGGATTCATAATTTACAGGACGATTACACAATTTTAGGTTCAGCGCCTAGATTTTTTAAGTGGGTAAAATGAGCCGCTACGGCTTGTCTCATTGAGCCATATTCTTTATACGGCAATCCAAATTCAGCCGCAGTATCTCGAACAATTCTTGCAATTTTTTGATAATGGATGTGACTTATATTGGGAAAAATATGGTGCTCTACTTGATGATTTAGGCCTCCTGTATACCAGTTTACCAATCTGTTGTTGCGAGCAAAATTTACCGTAGTTTTAAGTTGATGAATGGCCCACGAATTGGCCATTAAGCCGTCTTCTTGAGGTAAAGGCATTTCGGCTTCATCCATCACATGTGCCAGTTGGAAAACGATACTCAAAATTAAACCCGCAGTATAGTGCATTACAAAAAAGCCAATGACCACTTTCCACCAAACCAAATTCAACAATAAGGGAATAATGATCCAAATCATGGCGTATATAATTTTAGATATAACCAATTTACTCCAGTTGGCAACTGGGTTTGGAAATTTACCATAAGACAAGCCTCTTTTCATATAGCGAAACATCTGCAAAAAATCTGTGGTTATGGCCCAATTAATGGTAAGCAATCCATAAAGTAATACAGAATAATAATGCTGGAATTTATGGTGCTTCCGCCAAGCGGTATGCTTTGAAAATCTCAAAATTCTGCCAGCTTCTAAATCTTCGTCATGCCCGTGGACATTGGTATAAGTGTGATGCAATACGTTATGCTGTACTTTCCAATTATATACATTTCCCGCCAGAAGATAAATGCTGCTTCCCATCAATTTGTTGATCCAACTTTTCGATGAAAACGACCCGTGATTGGCGTCGTGCATGACATTCATGCCAACACCTGCCATGCCAACACCCATGATTATGGTGAGCAATAACTGAAGCCAACCGGGAAGGTTTAGCGTTAACAGAAGAAAATAGGGTAATAAAAATATGACAAACATAATCAAGGTTTTAAACCAGAGTTTCGCGTTACCAGTACGCTTGATACCTTTGTCATTGAAGTATTTATTTACCCGCTGATTAAGTGTTTTAAAAAATTTCAAAGAATCGGTTCGGGGAAAGGAGACAGGATTTTTCATCATTTTAAAGGTTTTTTAGTGGACCTATGAGGTAAAAATAAGGATAATTGAATCCATATGTAATACAATTGTGATTAGTTTTTTAAAACTTATTTTTACCAAATGAAACAATGCTCACTAATTCTTAAGTATTTCCCAGAATTAACTCTTAGTCAGGTGGCCCAATTGGCACAGCTCGATGAACTCTACCACGACTGGAATTCTAAAATTAATGTCATTTCGAGAAAAGATATTGAGACTTTGGAAGAAAGACATATTTTACACTCTTTAGGTATTGCAAAAATTCTTCAATTTAAGGCAGAATCTCGCATATTGGATGTGGGCACGGGTGGAGGCTTTCCCGGAATACCTTTGGCTATCATGTTTCCGGATTCTCACTTTCATTTGATTGATAGTGTAGGTAAGAAAATCAATGTAGTAAAAGCCATCGCTTCGGCCATTGGCCTGACCAATGTAACGGCAAGTCATGTTAGAGCAGAAGCGGTGTCTGGAACATATGATTTTGTAGTCAGTAGAGCGGTTACAGCCATGCCAGCCTTCTATGGTTGGGTTAAAAATAAGATTGCGGCGAAGGGAAAAAATGACCTTTCTAACGGTATACTTTACCTTAAGGGAGGCGATTTGACACAGGAATTAGCGGGATTTTCAAAAGTCAAACAGTTCGACTTAACGCAATTTTTTAGCGAGCCTTTTTTTGAAACTAAAAAAGTAATTTTCATTCCGATTAAAAAGCGATAGATAAATTGGCTGTAAGACCCGTGCTTTCGGATACTCTACTGCATCGGTCATCAACGCAGAATAATCCTGCGCGCTGACTACCAAAATTAATTTTCATGCTATCCTAAAAAAGGATATTTATAATCTTTAGGAGGTACAAAGGTTTCTTTGATTAAACGGGGAGAGACCCAGCGAAGTAAATTCTGTGGTGATCCTGCTTTGTCATTTGTTCCAGAACTTCTTGCGCCACCAAATGGCTGCTGACCCACAACGGCTCCCGTGGGTTTATCATTGATATAAAAGTTGCCCGCACAATTCTCTAGTGCTTTGGTCGCTTGAACAATGGCGTATCTGTCTTTGGCGAAAATAGCACCTGTGAGGGCATACGTACTTGTTGAATCCACTAAACTCAGCATTTCGGCATAGTTGTCATCGTTGTAAATATAAATTGTCATCACTGGTCCAAATAACTCTGTGGACATGGTTTCATAGTTTGGATTGGTAGTTACAATGACTGTAGGATCCACAAAATAGCCAACGCTTTTGTCATAGTTGCCACCCCAAATAATTTCTGCGTCACTACTTGCTTTAGCACGCTCGATATAATCTGCTAATTTATCAAAAGAGGACTCGTGAATAACAGCAGTCATGAAGTTGCTAAAGTCTTCTGGTGATCCCATTTTAAAGGTTTTCAGATCTTGAACAAGCAGTTGTTTAATTTCTGGCCAAAGACTCTGAGGAATGTATGCCCGAGAAGCTGCACTGCACTTTTGTCCTTGAAATTCAAAAGCACCTCTAAGAATCCCTACACTAACTTCCTTGGGATCGGCACTATGGTGAACAGCTATAAAATCCTTGCCACCTGTTTCGCCAACAATACGCGGATAGGATCTGTAATTATCTATGTTGTTGCCAATTTGTTTCCAAAGTTGCTTGAATATTTGAGTTGAGCCAGTAAAATGTAACCCAGCAAAGTCTGGACTTTGTAGGATGGTGTCAGTAATCATTTTTGGGTCTCCAAAAACGACATTTATCACACCAGCTGGCACACCTGCCGCTTCGAATATGTCCATGATGATTTTAGCTGAATAAACCTGATGATCGCTAGGTTTCCACACGACAACATTACCCATCATAGCTACACATGCAGCTAAATTAGCCGCAATGGAAGTGAAATTGAATGGCGTGACCGCGTAAACAAAGCCCTCTAATGGTCTGTATTCAACTCTATTCCATACCGCACTTGAGCTCTCGGGTTGTCCGCTGTAAATCTCAGTCATAAACTGAACATTAAACCTTAAGAAGTCTATCAACTCGCAAGAGGCATCAATTTCAGCTTGATGAATGGTCTTGGATTGATTGAGCATTGTAGAAGCATTGATGCGGTCTCTGAATGGACCTTCGATCAATTCGGCAGCTTTTAGAAAAATGGCTGCTCGTTGTTCCCAGGGTGTATTCGACCATGTTTTTCTGGCCTCTAAAGCTGTTGAAATGGCCGCTTCAACATGACTTTTTTGAGCCAAGGAATACGTTCCCAAAATGTGCTTGTGATCGTGAGGCATTGTCATTGTTCCCTTTTCGCTTGTGGAAACATCTTTTCCATTGATAAACATGGGAATGTCTATTTGCTCTTGTTTCATAGACAGATAAGTAGCCAATACGCTTGCTCTTTCTGCGCTTCCCGGCGCATAATTTCTCACAGGCTCATTGACTGCTAGGGGTACATCAAAAAATCCTTTGCTCATAATATGATTTTAAAGCTCAAAGGTAAAAAAATAATACGGGGTCGCCGTATTGAAAAATATTAATAATCGGGATGATTTAGTTTAGCGCAAAGGGGGCACTTAACTTAAAAGTAGGAATCTTAACTCTAAATTTTCTAGTTGTAGTGAAATTGACCATATTGAAAAAACCTCGCATGGCTCCAACAGGAGAGGTTAGGAGGCAACCAGAAGAATAGGTATGAGATTCTCCAGGTTTTAAAACGGGTTTCTTTCCAATAACGCCTTCTCCATCAACCGTTTCGGTATAATTTAAGGCGTCTAAAATTACCCAATGCCGGCTGTTGAGTTGAACAGAATCTTTGCTTTGATTTTCAATAGTAATTTCATAACCAAAGCCAAAATGCAACCTGTAGCTCTTGTAAAAAGAACCTTCAAACCGCGTTCGAACGGAAATCCTAATGCCTTTGGTGATCTGTTGTACCATTGAAAATCTTAAGTTTTGTGAGTTAAAAATACAAATTAATTAATTCAGACCAAAAAGGAATGATTGTTTTAACACTTAATTAGAAATCCCTTCCGAAGATACTTCACCAAAACCTATAATAGCATCGTATCTACCTCCTAATTTTCTGTAATAGACCAAAACGGTGTAGTTGTTTTCAGTTTGATAAAAATCTCCCGAAATGGCTGAGGTATCAATGTATCCGTCGGGATTTTGTACAACATATTTGTAGTTGTAAAATCCTTGCTTGAGATAAATAGCGCAATCAAATACCCCTCGCGAAGCATTGTAGGTCATTTGAGTTTCATCATTGACTAAGAAATCATTAAATCCGCCATAAATGTGAATAGTTGAATCGCCTATATTATTAGCACCTAACAGTGAAAAATGAACCCAACTATAATCGGCTTCTATATTTGGATTGCGTGCATTGAATATGGTAGTTAAAAATTGGCCATTGATGTCTGGATTGTAGGTATAGGTCTGGTTGTATCTGGGAAAATCTGTGTAGAGATAACTGTGATACACCTCTTGCAAATCAATAAATTCGACAGCGTTATTAGCAACTCTAATATCCTTATTTTCAAAATAAAAATACTCATTGCCTCCCCAAAAAGAGGTGGCATCATTATAGCGATATTGTAGCTCATTGCCTAAAACATATTGGTGTTTTACGCCCAAAATAGCATTGTCTAGGTTGCGGTTTTGAAAGATACTCGTAGAAATGGTTTGGTCTGGATTTTGCCAACCCTTGGGATTTACAATACTGTATTGAACGATCTGTTTTTCGTTAATGTTTTCAAGTTCTCTAGATCTTTTGACGGCGATCGATACCTTGACTTCAGCTTGAAATATTACAAATGGTCGGCTAAAAAGTAGCTGATTGTCATCGTTATAAATGGAGAGGATGTAATTTCCCGATTTCGTGAATGAGGTTCTGTTATTTGGTAAGGTCAACGTATAATGTGAATATAGCTGTAGCGTACTTAGAGAGTTTTGATAAGTGGAAATTCTGATGTCATCAAAACCGTTCAAATACTCGTTGATGGATAGGTTGGACTTACTCCAATCGGCATTGTGGTGTGTAATCCTGTAAAAATAATCACTTTCTTCATTATTCAGGACGTCAAAAGACAGTTGTATTTGATCGCCCAGTCGAATAATTGGAAGGGATTGTGGGCCATTAGAATCGGAAAAAACAATGGTCCGGATATAGCGAGGCGGCGTAGTTATCTCCAATTGTCCCAGACTAAAAAATGGAAATAACATTAAGAATAGAAGATAATGACGTGTCAAGGCTTTAATTTTGGTATAAAGGTAGCTAAATTTCTATGCAAGAAGCACGGTCTTGTTTAGAATCAATATAAATAAAATCTAAGCGTCTTCAAAGTACAAATTTGCCTGATAAATTTGTAGATTTGCATCCGTAAAATCAACCTATTCAGATCTCGGATATATGTCAACTGACATCAGTATTAAAACGGGTTTAGATATTAAACTCAAAGGGGCCGCTAAACCGTTTGTAGACGCGGCCATTAAAAGCAAGTACTTCGCAGTAAAACCGAGTGATTTTCACGGTATCATTCCTAAGTTAATTTTAAAAGAAGGTGAGTCTGTCAAAGCGGGTGAGGCTATTTTTTATGACAAATCGAATGAAGCCATAAAATTTGTAGCTCCGGCTTCAGGGAAAATCATTGAAATTGCTCGAGGTGAAAAGCGAAGAATTTTATCCATCAAAATTGAGGCTGACAGCACCCAGTCCATGTTGGATCACGGAAAACTCGATGTTTCTTCTGCCTCTGCTGAAGAAATTAAGGCCAAATTGCTTAGTTCTGGTTGTTGGCCTTTTATTAAGCAACGTCCCTATGACATAATTGCTAACCCAACATCCGAGCCGAAATCTATATTTATTTCTGCCCATGCAACAGCACCCTTGGCAGCCTCAAACGAGGTGGTTTTAAAAGGCCATGAGGAAGCGCTTCAAACCGCTCTTGATGCCTTAGCTAAACTAACAAAGGGACTGATTCACGTTGGTATTCCTTCCTCTGGGGAGAGCATTTTTGGTGGTATGTCTGGTGTCGTTACCCATAAAATTAAAGGACCTCATCCTTCAGGAAATGTGGGTACCTTGATAAATAAAATTGATCCTGTAAATAAAGGCGAAGTTGTTTGGACCATATCTCCTCAAGATTTGGTGATTATAGGAAAACTGCTTTTGACGGGAGAATTTGACGCCACCCGAGTTATTGCTTTTTGTGGTTCATCTGTTTCAGAACCCCGTTACATGCAAACCAAGATTGGAGCCGAATTGTCCACCATTTTATACGACAAAGGAATTGAGCAAAGTGACCATGTCAGGATAATTATGGGCAATGTACTCACCGGTAAGCAATCTGCACCAGATGGCTATGTTGATTTTTACAACAATAGTTTAACGGTAATTCCCGAAGGAGACGACTACGAATTATTTGGTTGGAATAAACCAGTATTTGATAAAATTTCGTCTACCCGTGCCCTAACATTTTCGTGGTTGTTCCCGAACAAGGAATACGACCTAAATACTAACACAAATGGAGAGCACAGAGCGTTCGTGGTTACCGGAAACTACGAGGCTGTTTTTCCTCTCGACATCTACCCAATGCAGTTACTCAAATCTTGTATGTACAAGGACTTGGATGAAATGGAGGCACTTGGCATGTATGAGGTAGCGCCAGAAGACTTCGCGCTGACTGAATTTGTTTGTGTTTCAAAACAACCTCATCAAGAAATTATTAGAGAAGGACTTGACTTAATGATTAAAGAAATAGGGTAATATGAGTCTTAACAGTAGTTTACACCAACTGAAAGAAAAGTACAAAGGCACAAAAATGGCTCCTGCCTTTAATGCCTTGCATACCTTTTTATATATGCCAAATGAGACCACGAAAAATGGTACTCATATCAAATCGGTCGATGATTTGAAACGAACCATGAATACTGTAATCATGGCCTTAGTTCCCTGTTTAATTTTCGGTATGTTCAATGCTGGTTTTCAGCACTACGCAGCTCTTGGAACACCAGTCGATTTCCTTTCTTGGGATGCCTTTTGGATTGGGATTATTAAAGTCTTACCTCTTGTAGCAGTGTCTTATGGTGTTGGCCTAGCCATTGAGTTTTTGTTTGCTGTGATCAAAGGTCACGAAGTAGAGGAAGGTTATTTGGTGACGGGTATGTTAGTCCCCTTAATCGTTCCAGTTGATTTACCACTTTGGATGTTGGCAGTTGCTGTGACCTTCGGGGTAGTCATTGGAAAAGAAGTATTTGGAGGTACTGGGATGAATATTCTCAATCCAGCACTTACCATTAGAGCTTTTCTTTTCTTTGCCTATCCAACTTGGATGAGTGGAGACAAAGTATGGGTGCATGGCGCAGTCGAACGTGCTGGCACTGCCGATGCTATTTCGGGAGAAACCATTTTAGGTAGTTATGCTCAAAACGCTGATATTACCTACAGTCTATCCGATATGTTTTTCGGATTTATTCCAGGATCCGTCGGAGAGACCTCCAAATTATTAATCATTTTCGGCGCTCTTTTTCTGATTTTTACAAAAATTGGAAGCTGGCGAATTATAATGAGTACCATCGTTGGTGCTCTGGTCATGGGATTGATTTTTAATGGAGTAGTTGATGCAGGCTGGATAAGCGGAGGGAGCAAATTCTATGGATTGATGAGTGTGCCTTTTTGGCAACATCTCCTGATTGGAAGTATATTGTTTGGCGCTGTATATATGGCAACAGATCCCGTAACAGCATCTCAAACCAATAAAGGGAAACTTATATATGGATTTCTCATTGGATTTATTTCCATACTAATTCGAGTTTTCAACCCGGCCTATCCTGAAGGTGTGTTTTTGGCCATTTTGCTGATGAATGTTTTTGCACCTACCATTGATCATTATGTGGTTCAAGGAAATGTCAAAAAAAGAATGAAACGTTTGCAAACTAAAACTGTTTAACGATGGAAAAAAGAACAGATAAAAATTCGTATACTTTACTTTTCGCTGTAGGTATGGTAGCTGTAGTAGGGTCGGTCTTGGCATTTTCGGCATCATCATTGAAAGATAAAATTGCCGAAAATAAACGGATTGAAACCCAACAAAACATTCTTTACGCCTTAGGCGTTAATGAAAACGATGGCAGTAGTGCCGTGTTTGTTTCAAAAAACAAGGTCGCAACCTTTTTCGATCAATATGTTACTAAGCAATTGGTGCTTCAGGGTGATCAAGTAGTCGAAGATGATCAAGCTTATCTTATCGATGTGAAAGCTGAGAAGGAACGATCAAAGTCCCCAGATTATTCACGTAAGTTGCCTTTGTTTGTTGGGGAAAAGGATGGCAAAACCTTATATGTTGCGCCAATCAGAGGTAAAGGGTTATGGGATGCCATTTGGGGCTTTGTGGCCTTAGATGAAAATATGGTAGTTCAAGGGGCCTATTTCGATCATAAAGGAGAAACTCCTGGTTTAGGAGCTAATATAAAGGAAAGATATTTTATGGACGATTTCATTGGTGAACACTTATTGGATGCCAATGGGGCATTTAAAGGGATTCAAGTAGCCAAAGGAAATGCCGATCCTAAAAATATTGACAAGATGGACAATCAGGTTGATGCCATCGCTGGCGCTACTATTACTGGCGACGGTGTCACTGCAATGATCAAAGCCGATCTTAGTTTATATACTTCATTTTTTAAAGCCTTAAAATAAAATATTATGGCGCTACTTTCAAAAAAAGACACAAAACTCATTACCGATCCTTTAGCTGATAATAATCCCATCACCATTCAGGTTCTCGGTATTTGTTCTGCTCTTGCCATTACTGCTCAACTCAAGGCCTCAATCGTTATGGCCATTTCAGTAATATTTGTGCTAGGAATAGGCAATGTTGTGATATCCTTGATACGAAATATCATGCCATCAAAAATTAGAATCATCGTTCAACTCACTGTTGTTGCCGCTTTAGTGATCTTGGTCGACCTTGTGCTTAAGGCTTATGCCTATGAGCTGAGTAAAGAGTTGTCGGTTTTTGTTGGATTGATCATAACCAATTGTATTATTATGGGTCGCTTCGAAGCTTTTGCTCTAGGTAATGGTCCTTGGCGCTCTTTTCTCGATGGCATTGGGAATGCCCTAGGATACGGCCTAATTTTAATTTTGGTCGGCTTTTTTAGAGAATTACTAGGTTCGGGAACTCTATTAGGCTTCAGAGTTTTAGGAGATCCTATTGAGAAAACTGGATTATATGCCTTAGGATATGAAAACAACGGCTTTATGTTATTGTCTCCAATGGCCCTCATTGTAGTTGGTCTTATTATTTGGATTCAACGAAGCAGAAACACTTCACTCATAGAAGACAATTAATAGAAACATGGAACATTTAGAATTATTTTTTAAGTCGATTTTTATAGACAACATGGTCTTTGCCACTTTCCTTGGCATGTGTTCTTATTTGGCTGTGTCTAAAAAGGTATCAACAGCTGTTGGTCTTGGTGCTGCTGTTATTTTTGTTTTGGCCATAACTGTCCCGATGAACTGGCTATTAGATCAATATATTCTTAAGGAGGGCGCCTTAGTTTGGTTGGGCCCAGAGTATGCTCAATACGATCTAAGCTTTTTGTCATTCATTATGTTCATTGCTACCATAGCAACTATGGTTCAATTGGTCGAGATTGTGGTTGAGAAATTTTCACCTTCTTTATACAACTCTCTAGGTATTTTCCTTCCTTTGATTGCTGTAAATTGTGCTATTCTTGGTGGCTCATTATTTATGCAATCCAGAGAAATTGCTACTCTGGGATTGGCTTTCAATTATGGTGTATCATCGGGCATCGGTTGGTTCTTAGCCATTTTAGCAATTGCCGCAATTCGTGAAAAAATCAGGTATTCCAATGTGCCCGCCCCTCTTAGAGGTTTAGGAATTACATTTATCATTACCGGTCTGATGGCTATTGGATTTATGAGCTTTGGAGGTATGCTGACTGGCGGAGATGAGGTGCCAAGTATACCAGAAACCGAGGAAGTTGCTGATACTGCAACCGAACTAATTGATACCCAAACAGAGGAAGAAAACCCAACTAATACTAAAGACGAATTATGATCTTAGCAATAAGTACTTCAGGAACAATAATGACAACCATTGCAGCTTTTCTAGCGGTGACTCTATCTCTTGTTGCAGTATTGTTATATGTCAAACAAAAACTATCTCCATCTGGGCCAGTTAAAATCAGAATTAATGGAGAGAAAGAAATCGAAGTGGCTTCTGGTTCAACCCTACTAAGTACTTTGGGTAATAACAAAATTTTCTTGCCCTCTGCATGTGGAGGTGGTGGTACCTGCATTCAATGTGAGTGTCATGTTATGTCGGGTGGCGGAGAAGCGCTCCCAACCGAAGTGCCTCATTTTTCGCGCAAAGAATTGAAAAGCGGTGCGCGATTGGCTTGCCAAGTCAAAGTGAAACAAGACATGGATATTTCCATTCCCGAAGAGGTTTTTGGAATTAAAAAATGGCAAGGTGTGGTTAAAAGCAATTATAATGTTGCTTCCTTTATAAAAGAATTTGTTGTTGAAATCCCCGAGGATATGAATTATAAGGCTGGAGGGTACATACAAATCGAAATCCCCTCCTGTGAAGTTAAGTATGCTGATATGGATATTACAGCTCATCCTGAGGAGCATGATACACCCGATAAGTTTAAATTAGAGTGGGATAAATTTGATTTATGGTCACTGGTGATGAAGAACCCTGAGACCGTAGAAAGAGCCTATTCCATGGCCTCTTATCCTGCCGAGGGCCGTGAAATTATGCTGAATGTTCGCATCGCAACTCCACCCTGGGATCGCAATAAGAATGCTTGGATGGACGTCAATCCTGGCGTTGCGTCATCTTATATCTTTGGGCTAAAGTCTGGCGACGAGGTTATTATCTCTGGTCCTTATGGTGAATTTTTTATCAATGAGTCTGAGTCCGAAATGCTATATATTGGGGGTGGGGCAGGAATGGCCCCAATGCGTTCACATTTGTACCATCTTTTTAATACCTTAAATACCGGACGCAAGGTGAGCTATTGGTATGGTGGACGATCTAAACGTGAGTTATTTTATCTAGAGCATTTCCGTGAATTGGAAAGAAAGTACTCAAATTTCAAATTTTACGTCGCATTGTCCGAACCACTTGAGGAAGACAATTGGAAAGTAAAAACTGATTTAGAGGCTGAGGGTGACGGTTTTGTTGGTTTTGTACATAATTGTGTGATCGACCAATATCTAAGTAAGCACGAGTCCCCCGAAGACATTGAGCTTTATTTCTGTGGTCCTCCATTGATGAACCAAGCGGTTCAAAAAATGGGAGAAGATTACGGTATTCCCGACGAGCACATCAGATTCGATGATTTTGGTGGTTAGTAATTTCTAACTCTATTAACAATGATGAGTTTTCCGCTTTCTGAACAAGAGATGCACAACTTGGCCATGAATACGGTTGGCAAGGATTTGGAATCGCAAGGATTTGAGTTCATTGCCGTTAATAGTCAGCTAAAAAAACATCCTCAATTTGTTTGTATCGATCAGAATAAGCAGTATTATTTCGTTATCGTCAAGGCTGTTTTACTTCCTAATAATCCAAACAATTACGATCAAGCTTGGATGGCTACTTTTCAGAATCACGCCATGGGAAAAAATGCTAAGGTTCTATTTGCTGGAGTTGGTTTAAGGCACTCTGAAAAAGACTTTGAACCGCCAATCAAAAATTCTGAGTATTTGTTGGAATATCAAGGCCTGCAGTCCGTGTCGTTTAATCTTAATTAATACATTTTTTTAATGCGTGCGCTAAAACCCGCTATCTTTCTGATATGTCTTTTTTGTTTGTCTTGTTCGCCAGATTTACATGAGCTAAAAGGTAGTGTCTTTGGCACCACCTATGGTATTCAGTATTTTGACTATGAATCGAATGAGGAATTGGAAAAGGCCGTGGACGAGACTTACAGGGCCATTAACGAATCGATGTCCACTTACTTACCCAATTCTATCATTTCAAAAATCAACCACAACAATGAGGTGACAGTGGACGACCTATTTGTGAAAGTCTTCGAGGCTGCTTATACTGTTTTTAATGAGACGAATGGCCGATTTGACCCTACAATAGGTCCTTTGGTTAACCTATGGGATTTTGGGCCAGAAGGCACAAATCAGCTCGTTGATAGTGTTCAGGTAAAACAGCTCATGTCTGGTGTTGGTTTTGGTCAATTGCGTCTTACAGGACAGCGTCTTTTTAAATCAAATGAATCCGTTTATATCGATTTTAACGCTATTGCCAAAGGTTTTGCAGTGGATCAAATTGCCGCCTTATTGTCCAGTTTCGGGTATACAGATTATTTGGTTGAAATTGGTGGTGAATTGCGTACCTCAGGTATAAATCTATCTAAAAACACCTCATGGAAAATTGGCGTCGATAAGCCTAATTTTGAAGGTACCCAATCAGTTATTAAGGCTATAGATTTGGATAATGCTTCAATGGCCACTTCTGGTATTTATCGCCATTTTAAAGTGAATGAACGCGGCGAGCGATATGCCCACATCATTGACACCAAAACAGGATTTCCAACTCAAACTGATATACTCTCTGTATCTATAATTACCCAAGAATGTATGTTTGCCGACGCTTATGCTACTGCAATTCAATCCATGAATTCTATGGAAGCTAGAATGTTTCTTAGTGAGCATCCTGAATTGAAGGTTATGTTAATCATTGGTAAACCTGATGGATCCCTTGATCTCCAATATTTTAACGGGTTTCCAGAAGATTAGGCCCTAAAGGGCAACTCTTCATCACTAGAAATGCCGAGAGATTGATAGATATAATCAAAAGTGGAAAGCAGTTCTGGCTTACCATTGAGAAGAGCTACATTGTGCTCAAAATGCGCACTAGGTAAACCGTCTTTTGTTGTAATGGTCCAACCATCACTGTGTTGTTTTATGTTTTTTGTCCCAAGGTTAATCATTGGTTCAATGGCGATAACCATTCCTTCTACTATTTTCTTGCCGCTCCCTTTGCGGCCGTAATTTGGGACTTCTGGATCTTCATGCATGGTTCGACCCAATCCGTGACCAACTAATTCTCTGACCACACCATAACCCTCATTTTCGCATAAGGATTGAATGGCAAAGCCTATATCTCCAATCCGATTTCCTGCCTTGAATGCTGTGATGCCCGCGTATAGTGATGCTTTGGTAATTGTGAGTAATTTTTTAATACTATCGCTCACCTCTCCAACAGTAAATGTATAAGCATGATCGCCATAGAAGTCATTTTTTATAGCACCACAGTCTACGGATAGGATATCACCTTCTTCGAGAGGTGTGTTATTCGGAATGCCGTGTACCACTTGCGAATTGGGACTAACACAAAGCGTATTAGGAAAATCGTATAAGCCCAAGAATCCTGGAATTGCTCCGTGATCTCTTATGAACGCTTCAGCCAAACGATCCAATTGTAGTGTTGTAACTCCCGGCTTGATTTCACTGGCAATCATTCCTAGAGTTTTTGACACAATAAGAGCACTTTCCCGCATCAATTCTATTTCTTCTGTTGTTTTTGGAATAATCATTGGTTAGAATTAAACGAGAGGTTGTTGCGTCATTTGTTCTGGTTTTGGAAGCCCCATTATTTTTAAAATTGTAGGCGCGATATCACCCAAAACGCCATGATCTATGGACTTCCAGCTATTGTCAATTAAAATTACTGGAACGGGGTTTGTTGTATGCGCTGTATTTGGACTACCGTCAGGGTTGATCATAATGTCACAATTGCCGTGATCGGCAATCAGAAGTGTGGCATAATCCGATGATAAGGCTGCTGTCACAACATCCTTCACGCAGGCATCGACCGTTTCACAAGCTTTTATTGCCGCTTGCATGTCACCAGTGTGTCCAACCATATCGCCATTGGCAAAGTTGAGGCAAACAAAATCAGCAGTCCCAGCGAGTAATTCCGGAACCAAGGCATCTCTCAATTCATAGGCACTCATTTCGGGCTTTAGGTCATAGGTGGCTACTTTGGGAGAGTTTCTTAATATTCTCTTTTCTCCGTCGAACGGTTTTTCTCTACCGCCAGAAAAGAAGAAGGTGACGTGAGGATATTTCTCAGTCTCGGCAATACGAATTTGTGTTTTGTTGTGTTTTTCAAGCACTTCACCCAAGGTCGCC
>JAURRA010000007.1 GCA_030835825.1 Flavobacteriaceae bacterium
ATTTTAGATTTTATCAATGGCTAAAATTCTCGTTACAGGTGGACTAGGATACATAGGCTCACATACTGTTGTTGCCCTAATGGCTAATGGACATCAGGTTTGTGTTGTAGACGACTTATCCAATTCTAGTCTTAATGTATTAGAGGGAATCTCGAAAATTACAGGTAAGAAGCCAGAGTTTCATCAATTCGACTTGCGGGATATATCAGCCACAAGGAAATATTTTAAAGCCCAACAAAGCCTCGACGGTATCATTCATTTTGCGGCATCTAAGGCCGTTGGTGAAAGTGTAGATAACCCGCTATTATACTATCACAATAACTTAGGTGGATTGGTCAATTTGCTCATGCACACCTCGGCAAAAAATATTATTTTCAGTTCCTCCTGTACGGTGTACGGTATTCCAGATGTGTTGCCTATCACCGAAAGCGCTCCCATAAAACCTGCCATGTCACCTTATGGAAATACCAAACAAATTGGTGAAGAAATTTTAAGAGATACTACTCAGGCTGATAGCAATTTGAACGTCATTGCTTTGAGATATTTCAACCCTATTGGCGCCCATGAGTCTGCATGGATTGGAGAATTGCCCATTGGTGTGCCTCAGAATTTGGTGCCTTTTATCACCCAAACAGCAGCTGGCTTGCGTTCTGAACTTCAGGTTTTTGGCCATGATTACCCTACTGCTGATGGGACTTGTATTAGAGATTATATCCATGTTATGGATCTAGCGCTCGCGCATGTCATTGCTGTCGAGCGTTTGCTCAATCAATCCAATTTAGAGAGGTTTGAATTGTTCAATGTGGGTACCGGTTCGGGAAGCTCCGTTTTGGAGGTCATTGAGTCTTTTGAGCGAGTCAATGGCGTATCTCTCCCATATAAATTGGCATCTAGGCGAGAGGGCGATGTGGTTGAGATTTATGCCGATACCACAAAAGCCTTCGATGTTTTGGGTTGGAAGGCTGAGCAATCCTTGGATGATGCCTTGAAATCTGCCTGGCTTTGGGAACGCCATGTTAGAAATATTTTCTAATATTTAGTTCATCTAAATTCAATTCTCATGTCGAAGTATCTCGTTCTTCTGGTTTTACTGTTCATCGGTCATACCATCTGTGCTCAAAAATTATTACATCCATGCGGGGCAATTGATTGACACCCAAAAGGGCAAGTCAGTTAACGAAAAAACCATTATTGTATCCGATGGCATTATTACTTCCGTTGAAGATGGTTTTTTGGTCCCCAATGATGCTTTTTAGCTAATGGTTTTGTGGCAGATATTGTGGCTGTGAACGAGAATCCACTTGACAATATTCACACCTTCGAACAAGTTGTTTTTGTGATGAAAGACGGTAAAGTTTACAAAGACAATTAAGCCTCTTGGCTGTCAGGACCTTTCTTTTTGAAACCTAAGGTTACCAATAAAATCAAACCGGCACTAACAAACATATCGGCAGCATTGAAAATTCCCGTTTGAAACACTCCCCCAAAATCGATGTGTAGAAAATCGGTTACAGAACCAAATCTAAATCGATCGAGCATGTTGGCAATGCCGCCACCAATGATTGATGCAAAACCAATAGTAGACCATTTGTCTAGCGTTGATTCTGTGAATAACTTGTACATAACTATACCCAAAACTATCACGGGTAAAATTAGTAGAAGCATCAGTTTTAAAGTGGGACTAAGATCACTTCCCATACCTAAAAAAGCCCCAGGATTTTCTACATTGGTCAAGGTAAGATAGTCGCCAATAAGTGAAATGGATTGGTAACGTTCAACATAATGTCTGACCAATATTTTGGTAGCCTGATCGAGTGCCACTGCAGCAAAAATAAATAAAATCAATAATCGGTTGCGTTTAGAAATCATGTTTTGTCTGATTAAATTTCTGCGGAGCTCACCTCAAGCTCTTTTTGGATTTTTTTGACTAAGCCCTGCAGTACTTTGCCTGGGCCGACTTCTGTGAAATGTAGAGCTCCATCTTGAGCCATTTTTTGAACAGATTGGGTCCATCTCACCGGAGCGGTAAGTTGTTCGACTAAATTTCTTCGAATGGCTGAGGGCTCCATTTCTGGACAAGCATTAACGTTTTGATAAATCGGACAAATGGGAGGGTTGAAGGTGGTGGCCTCTATCGCACTGGCGAGTTGTTCTCTTGCTGGGGACATGAGCGGTGAGTGAAAGGCCCCACCAACTGGAAGTACTAGAGCGCGCTTGGCACCAACTTCTTTGAGTGCTTCGCAAGCTAATTCAATTCCAGAAATACTTCCCGATATGACAAGCTGTCCCGGGCAATTATAATTGGCAGGAACTACAATGTCTTGAATTTCGTTACAAACTTTTTCAACAGCCTCGTCATCCAATCCCAGTATTGCTGCCATGGTTCCAGGAGCTTGTTCGCAAGCCGATTGCATGGCTGTGGCTCTTTGAGACACTAATTTCAACCCGTCCTCAAAGGACAAGGCACGGCTGGCTACCAAGGCTGAAAATTCACCCAGGGAATGTCCAGCGACCATAATTGGATTAAATCTTGGCCCTAATAATTCGGCTAAGATGACAGAGTGCAAGAATATGGCTGGTTGCGTAACATTCGTAGCTCTCAATGCTTCGTTATCCCCTTCAAAGAGAATATCAGAAATACGAAAACCCAAAATTTCATTAGCTTGCTCAAACCTGTCTTTAGCTTGGACTGAACTCAGGTATAAATCATGTCCCATTCCGGGAAACTGAGACCCTTGACCTGGAAAAACAAATGCATTCATCTCTCTATTTTAAACCTCAAAAATAGAGATAATTTTATTGTGATTCATGCCAACAGGGCAAATGCTTTCAAAACACTTCAATGGAATTATTTCGGGGCACTAATCATCCATTGAATTCCGAACTGATCAGTGAGCATGCCAAAATGGGACCCCCAAAATGTTTCTGACATGGGCGAGCTTACTTGCCCATTTTCAGAAAGTTTCCCAAAAATGTCCTCCGCTTGGGATTTATTTTCTACGTTCAGGCTGATTGAAAAATTGGTGCCTTTTTGATAACTGTCCTTCATCGGTCCTGCAGCATCACAGCCTAAGAGTGTAAACTCATTTGTAATGGGCAATGCAATATGCATGATTTTATTCATAAAGTGAGGATCGTTGTCCAACTTGCAGTCTGAAGGGATATCTTTAAAATATTTGATTTCACTCAAAGTCGCGTCGAAGACTGATTGATAAAACTTAAAAGCAGCCTCGCATTGACCATCGAAGGCTAAGTAGGTATGAAATGTCATGTTTTTGGGGTTTAAAACAAGTCAAATTTACGATTTTAAATAAGTTAAAAAAGAAAAATCAAATTCATTATCTCCATCCGCTTGATGTCTTTCACTTTTAGATAGGGTCCAATAATTTAAATTTATTTCAGGGAAATGTGTGTCACCTTGGGATTGAGTATGGACTTTAGTGAGCTCTATGACATCGCAATAGGGCATGGCTTGCAGATAGATTTCGCCTCCGCCAATAATAAATATTTTTTCAAAACCTTGGGCGAGCGCTATGGCCTGCGAGATTGTGTGAGCTAAAATGACCTCTTCTGGAACGGTATAATCTTTTTGCCGAGAGATGACAATATGCTTTCTGTTGGGTAGGGGTTTGGGAAAGCTTTCGAAGGTTTTGCGACCCATTATTATGACGTGCCCTGAGGTCAACGACTTAAATCGTTTCAAATCAGTTTTCAGCTTCCAAATCAGTTTATTGTCCTTGCCAATAACATTGTTTTCTGAGGCTGCTGCAATCATAATCACCTCAGATTTTTGATTTGGCAGGTATTTAATTTTATCCACGGAATTGCTCATTTTACCATCCTATTTTCCCCCAATAGGGATTTGTCAAATTGCCACTGCGCCTTTGATATGAGGATGCGGATTGTAGTTACTTAGAGTAAAATCTTCAAAGGTAAAGTCAAAGATACTTTTCACCTTGGGGTTTAGCGTCATAGTCGGTAATTCTCGAGGTTCTCTGGAAAGTTGAAGCTCAAGTTGTTCGAGATGATTGCTGTAGATATGCGCATCTCCAAAAGTATGAATAAATTCACCCACTTGATAACCACAGACCTGTGCTATCATCATTGTAAAAAGAGCATATGATGCAATATTAAATGGTACACCAAGAAAAATGTCTGCACTTCTTTGATATAATTGACAGGACAACTTACCGTCCGCCACGTAAAATTGAAAAAAGGCATGGCATGGGGGTAGGGCGGCTTTTCCTTGGGAAACGTTATCTTGAAATGATTGAGAGGTGTCGGGCAAAACCGAAGGATTCCAGGCACTTACAAGCATTCTTCGACTATTTGGATTATTTTTTAGGGTGTGAATCACTTCTTGAAGTTGGTCAATATCATCACTGTTCCAATCACGCCATTGGTGACCGTAAACAGGCCCTAAGTCTCCATTGCTATCAGCCCACTCGTTCCATATTCGAACCCCATTATCATTGAGGTATTTGATATTAGTGTCACCTTTAATGAACCACAGCAATTCGTAAATAATAGACTTCAAGTGCAGTTTTTTGGTGGTTAACATGGGGAATCCCTGAGCTAAATCAAACCGCATTTGATAGCCAAAAACACTTTTAGTTCCAGTTCCAGTCCTGTCGTCCTTGTTGTGCCCTTCTTTGAGCACATGATTCACCAAATCAATATATTGCTTCATGTGGTTGTATTAATTCATTATCCTATAATTATTCCGGCAATGGTCGCAGACATGAGTGAAGCTATGGTACCACCGATGAGAGCTTTCATTCCAAATTTAGACAGCACAGTTCTTTGTCCAGGGGCCAAGGCACCAATGCCGCCAATTTGAATGCCTATTGATGCAAAATTAGCAAATCCACAAAGCATATAGGTCGCCATGATGATAGATTTTTCATAGGTAAAATGAGTACCAGTTGTAATGTCCTTCAAATCAGCGAGCTGTATGTATCCTACAAATTCGCTTGCAGCCAATTTAATCCCTAGCAGCTGCCCCATCAGCATAGTGTCTTCTGACGCCACTCCAATGAGCCACATAAGTGGGGCGAAAATTGTTCCGAGAATGGCTTCTAAAGTCAATCCAGAATAACTAGAATTAGCGGCTACCCAAGCATTGATATTGGTCCAATCTCCTATCACATCTAGAATGCCGTTGAACATGGCAATAAAGGCTACAAAAACCAAAAGCATGGCGCCAACATTGACAGCAAGTTTAAGTCCCTCAGTGGTTCCATTAGCAATGGCATCTAAAAAATTACTTCCGATTCTTTCATAGGAAACAGTAACATCATTGTTGATGGGCTCCGTTTGAGGATATAATATCTTGGAAATTACGACGGCACCTGGCGCAGCCATAACGGAGGCGGCTAGGAGGTGTTTGGCAAATTGCAACCTAAGCACGGGATCGTCACCACCCAAAAAGCCGATATAGGCAGCTAATACAGCGCCTGCAACCGTGGCCATGCCACCGATCATAACTAACAGCATTTCGGACTTGTTCATCCGTTCCAAATAGGCCTTGATCAACAACGGGGCTTCTGTTTGACCTAAAAATATATTACCAGCCACACTCAAACTTTCGGCTCCAGATATTTTTAAAGCTTTGGATAATAACCAAGCCAAACCTTTCACTGCTTTTTGAATGATACCTAAGTAAAATAATACAGAGGTAAAAGCTGAGAAAAATATAATGGTTGGCAAGACTTGAAATGCAAAAATATACCCAAAATTGTCTGTATTGTTAATCAAACCATCAAATAGAAATGCACTACCCGCCTGAGTAAATTCTAAAATGGCAATAAACACCTTTCCAACGCCTTCAAATGCCGATTGCACAATGCTAACTTTGAGTACTCCAATGGCAATTATACATTGTAGAGCAAGACCTAAACCAACTATTTTCCAATTGATAGCTCTACGATTACTGCTGGCAATGAATGAAATAAATAACAATGCAATCATTCCTAGTGCCCCTCTGAGTAACCCGTTAATACTAAAGCCTTCGCTGGAAACTATAACTGCCTTCTCCTCTAAAGATTTTCGGTTAAAAGCATACGCTACACCATTTTCCTCTAAGACAAGTCGGCTTGAATTAAACTGATTTATGGTATAAACTCTTAGGGTGTCATTAGGTTGAGTATATTCAAAAGAAATGCTGTTATCCGAAACATAATATTTCCCTTTGGCAAGAAGGTTTTTAGCTTCTAGGGCATAATTAAATGTACTCTCAGACAAAGACAGAAAATCTTTGGTTGTATCAATATCGAAAAGAGCAGTTCCTTCTTGATCAGTTATTGATTCAAAAACCCATTCGCCTTCAAGGGTTTGACCTACGGCTTGTGTGCCAAACAAGCACGCTCCCGCCAATAGCAACAAAAAATATTTCATCAATTATCGTTTAGAGATTTCATCACGAATGCGGACAGCAGATTCGTAATCTTCATTTTTGACAGCCTCGATGAGCATTTCGTTCAGCGTTTCTAGACTGATTCCCGAAAGGTTGACCAACTCGTCATTATCGCGTAGGGGTTCTAAATTGGAGGAAATAATTTTTTTGCTTAAAGGATCCGAATCCGACGGTTTTTCCTGACTCAAAAAAACGCCAGCCTTATCTAAAATAGCTTCGTAGGTGAATATGGCAGCCTTGAATCTCAATGCCAAAGCAATAGCATCACTTGTGCGCGCGTCAATGATTTCCTCTATTTTATCGCGTTCACAAATTAGGCTTGAATAAAACACCCCATCGACCAGTTTGTGGATGATTACCTGCTTGACTTTAATATCGAACCGGTCAGAAAAACTTTTAAAAAGGTCGTGAGTGAGTGGTCTAGGGGGTTTAATTTCTTTTTCGAGCGCAATGGCAATAGACTGGGCCTCAAAAGCCCCAATGACTATAGGTAATTTCCTTGTGCCTTCTACCTCATTAAGAATTAAGGCATAGGCGCCGTTTTGAGTCTGGCTGTATGAAATTCCCTTGATATCAAGTCTGATTAGGCTCATGGTTAACTTCTGCTAAGACCCAGATTCTAATGGTCTTTTTCTAGGTTATGAAGATAACAAAATTATGAGTTTTGACTCTTGAAAACTTTTAGTTTTTCAATAAGTGCTGGAACTACCTCAAAAGCGTCACCAACAACACCATAATCTGCCGCTTTAAAAAACGGAGCTTCTGGGTCTGTGTTGATCACGACCTTGACTTTGGATGAATTAATTCCTGCTAAATGCTGAATCGCTCCCGAAATGCCAATGGCTATGTATAGATTGGCTGCCACTGGTTTGCCAGTTTGTCCAACATGCTCACCGTGGGATCGCCAGCCCATGTCTGATACCGGCTTAGAGCAAGCGGTAGCAGCGCCAAGCACCTCGGCCAGTGTTTCAATCATACCCCAATTTTCAGGCCCTTTGAGTCCGCGACCAGCGGACACAACAACTTCAGCATCTGCAATGGTAACTTTATCTGAGGCTTTGTCAACCCCAGTAACGGATTGAGTGCTTTCTGAAATACTGGGCTCAAATACTTCAACTTCAGCTGAAACAGCTTGTTCAACCAAGCCAAATGCATTTTTTGATAAGCTAATCAATCGGCGATCTCCGGATAATTCAGTCATAC
Source organism: Flavobacteriaceae bacterium (assembly GCA_030835825.1). GTDB lineage: Bacteria > Bacteroidota > Bacteroidia > Flavobacteriales > Flavobacteriaceae > JALRKI01. The sequence goes on from JAURRA010000007.1 coordinate 7,619, forward strand.
CGTAGGCTTTGTTTGTAAATACTGTTCTTTTTACCACAAATGGATCCAGACTCATTGGCAGTGCAACCACATTCGAGGCATATGAGGCCTTCAATTTAATGGCCAGAAGAGGCGCCAAGAATTTACTATCTGCACTAGTGCTTAAAAGCACAACTGAACTATTTGAGGCTTGGGCTGCCTGAGAAATAACTTCAGCATAAGATTTGGCGTTAAATGTCGTCAATGAAGGATTGTTCACCTGTAACACTTTATTCACACCGTATAATTCAATGGCCTTAGGGTCAGTTGGTTTCACAGCAACAGCCGTTACTGAAGTGTCCATCTCATTAGCTAAAGCTCTGGCATATGAAGCCAATTCAAAGGCACTTTTGCTGAATGACCCGTTTTGTGTTTCTGCGTAAATTAATATTGACATACCTATAAATTTAAATAACTTTAGCTTCGTTGTGTAACAGTTTGATCAGTTCATCTAGGTTGTCCTTGTCAACCATTGTAATTGCGCCTTTTGGGGCAGGTTTTTCGAACTTATTGGTCGTAGTTTTGACTTCAGTTTGAATGGCTTCTTTAACCTCCAGTGGCTTTTGACGCGCCATCATGATACCTCTCATATTGGGTATTCTCAAATCACTTTCTTCAACGAGTCCTTTTTGACCACCTATAACCAAAGGAAACGACGTAGACAGAATTTCCTTACCGCCATCAATTTCTCGTTCTGCCGAGATTTGGTTGTCCTCAACGGTCAGCTTTATACAATTATTGACAAAATTGGCTCCAATCAATTCGGCTAGCATGCCAGGAACCATTCCGCCATTATAATCGATAGATTCACGGCCAGCAATAATAAGGTCATAGGCCTCCTCTTGGGCAATGGTTGCCAGTTGTTTTGCAACTTCAAATCCATCCTTAGGATTCATGTCTACCCTAAAGGCTTTGTCGGCACCAATCGCTAAAGCTTTTCTTAAAGTTGGTTCAACACTCACGTCCCCAACCGTAATCACATCGACTGTGGCCGACTGCTGTTCCTTGAACCACATCGCTCTAGTGAGACCAAATTCATCGTTTGGATTGATGATAAATTGCACCCCATTGGTATCAAATTGAGTGTCGTTATCTTTAAAGTTTATTTTAGAAGTTGTGTCTGGCACATGACTGATACAAACTAATATTTTCATTTTTTTGGAGGTCTTTAGTTTAAAATGAGCACAAATTTAGTGATTAATACTAACTTGCTGTGCATGCATAATAAATTTTTCATCCCAGTTGAAGGACAATTCATTAACAATGCCTTATTTTTGTAGCGCTAAAAACGGACGATGAGAACAATTCAATTCAGAGAAGCTATTGCCGAGGCCATGAGTGAAGAGATGCGCAGAGATTCTGCCGTCTATTTAATGGGAGAAGAAGTAGCCGAATATAATGGTGCCTACAAGGCATCCAAAGGCATGCTCGATGAGTTTGGACCAGACCGCGTTATAGACACCCCAATCGCTGAACTTGGTTTTGCGGGAGTAGCTGTAGGATCAACCATGACAGGTAATAGGCCGATTGTAGAATTTATGACCTTTAATTTTGCTTTGGTAGGTATTGATCAAATCATCAACAATGCAGCTAAAATCCGTCAAATGTCAGGTGGTCAATTGAATTGTCCTATTGTTTTCAGAGGCCCAACCGCCTCTGCTGGTCAATTGGCTGCAACTCACTCTCAAGCTTTTGAAAGTTGGTATGCCAATACACCGGGGCTCAAGGTTGTAGTGCCGTCAAATCCATATGATGCTAAAGGACTTTTGAAGTCTGCGATTCGTGATAACGACCCTGTTATTTTCATGGAAAGTGAGCAGATGTATGGCGATAAAGGCGAAGTTCCCGAGGGCGAATATTTGATCCCATTAGGAGTGGCAGACGTCATCCGTGCAGGTAGTGATGTAACCATCGTTTCATTTGGAAAAATCATTAAAGAAGCCGTCAAAGCCGCCAATCAATTGGCCGAAATGAATATTTCATGCGAAATCATTGACCTGAGAACAGTGCGTCCAATTGATTATGACACTGTTTTGACTTCTGTCAAAAAAACCAATAGAATGGTCATCCTTGAAGAAGCATGGCCGTTAGGGAATATTTCGACTGAATTGACTTATCAAGTTCAAAGTAGAGCTTTCGATTTTCTTGATGCACCAATTATTAAAATTAACACAGCTGACACCCCAGCGCCTTTTTCACCAGTACTGTTAGAAGAATGGCTGCCAAATAGCGAGGATGTGGTGAAGGCCGTTCAAAAAGTAATGTATGCTAAGGCATAACTTTGGCTTTTGAACAACTGATTTTCAAAAAAATAAGGTCAGCCCGAATGGTTGACCTTATTTTTTTTACTTTTGTGACCGAAAAATTTAAAACAGAAATCAATGGATTCTAATGTAATTTATGTGCCAATGTTAATGGCAGTTATAGGTTTGCTCTACATGCTTGTGAAAAGGTCATGGGTTAAAAAGCAAAACCCGGGCAGCGAAAAAATGCAAGACATTTCTCAGGCTATCAAAGAGGGAGCTTTAGCCTTTCTTAATGCTGAGTACCGACTTCTGGCGGTATTTGTTTTTTTGGCAGGTGTTGCGCTATACGGTATTTCCGCGGTGGTAGAAACCACCAGTTGGATGATAGTACCAGCCTTTGTTACTGGAGCCATTTTTTCTGCGCTTGCTGGAAATATCGGCATGCGAATTGCCACCGAAGCGAATGCACGAACTGCCGAAGCTGCCAAAACAAGTTTACCGCAAGCTCTTAAAGTGTCATTTGGTGGTGGAACCGTCATGGGACTAGGCGTTGCTGGTTTAGCAGTATTTGGTTTGAGTTTGCTGTTTACCTTCTTTATGGGACAATTTTTAGTAGAAGGCGGTAATTTTTACAACGATATGACCATCATTCTTGAGACCCTAGCAGGTTTCTCACTCGGAGCAGAATCCATTGCGCTTTTTGCAAGAGTTGGTGGGGGTATTTACACTAAGGCGGCCGATGTAGGTGCCGATTTGGTTGGTAAAGTTGAAGCAGGTATTCCTGAAGATGACCCGCGTAATCCTGCTACTATTGCAGATAATGTTGGGGACAACGTTGGAGATGTTGCGGGAATGGGAGCCGATCTGTTTGGGTCTTATGTTGCAACAGTCTTAGCCGCTATGGTTCTGGGAAATTATATCATTAAGGACATGCTGGACGCTGGTGTAGTGCTTGAAACTTTTAATGGAATGGGCCCTATTCTATTGCCCATCGTCATTGCTGGTGTTGGTATTCTAGCATCAATTATTGGTACTTTCTTTATCCGTATTTCAAGCAACGAATCTAAGGAGGCTGAGGTGCAGCGAGCCTTAGACACAGGGAACTGGGTGTCAATCGTATTGACCCTTATCGCGTGTTGGTTTTTAATCCACTGGATGCTACCCGAGACGATACCAATGAAATTTTTCGGTGCGGGATATAAAGATGTATCCTCAGATAATGTTTTCTACGCAGCTGTAATCGGTTTAGCAGTAGGGGCTTTAATTTCTGCCGTGACGGCCTATTATACGTCTTTAGGAAAAAAACCAGTAATGAGTATTGTTCAAAACAGCTCGACAGGCGCAGCAACAAATATTATCGCTGGCTTGGCTGTAGGTATGAAATCGACTTTTCTATCGGTACTGTTGTTTGCGGCGGCCATTTATGGGTCTTACGCCTTAGCTGGATTCTATGGTGTAGCTCTTGCTGCATCAGCAATGATGGCTACTACTGCGATGCAATTGGCTATCGATGCTTTCGGACCAATTGCTGACAATGCTGGTGGCGTTGCCGAAATGAGTGAGCTCGACCCAGAGGTAAGACAAAGAACCGATATTTTAGATTCTGTTGGAAATACAACTGCCGCTGTAGGTAAGGGATTTGCTATTGCCTCAGCAGCACTTACTGCTTTAGCTCTTTTTGCTGCTTACGTAACTTTCACGGGAATCGATGGTATCAACATCTTCAAGGCCGATGTTTTGGCTATGTTATTTGTCGGTGGGATGATTCCTGTTATTTTTTCAGCTTTAGCTATGGAATCTGTTGGAAAAGCGGCCATGGAAATGGTTCAAGAAGTAAGACGACAATTTCGTGAAATTCCTGGTATCCTTGAGGGAACGGGAAAACCAGAATATGCAAAATGTGTAGACATTTCAACAAAAGCTGCACTCAAAGAAATGATTCTTCCTGGTCTTATTACTATTATAACACCAATTTTAGTGGGACTTTTGTTTGGAGCTGAGCCACTCGGGGGCTATATGGCTGGTGTTTGTGTATCTGGCGTTATGTGGGCCATTTTCCAAAACAATGCGGGTGGCGCATGGGACAATGCTAAAAAATCCTTTGAGGCTGGTGTTATGATTGATGGTGAAATGACTTTTAAAGGAAGTGACGCTCACAAGGCAGCAGTCACAGGAGATACTGTTGGTGACCCATTTAAAGATACTTCGGGACCATCAATGAATATTTTGATCAAGTTAACCTGTTTGGTTGGATTAGTAATTGCGCCTATTCTTGGCAATCATGCCACTGACGAAACCGAAATGTCATCTGTGCATGACATGTCGCTTCATAAAGCGCATCAAGCAGAAGAGATTCAAGTTCAAATGATTTTAAATGATGATGGGTCTGCCAAGGCTACGGTAATTACATCAACCACGGTTGAGGGTAAAACAACGTCTGAAGAAAGGGTGTTCGAAGGTACTCCAGAGGAGGTCAAAGCTGCGGTAGAGACTTTTAAAAAAGGAAGTGAAACAGTTGTGATTGGGAAACATCTCAACACTGAGGAACACGGACAATAACCCATTGGGATAAAAAAAACCGCGCCTTGGCGCGGTTTTTTTGTTTAGAACAAACCGTTTATTTCACTGTCTATTTTTTCAATAATTCCACCGAGGTCCTCAGGATTTTCCACAAAGTCTAGTTGGTCAACATCGATAACCAGTAATTTTCCTTTATCGTAATTGTGAATCCAGGCCTCATAGCGTTCGTTGAGTCTACTCAAGTAATCAATACTGATGGAGTTCTCGTATTCTCGACCTCTTTTGTGAATTTGTTTAACCAAATTCGAAATGTCACTACGCAAATAAATTAACAAATCGGGAGCTTGAACAAGTGACTCCATTAAGTCAAATAGGGCTTTGTAATTGCTAAAATCGCGATTATTCATTAATCCCATTGCGTGTAAATTGGGCGCGAAGATATGGGCATCTTCATAAATGGTTCTGTCCTGAACAATGTCTTTGCCACTTTCTCTAATTTGCAGCACTTGTCTGAATCGACTGTTTAAAAAATACACTTGAAGGTTGAAGCTCCAGCGCTCCATTTGATTATAAAAGTCATCCAAATACGGATTATCAACAACGTCTTCTAATTGGGCTTCCCATTTATAATGTCTGGAGAGCATCTGTGTAAGTGTGGTTTTCCCCGCCCCAATATTACCGGCAATGGCTATATGCATTTTAAAATGTTATAAGGTATTCGTGAATTGTTTTCTCGTCATAAATATACAAGGTTTGACCCTGCAAGAAAAATGAGCCGGAAAACATTTTATCAAATATAATTTTTTGTGGCTTTTCAGAGGACTTTTGTAATAGAAAATAACCATTAGGGTTACATAAAATAATAAAACCATCACCTAAAATAAAGTTTTGAAAGTTCGGCATATCCATTTTTTTGATCAAACCACCTTGGCTGTTAAATTGCCATAAATTATTTACGGTTAAGGCCCAGCAATATGTCGTATTACTTTGAATAGTTCGCACAGGTTCTGTAATTCTGATAGTCGCGGCAAGTACGTTTTGTTGAAAAAAATCAAATTTTTGAAGCGTTTGTGACAAGGCATCAAAAATCCATATCTGGTTCGATCCAGCCATAGCTATATGACTGACATCTCTGAATGGAAGCAGCGCATTGAAATCAATCTTGGCCAATTCACTCAATCTATCGTCTAAAACAATGAGTTGATTGAAATCCCTGAACAACAGAGCTGTTTGCAGTGGGGTAAATTGGTCGGCTTGAGAAATTATTCCAGTATTTAAGCTGCCGTACTTAAACGATTGATGGCCGATATTTGTCCGAACGTTTTGTTCACTATAGGTGGTGAAATTACCTTCCAAGTCCACGGCTAAAAGTTGCCCTTTTGATTTTTCAAAACTATTTACGAATATGGCCTTAGGTGGATTGCTTGACCAAATCGAGTTGCTAAGGAGTAAAAGAAAATATATAAACTTCATAAGTTGTTTTGATTTTTTCAATAAAATAAGGATATCTTGATTAATTAAAATATTGTTAAATAGTTATTAGATGCCCCCTGTGGTAGTTATAAAAGTGATAAATTCGCTAAAATCCTAATGCTTCAATCATGAACAATGTAATAAAAATTTTAACAGTTGCCCTACTTTTTTCGGCTGTTAGGCTGCGGGCACAGGAATTTCAGGGGGTAGCTACCTTTCAATCTAAAACTAAATTTGAAGTTTCTTTAGATAGTTCATCCATGAATTCTCCAATGCAAAAGCAAATTGAAGAGATGCTGAAGAAACAAATGGAAAAAACCTTTAAACTGACTTTTGATCAATTCGAATCTATATACAAGGAAGACGAATCTTTAGCACCACCTCAGCCTAGCGGAGGGATGTTTTTTCAGATTTCGTCAGGATCCGATGACCTTTACAAAAACTTAAAACGCAATCAATACACAGAATCCAAAGATTTCTTGGGACAATTATTTTTGATTAAAGACAGCATTCAGAAGTTCGATTGGCAACTGTCTCCTGAAACCAAACAAATTGGCAGCTATTTGTGTTTTAAGGCTTCATACGATCGTCCCATTGAGGAGTCTAGTTTTGGCATTGTAATCCTCGAAGAAGAGGAGCAAGAGGCTCAGCCAAAGTTCAGAACTATCACGGCATGGTACACACCTCAAATCCCTGTCAGTAATGGACCAGGTCAGTTTGGAGGTTTGCCTGGGCTCATCTTAGAATTGCAAGATGGGGAGACCAATATTTTGTGTTCCCAAATTGTTATTAACCCCAATGACCGTGTCAAGATAAAAGAGCCTAATAAGGTTAAAGAAGTGAGTTTGTCAGAATTTGAGGCTATTCGTGTCGCGAAATATAAAGAAATGCAAGAAAATAGCGGCAGACCCGGTAAGGGCGGAGAGCACGGTATTACAATCAAAATTGGAAACTAATATTTAAACCAATCACACACCATGGAGTCCAAACAAAAACAATTAAATATGAAGCATATTTTGCCTTTAATTATAGCCATGACAATGGGTATTTTGATTCAGGCCCAGGATTTTCAGGGTGTAGCTTATTATCAATCAAAAACATCAATGGATATGGGAGAATTTGGCGGTCGTCAAATGTCTCCTGAGATGAAAAAACGGATTGCTGAGAACATGAAAAGTATGTTGGAAAAAACTTATATACTTGCTTTCAACCAGTCTGAGTCTGTTTTCTCTGAAGAGGAAGTTTTGGAAGCTCCGGGATCTGGCCGAAACTGGATGAGCTGGATGAATAACTACAGTGCGGGTCCACAATATAAGAACATCAAGGAAAGTCAATTGGTTCAGGATCAAGAATTTTTTGGAAAACAATTTTTGATCAACGATTCGCTTCAAAGTTTTGAATGGCAAATGGGAACAGAAACACGACAAATTGGTAGTTATTTGTGTTTTAAAGCCACAGCAGTAAAAAAAGTCGCTGACTCAGATTGGGCGAGCATGCGCCGCAGGACTAACAGAGATCAAACCAATAAAGTTGATGCCGACTCAACCAAAACAACCGTGGTTAGCGACGATCTTGAAATGCCAAAGGAGGTCATTGTGACGGCTTGGTATACACCTCAGATACCTGTGAGTCACGGTCCAGGAGAATTCTGGGGATTACCGGGATTAATTCTTGAAGTTCAAAATGACCGCACAACGATTTTATGTTCCAAAATTGTCATGAATCCTGCGCAGAAATCAAAAATACAAGCACCGACTAAAGGTCAAAAAGTGACCCGATCTGAGTATGACGATATCGTTAAGAAAAAGACAGAAGAGATGCGCGATATGTATCGCGGTGGGGGCAGAGGCAGAGGTCGAAATTAAAATCTAGACCCCCTTTGTAAAAATTAAAAACATAAAAATTATGAAGCATTTTATTTACACCTGGTACCCTATTATTCTTGCCTTTGGCTGTCTTTTGTATTCAGTAGGTTTAGGATTGGCAGATCGCACTGCTGAGGCTCAATATTCAGCTCATTGGCCTGGAACGATTTTACTATTTGCAATAGCCATTCGTCAAAGAAGAAACTCATGAGTTTTGGTTTCTTTTTAGTCGGGGCAATTATATTCTCCCTTTACATCTATTTTACGATATGGAATATTTTCTATAGTAGTAAAAAGCAAAGAGAAGAGAATTATCCTTCTCTGAAAAATCTAAATGACAAGATAGACGCAGATGGAATGGGTAATTATGAAAAGTCTCCAGATAAAGACAGCTAAGCTTTTTTTATCAAAAAATCAAACAAAATTCATTGACAGCTAAACACGAAAGATTTAATTTTTTTTATTTATAATATGAAACATTACTTAATTGGATTCGGGATTTTAATAGTAACAAGTTTTAGTTCAAACGCTCAAATTCGTGTTGAAGGTGTCGTTAGAGATAGTATTGGAGAGCCATTAGAGTTGGCCAACGTTATTGCGATCAATCAGGCAACAAAAGCCATGCAGGGCTATGCGATTACCAATAGTTCAGGGCAGTATAAAATTAACTTAGCACCTAACTCTAGTTACACCTTGATGGTAAGTTATATCGGCATGCGTACCGATCAATCTACGCTTGTTACTGAAACAAGTGACCTTAATAGGGATTTTACTTTAATGAATGATACGAATTTGGAGGCTGTCGAATTGGTCTATGAAATGCCAGTCACCGTTCGGGGTGATACCTTAGTATACAATGCAGATTCCTTTAAGACTGGATCAGAACGAAAACTGGAAGATGTTCTAAAAAACTTGCCAGGTGTTGAAATTATGGACGATGGACAGATTGAGATTGAAGGTAAGGCAGTAACCAAATTGATGGTGGATGGTAAAGATTTTTTTGATGGAGATACCAAGTTGGCGTCAAAAAATATTCCTGCGAATGCCGTGGATAAGGTTCAAGTCCTAAAAAACTTTTCCGAAGTCAGACAGCTTAGTGGTGTTACAAACAATCAAGACAATATTGCTTTGAACATCAAACTAAAAGAAGGTAAAAAGAATTTCTGGTTCGGCAATATTACAGCGGGAGGCGGTCAATCGCCCGCAGAAGATTTGTACTTACTGCAACCAAAACTTTTCTATTACAATCCAAAATACAGTATCAATGTGATCGGAGACCTGAATAACCTAGGTGAAGTGGCGTTTTCGCGGAGTGACTATTTCAGATTCTCGGGTGGTTTTAGAAGTCCAAGTTCAAATAGTGGCACTAATTTGAGTCTTGGGGGAAATGCACTGGGATTTTTGAATCTTCAAAACAACAGAGCCCTATCCATTGAATCAAAATTTGCAGCTTCTAATTTTAGCTATTCTCCTTCTGAGTCCCTTACCATGAGTGGCTTTGGTATTTTTTCACATAGTCGCAACAAATTACAAGAAAATAATGATCGTATTTACACGGATTCTGAACTTGGACTTCCTGACGAATCGACCGAGTCCAGAACTAGTCAGCAAAGTGACTTGGCCATGCTTAAACTCAGTAGCACCTATAAGCCGAATTCAAACAATCAAATGGATTATGATATCCTAGGAAGAACTTCTGATGAGAGTCAAAATCAAAGTGTAACATCTTCAGTTTTAGGTACAAATACCCAGTTGGAGGGTTCAAAACCCTTCAGTGTAAATCAAAATTTAAATTATTACTTCACTCTTGATGATAATAATATTTTTGCCTTGGAGGCCCAGCACTTGTTAAGCGATGAAGATCCTCTTTATTCGGCTATACTCGACAATAAAGAAGCTTATGAGGCCACAGCAATGGGATTAGGATTTGATCCCGATCAACTCAATTATCAAGCCAATCAGTCGAAAAGGTTAAAAACGAATCAACTCGATGCTAAACTGGATTATTATTACATTCTGAATCAAAAAAGTAATCTAAATTTTTCTTTTGGCACCTTATTGAGCCGCCAGCAGTTTCAGTCGGATTTATTTCAAATTTTAGATTCAGGAGTGTCCTTTGACCCAACACCTCTGGCTAATGACGGTCTAAATTCTAACGATATCGACTACCGATTTAGCGATATATACTTAGGATTAGCCTACAGATTAAAGACAGGAATATTTACCTTGTCTCCTGGTCTTTCGATCCATGCATTTGGTAATTCAAATACACAATTTGGCAATGCCTTTGACCATAATTTTGTTAAAGTACTTCCTAAACTGAATGTATTGATGCAATTGAAAAAGAGTGAACAAATCACCCTCGATTACAGCATGAGAACACAATTTACCGATGTATCAAGGTTGGCAATTGGATTGGTGATGAACAATTACAATTCATTTTTTAGTGGCGCCGCTGATTTGCAGAATGCGCTTTCTCACAATGTTAGTCTTTCGTACTACAGTTTTAATTTATTCAACTATACCAATGTTTTTGCCAATATTTTTTACAATAAGAGTGTCGACAATATTAGAAATAGAACCAATTTTAGTAGTGTAATTGCCACAAGTTCACCTTTTAATTCGGGATTCGCAGATGAATCACTGAGCGCCTCGGGGAGGTATCAAAGAACATTCGGTAAAATTAGAGGATCATTAAATACAAATTTTAATTATTCCAAATTCAACCAATTTATTCAAGACCAGGTTTCGGTAAACGAAAACTTTTCGCAAACTTATCGCGCCGAGCTCCGTACCAATTTTAAGACAGCGCCAAACGTGGAATTGGGCTATAGATACTCAATTGCAAACAATGATTTAGGAACAACAGTGGCGCGTTTTTACACCAATGCCCCTTCAATCGAAATCGATGCGTATATAAAGAAATCCGTTACTTTTAGAACCAACTACTCACTCAACAGATTCAGCAATGAAGAGCGTTTACTGAATGAATTTGATTTTTGGGATGCCAGTATCGCTTATAAGAAAGAAGACAGTAAATGGGAATATGAAATCAAAGCAACTAATCTGCTAGATACTGGGTCTCAAGTGTCAAGCAACACCAGTAATATCTCGGTAAGTACAACGGAGTATTTTATCCAACCTCGATTTGTGACTTTCCGTTTGAGGTACGAGTTGTAGCTTGTTTTTTTAGGATTATTGAAGGAATAGGTGATCAGTAAATCGTTTGTGGAAAACCATTGGAACTGTTAAGCCAGTCCAAAGCGTTTGGCCAATTCATTTTTAAAATCCAGTCGCTCCCAAGTAAACAGGTCCACTTTCATCGTTTTGATCTCCCCGTCTGGGAGTTTAAATTCCTTTTCAACAGTTTGAGGTAGTCTACCCATATGTCCATAGGCTGCGGTTTCCGTATATATGGGTTGACGTAATTTAAGGCGTTCCTCAATGGCAGCAGGTCGCATGTCGAAGGTCTTAATGAGAACAGCGGCAATAGCTTCATCGTCGTATCCCATTTTTGCAGTTCCTGCCGTATTCACATAAAAAGAAGTAGGTTCGGCCACTCCAATGGCGTATGAGACCTGAATCAATGCCTGATCGCAAATACCCGAAGCCACTAGGTTTTTGGCAATATGTCGTGTAGCATAAGCTGCACTTCGGTCAACCTTGCTAGGGTCTTTACCGGAAAAAGCTCCCCCGCCGTGTGCTCCTCGACCACCATATGTATCCACAATAATTTTGCGGCCAGTCAATCCTGTGTCACCATGAGGCCCGCCGATTACAAAATTACCGGTTGGGTTGATATGATATTTAATTTGGTGGTCAAACAATTTTTGATGTTTGTCCGACAATTGTGCAATGACACGGGGCATCAAAATATGAATCATATCATCATTTATCTTTTCTCTCATGGCCTTTTCATCCTGTAAAAAAGGATCATGTTGAGTTGATAGAACAACGGTTTCTACCCGTAAAGGCTGATGATCGTCGGAATACAATATGGTGACCTGACTTTTGGCATCGGGTCGAAGATAAGTTATCTCTTGATTAGACCGTCGAAGAACAGCCAATTCCTTTAGAATAAGATGAGAAATTTCTAGGGTTAAAGGCATATAGTGATCGGATTCGTTTGTAGCAAATCCAAAAACAATACCCTGATCGCCAGCGCCTTGTTCAATTTTAGCCCCTTTATCTACACCGCGGTTGATATCTTCGGACTGCTCGTGGATCGCCGACAAAACACCACATGAATTGCCGTCGAACATATAATCAGACTTGGTATATCCGATGCGGTTGATTGTATCCCGGGCAATCTGTTGTACATCCAGATATACTTTAGACTTAACCTCTCCGGCCAGTATGACTTGACCAGTTGTGACAAGAGTTTCACAAGCTACCTTGGCCTCAGTATCAAAGGCTATAAAGTTATCGATTAAAGCATCGCTGATTTGATCAGCAATTTTATCAGGATGTCCTTCTGACACACTTTCGGAAGTGAATAGATAGGCCATTTCTAAAAAGTTATTTGAAAATTGATTGTATGGAAATAGAATGTCGTCACTGTCTTTAGCATTTTTGTGGGTGAGGTTGCAATCAGTCAAATTTCTCCTCAACAATTGAGCTGCAAATATACATTGTTTTGGGAAAAGCTAAAATTTAGACATAAAAATCCCATTTATTGGATTTTATCGTAAATTGTTAAACTATTAATAAGGCAGGTTGATTTTGTTTAATATACCTGATGTTTCATTTATTTTTTTAATCGTTTCCAATGACCCATGTAAATACCATCCCTGAAGCATATCAAATCAAATCCCCACTCACCTTATCTCAGTTCGTCATCGAAGGTCAATTGAAGCATTGGAGCGGACCAACCGCCGAGGTACGGTCCCCAATACAAACTGTCAATGGTGATTGCGTAATGCAAGAGACTTTAGTGGGACATGTGCCACAAATGGGTGAAAAGGAAGCGGTACAAGCTTTGAAGTCAGCATGTGAGGCTTACGACAGAGGTCGTGGGCAGTGGCCAACGATGAAAGTGGGAGAGCGCATCAAGTGCATGGAGCAATTTGTAGTCCAAATGGCCACCAAGCGCGACGAAATCGTCAAATTATTAATGTGGGAAATTGGTAAAAATCTAAGCGATTCAGAAAAAGAATTCGACAGAACAGTTGAGTATATTTATGATACAATAGATGCCTATAAAAACCTAGATCGTGAAAGTGCCAAATTTGACAAGGTTGGTGGTGTTAGAGCCCATATCAGACGTGGACCTCTCGGGGTAGTATTGTGTCTAGGACCTTATAATTATCCTCTAAATGAGACCTTTTCCTTGCTCATACCAGCGATCATTATGGGCAATACTACGATTTTTAAACCAGCAAAATTTGGAGTTCTCTTAATAGCCCCTTTGTTGGAAGCTTTTGCTTCTTGTTTTCCTCCAGGTGTTGTAAATGTTATTTTTGGTCGCGGCAGAGAAGTGGCATCACCAATTATGAAGTCAGGTAAAATTGATGTTTTGGCGCTTATCGGGCATAGTTCTTCTGCGGTAGCTCTTCAAGATTTACATCCTAACAAAAACAGGTTGAGGTTGGTACTGGGCTTAGAAGCTAAAAATCCCGCCATTATTTTACCTTCTGCCGATATGACACAAACTGTGTCTGAATGTATTTCAGGCACCTTGTCGTTCAATGGTCAAAGGTGTACCGCACTAAAAATATTGTATGTTCATGAAGATATCAAGGAGATTTTCCTAAAACAGTTTTGTAATAAAGTGGATGAGTTAAAGTTGGGAATGCCTTGGGAAAATACTCTGTTGACGCCCTTACCTGAACCCAATAAACCCGATTATATTCAGTCTCTTATTGACGATGCCCTGTCCAAGGGTGCAAAAATCATGAATAAAAAAGGAGGGGAGCGCTCCTCTAATTACATTTTTCCTGCAGTGCTATACCCAGTTACTGAAGACATGAAAGTATATCATGAAGAGCAATTCGGGCCCGTAATACCCGTAAAATCATTCAGCGATATCAACATGCCAATCAATGAAATGTCTGAATCGAATTATGGACAACAGGTCAGCGTATTTGGGACGAATACACAAGAATTAGCGCCATTAATCGACACCTTAGTCAATTTGGTATGCAGAGTTAATTTGAATAGTGCTTGTCAACGCGGGCCCGATGTGTATCCGTTTTCTGGTCGTAAAGATTCGGCAGTCAGCACACTGAGTGTGAATGATGCGTTGCGTGCATTCTCAATCCGAACTTTCCTTGCGTGTAAGGACAATGAGATCAACAAGAGCATTTTAAGAACAATGCTCCAAGAGCGTCAATCGAACTTTGTAAGTACGGACTATTTATTATAAAATTTACGAGGAAGTTAATTGCTTAAACAGTGCTTCTAAGCCAACATTTTTTTGCCGAAGTTGGAGAATTTTTAAGCCATTGTCATGAGCAAAATCGAAGATGGCTGAACGCATATCCAACTTAGTTCTAAAACTAATTTCATAGATAAACCCTGCAGTGTTTTCAACCAAAGTCACTTGGTCCAATTTTTTTAAAAAGGCCTCTTCAACACGGTAATCAAATTCTACCACAACAATTTGTTGTTGATTGTTGAGCATTTCGGAAAGCTCTTGATCTGCAACAATCGAACCCTTGGAAATAATCAGCACACGATCGCACATCGCTTCTACTTCTTGCATGATGTGAGTAGAAAGTAAAATCAATTTGTGTTTGCCGAGATCAACAATGAGTTGTCTAATGTCTTCTAATTGATTGGGGTCTAGTCCTGTTGTTGGTTCATCTAAGATTAGAATTTCAGGATCGTGAAGTAATGCCGCTGCAAGTCCCACACGCTGTCGATAGCCCTTTGACAAGGCGTTGACATGTTTGTGAATCACGGGTTGCAGCCCAGTATTGATTACAGCCCTTTCAACAGCAGACTTGGTCAACCCATGAATTTTTGATAACCAAGTCAGGTATTCGACCACATACATCTCATCATACAATGGATTGGCTTCTGACAAATAACCTATTTTGGATTTTAGGTTAAAAGATTGATCGGACATTGTTTGACCATGAATTGTGACGGAACCTTTTTGAATTTTCAACAGTCCAGTTAAAAGTTTGAAAAGAGTTGATTTGCCAGCACCATTGGGGCCTAAAACACCTATAACTCCAGATGACGAAGTAGTGAAACTTACCCCATTCAAGGCTTTGCCGTTGGGATAGGCAAACGATAAATCTGAAACACAAATTGTTTTCATTAAAAGTTGTTCGTAACTAATTTACTGTCACAAAGGTCGCTATAAATCAAAAAATGAGAGAAAATAATCGAATAAAGTTGTTCGACTTAATTTTATTATTACATTCGTACTCATGACTGCAGAGCTGTATTTTTATTTTAGCTATTATTTCTTCAGTGGCTCGCCACTCGAGACCTAAGCAGTGTTTTGTTTAAAGAACCACTATAGTCTCGATTTTGCGAGGCTTTTTTTTTGTCAATAATTGACTGAATTGTTTTATGAAAAAAATTGCTATTCAAGGGGTACGCGGCTCATTTCACCACATCGTGAGCCATAAGTTTTTTAAGGAAGAACCGGAACTACTCGAGTGTGACAGCTTTGATTTGATGGTAAAGAAATTGAATCAAGGTGAATGTGACGGCGCGGTTATGGCGCTTGAAAACTCAATCGCTGGGTCAATTTTGCCAAACCACGCCTTGATTGATTCTAATGACTTACTCATCCAAGGTGAACGCTACTTGGACATTCAAATGAATATGATGGCGCTTCCTGGACAGACAATTGCTGATATTACTGAGGTCCACTCCCATCCCATTGCCTTGTTACAATGTAAATTATTCTTTGATCAATATCCACACATCAAGCTCGTTGAAGCCGATGATACTGCCGATGTCGCTCGAGATATTAAGAATAAAAAAATTAAAAAGCGCGCTGCCATAGGAAGTCTTTTGGCTGCAGAAATTTTCGATTTGCACATATTGGCCAAAAGTATACAGACCATTGCGACCAATCAAACTCGTTTTGTACTGCTATCCAAAACACTATCCGAGCACAATCCGCTCCAAGTCAATAAAGCTTCTTTTAAATTTGAATTAAATCACCAACGGGGCAGTTTGGCATCAATACTAAATGTTATGAGTGATTGTAATTTGAATTTGACAAAAATTCAATCATTACCGAAAATAGATACACCTTGGACTTATGGTTTTTTTGCCGATGTGACTTTTGATACTTATCAAAATTTTGAAAAAGCTATCGCTATTATGAAACTGATGGCCAAGGTATTTAAAGTGATGGGGGTCTATCAAAATCAAAGGGACTTATGACAGCTGCAAACAGGCTTGCTTCAGTGCAAGAGTATTATTTTTCGAAAAAACTACAAGAGGTCAATGAGATGAAATCCCGTGGCTGTGATATCATCAATTTGGGTATTGGCAGTCCGGATTTATTACCGCCCAATGAGGCCATTGATGCCCTCAGTAATAGCCTCTTGGACAACAACTCGAATGGATATCAGAGTTATAGGGGGCTTCTGGAATTGAGAGAGGCCATGGCGCATTTCTATGCTGCGCATTTCAGTATCAGCCTTGACCCCCTCACTGAGGTGCTCCCCTTGATGGGTAGTAAGGAAGGAATTATGCACATTTCAATGGCTTTCCTCAATCCAGGGGATCATGTGCTTATTCCAAATCCAGGTTATCCAACCTACGAATCAGTTAGCCGATTGGTGGAAGCTGTCCCAGTTTTTTATGATTTGGATGAGACCTCGGATTGGCTCCCAAACCTAGACCATTTGGCACAAATGGACCTGTCTAAAGTTAAATTGATGTGGATTAATTATCCGCACATGCCTTCTGGTGCCAAAGCATCAGTAAAAATATTAACCGATCTCGTAGCGTTTGCCCAGAAGCACAATATTTTATTAGTCAATGATAATCCCTATAGTTTGATTTTAAACGATCAACCGCTTAGCTTGATCTCTATTCCAGGAAGTCGGCATTGCTGTTTGGAGTTGAATTCAATCAGTAAAACCTTTAATATGTCGGGATGGAGAGTCGGCATGGTAGTTGGCGACAAAATTATGATTGACCATATTTTAAAGGTAAAAAGCAATATGGATTCAGGCATGTTTTATGGATTGCAAAAGGGTTCTATCGTTGCTCTTCAGTCAAACGACCAATGGTTTGACACTTTGAATAAAACCTATAATGACAGACGGCAATTGGTTTGGCAATTAGCCGAAAAATTAGGAGGTCATTTTCAAAAGGACAATGCGGGGATGTTCGTTTGGTTAAAACTTCCTGAGGGTACTCAGTCAATAGAATTTTCTGAAAGAATTTTACATGACTATCATATTTTTACAACACCAGGAGATATTTTTGGATCTCAGGGTAAGGGATATTTACGCCTATCGCTCTGTCTGGAGGCTGCGCGTATCAAAGAGGCTATTCACAGGATTAAACATAAATTAAAACACGACTCATAGATGGAAAACAATCAAAATCTAAAAAGCTGGCTAAACGACTACAATCTGAAACATCCTATGGTGATTGCTGGGCCATGTAGTGCAGAAACAGAGACGCAAATGCTCGACGCTGCGTTTCAATTAAAAGACAGCGACACATCTGTGTTTAGAGCTGGTATTTGGAAGCCTAGAACCCGACCTGGCAATTTCGAAGGGGTGGGTGCCATTGGACTAAAATGGCTTCAAACGGTCAAGGCTGAAACTGGGCTGCAAACTGCAACGGAAGTAGCTAATGCCAATCACGTTGAACTGGCTCTGGAGCATGATGTCGATGTCCTTTGGATCGGCGCTAGAACTACTGTCAATCCTTTTATGGTGCAAGAACTTGCCAATGCTTTGGCTGGTGTAGACAAACCGATTTTAGTCAAAAATCCAGTCAATCCCGATTTAGCGCTTTGGCTTGGTGCTGTTGAACGCCTGCATAAATCAAATATCCAAAAATTGGGCGTCATCCACAGAGGTTTTTCGAGCTATGAAAAATCTAAATACCGCAATAAACCCGAATGGCAAATCCCGATTGAATTACAAAATCAATTTCCCGATCTTCCTTTATTTGTAGACCCTTCTCATATCGGCGGTAAAAGAGATTTGATTTTAGAACTTTGTCAAAAGGCTTTAGACTTGAACTTTGATGGCATGATGATTGAAACACACCCAACGCCTGAAAAAGCATGGAGTGATGCCGAACAGCAAGTTACCCCCGAGCGACTAAAGGAGATTTTGAAGAGCTTAGTGGTCAGAGATCCAATGCTTGAGGGTGCCGAGTATGTCAACAAATTGGAGAAATTGCGAACTAAAATTGACAGCTTTGATGATCGTCTATTGCAGGTGTTGGGCCAACGAATGACGGTGGTTGAACAAATTGGTCAATTGAAAAAAAGTCAAAATGTGGCTGTTTTGCAGAACGCCCGTTGGCATGAAATTTTAAAAAAAATGGTAGATATGGGAGAAAAAGAGCATTTGAGTGCGGAATTTGTTACTAAAATTTTCCAAGCCATTCATCAAGAGTCTATCAATCATCAAGAGCAAATTATGAATCAACAATAGACCAAAAATGCGCACTATCTTTGTAAATCAATGACAGGAACAGTATACAAATCTACGGGAAGTTGGTATGTGGTGAAATCGCCTTCTGGTGCGTTTTTTAAATGCAGAGCTAAAGGCCGACTTCGTTTAGCTAATTTTAAGAGTACAAACCCCATTGCTGTGGGCGATCTGGTAGATTTTGAACTGGAAATGACAAGCGATCAAGCCACGGGAGTAATCGAGAACATTCATGAGAGACACAATTATATTGTCCGAAAATCGGTCAATTTATCAAAACAGACACATATTATTGCCAGTAATATCCACCAAGTACTTTTGATTGTGACCATCAATAACCCCGTAACCATGACAAGTTTTATTGACCGGTTTTTAGTTACGGCAGAAGCTTATCACATTAAGGCAGTTTTGCTGTTTAATAAAATTGACACCTATGATGATACTGCAAGAGAAACTGCCACACTCCTGCAAGCATGTTACAGTAAAATTGGATATACTTGTCTGGAAATATCGGCTCAAAATCAAATCAATACGGAAAGTGTAAAAGCGCTGATGAAAGGTAAAGTAAATATGATTTCAGGTCATTCGGGTGTGGGCAAGTCTACCCTCGTCAATGCCCTCGATCCTGATCTGAATTTGAGGACAGCTTCTATTTCGGATCAACACCAACAAGGACAACACACGACGACTTTCGCCGAAATGTTTGATTTAGAATTTGATGCACAAATTATAGACACCCCAGGAATTCGAGGGTTTGGAATCGTTGATATGGAGCCCGAAGAAATAGGAGATTATTTCCCAGAGATGTTGGCTTTAAAAAATGAATGTAAATTTAACAATTGCTTGCATAAAGACGAACCACATTGTGCTGTGAAGAGCGCTATTGAAAACAGTCAAATTGCCGAGTCTCGATACCACAGTTATTTGCAAATGCTGGAAGGAGATCAGGGTAATTACAGAAATGATATTTATCCCGATTAATGGTGGTCATTTCATGAAGGCAGTAGTTCAAAGGGTATCCCAAGCAGAAGTGACAGTAAATGGACAAGTCAAAGGTTCTATTGGCATTGGTCTTTTGGTATTGCTGGGGATAGCTCAAGAAGACAACAGGTCCGATGCCGATTGGTTGGTGAGTAAGATACTCCAATGTCGCATATTTGCCGACCAGTCAAAAAAAATGAATTTGTCAGTTTTGGCCGTTAACGGTGAGGTATTGTTAATTAGTCAATTTACCCTTTTAGCCAATGTGCTTCAAGGGAATAGACCCAGCTATAAGGATGCTGCTTCGCCAGAAAAGGCTTTAGAGCTATATCATTATTGCATGGATCGAATAAAAGCAGAACTGACCACCA
This sequence comes from Flavobacteriaceae bacterium, assembly GCA_030835825.1. GTDB lineage: Bacteria > Bacteroidota > Bacteroidia > Flavobacteriales > Flavobacteriaceae > JALRKI01. The sequence goes on from JAURRA010000007.1 coordinate 27,688, forward strand.
ATCTTCAAACCGGTGAATTTGGAGCTATGATGGAGGTTTCTCTAAAGAATGATGGTCCAGTAACTATCGTTTTTGACTCGAAAAGTAAACACAAAACACATGAATAATTTGAATGAAGCTCAAAGCACAGTCGATCAATGGATCAAGGAACACGGCGTGAGATATTTTGACCCATTGACCAATATGGCTCAGCTGACAGAAGAAGTCGGTGAGGTAGCCAGAATTATTGCGAGACGATATGGTGAGCAAAGTGAAAAACCAAATGACAAATTGAAAGATTTGGGCGAAGAGTTGGCCGATGTTGTTTTTGTTGTTTTATGCCTAGCTAATCAAACTGGAATTGATCTTCAAGAGGCTTTTGATAAAAAATTGGAACTCAAGTCTAAAAGAGATCACAATCGTCATCATGACAATGAAAAACTGAGATAACTACTGATTTAATGTTATGAATATTCGACTGTGCAATTTTAATATTAAGTCTACCCAACAGCCTGTCTTGGTTCCGGGGTCAAAGAGCGAGTCGAATAGACTTCTGATCTTGAAGGCTTGGTACCCATCAATTAAAATCTACAACTTATCAACGGCCGTTGATACAGTTAAATTGGTAAGGGCCCTCGAAAGCTTCCCCAATGATATTGTTGATGTACACCATGCTGGCACGGCCATGCGTTTTTTAACGGCTTTCTTTGCAGCTCGGGAAAACTGTAAGGTGACTTTGACTGGTTCGGCAAGGATGCAAGAGCGTCCAATTGGGGTTCTTGTTAGCGCGTTGAGAGAACTGGGAGCCGAAATAGATTACGCCAAAGAGCAAGGCTTTCCGCCACTTAGAATCAGGGGCAAAAAATTATCCGGAGGAACTCTTACGCTTGACCCTTCCGTCAGTAGTCAGTATGTTTCTGCCTTAATCCTCATCGCTCCACAACTTGACAATGGCTTAGAATTGCGATTCAAAAAGAAACCAACATCGATGCCTTATATTGAAATGACTGCGCAGTTGCTCAAAGATATGGGTGTAGCGTGTCATGTCGATCAATTGGGGGTTACCATTTCACCGTTTCATGGAGATTTAAAAGCGAAGGAGTTTGAAGTTTGCTCTGATTGGTCTTCGGCATCCTATTATTTTAGTGCTGCAGCTTTGAGTCCGGTAGGCACAAAAATTGTTTTGACAAATTTTGTGTCTAATAATCTTCAAGGAGACGCAGGCGTTATGCAGATATATCAATTGTTTGGTGTTTCAGCAACCCAATCGAAAGGAGAATTGACAATAGAAAAGATCAGTGATATTTTGCCTAGTCAGGTTGAATTGGACTTGAATGAAACGCCAGATTTGGCACAAACTATCGCAATTAGCTGCCTTGGATTGAAAATTCCATGCAAGCTGACAGGCTTACATACATTGAAAATTAAAGAAACAGATCGGTTACTCGCCTTGAAAACAGAAATGGAGAAATGTGGAGCAATTGTAAAAATTTCTGATAACACCTTGATCCTGAAATCCATGGGAGATTGTCCTGAGGATGTTGTTATTGATACTTATAATGACCACAGAATGGCCATGTCGTTTGCGCCACTGAGTATCCTTAATTCTATTGTAATTAAAGACGCCAAAGTGGTGGAGAAATCTTATCCCGATTTTTGGGAAGACTTTAAAAAAATTGGCTTAAACTGGGAAGTTTTTTAAATATATGTCTGTTTCCTTGACATGGCCCCTAGTCAAATTGTATATTTGCCGCTCTTTACAAGACATCTATGAAATTATCACACTTTGATTTTGACCTCCCCGAAAACTTATTAGCCGAATATCCTGCAGAAAACCGAGACGAGTCTCGTTTAATGGTACTCAACAGAAAGGAGCAAACTATTGAACACAAACAGTTTAAGGATTTAATTGATTATTTCGATCAGGACGATGTCATGATTCTCAATAACACTAAGGTTTTTCCTGCCCGTCTTCACGGTAACAAAGAAAAAACAGGCGCTAAAATCGAGGTCTTTTTGTTAAGAGAACTTAACCAAGAACAAAGATTGTGGGATGTTTTGGTTGATCCCGCGCGGAAAATTAGAATTGGCAACAAGCTGTATTTTGGCGAGGATGAATCTTTAGTAGCCGAAGTTATCGATAATACAACTTCTAGAGGTCGTACTTTGAGATTCTTGTACGATGATTATTACCATGAATTTAGAAAAAAATTAACTGAACTGGGAGAAACACCATTGCCCAAATACATCAAGCGTGAGGTTAATAAAGAAGACGAGGAGCGATATCAAACCATTTATGCCAAACATGAGGGAGCGGTCGCCGCACCTACCGCTGGCTTACATTTCTCAAAACACTTATTGAAGCGACTTGAAATCAAAGGTGTTAATTTTGCTGAAATTACACTACATGTCGGTCTTGGGACCTTCAATCCAGTAGAAGTTGAAGATTTGTCTAAACACAAGATGGATAGTGAAGAAATCACTGTGGATGATCAAGCTGCTCAAATTGTGAATGCAGCGATAAGTAAAAAACGACGAGTTTGTGCCGTGGGAACCACTGCAATGAGAGCGGTTGAGAGTTCAGTGTCATCGCAAGGTTTGCTCAATCCCTATGCTGGATGGACGAATAAGTTTATATTTCCGCCCTACGACTTTAGCATCGCGAATTCGATGATTACGAATTTTCATATGCCAAAATCAACTTTGATTATGATGGCCTCGGCTTTTGCTGGTCACGATTTTATAAAAAGAGCTTACAAGGAAGCCATTAAAGAGAAATACAAGTTCTACTCCTATGGTGATGCCATGTTAATCATTTAAATTAAGGCCTCGCAGCGCGGGGCTTTTTTATTCCATGTCAATTAAAGAAAAGCAAGACATTCGGACTTTGACTCAGCAAGCGCTGAGAGATTTTTTTGTTGAGAAGGGTGAAAAACCATTTCGCGGCGATCAAGTCTTTGAGTGGTTGTGGCAAAAAGGGGCACACCATTTTGACGACATGACCAATCTTTCTTTGGCCATGAGGCAATTGTTGGATACGCATTTCAGCATCAACCATATCGCGATAAGCCGGATGCAGCAAAGTAAAGATGGAACCATTAAAAACGCTGTTAGTTTGCACGACGACATGATTGTTGAATCGGTTCTTATACCTACTGCCAAAAGAACGACGGCCTGTGTCTCAAGTCAAGTTGGTTGCAGTTTGAATTGTGAGTTCTGCGCTACTGCCAAGCTCAAGCGCATGCGGAATTTAAATCCTGATGAAATTTTTGATCAAGTGGTGGCAATCGATCAACAGAGTCAAGAGTACTTTGGGCGAAAGCTGTCCAATATAGTTTTTATGGGGATGGGCGAGCCGTTGATGAACTATAACAATGTTATTGCGGCAATAGACAAAATTACAGCTGAAAAAGGACTCCAAATGTCCCCCAAGCGCATTACCTTGTCCACCTCTGGTATTCCTAAAATGATCAAAAAAATGGCAGACGATGGCGTTAAATTCAATTTAGCACTGTCCCTGCATTCGGCTATTCAGGAGGTTCGAGAAAAGATTATGCCCTTTTGTAGTAAATTTCCGTTAGTCGATCTTTTAGAATCGCTCCAATATTGGTATGAGAAAACGGGACGTATTACTACTTTAGAATATTTAATTTGGAAAGGGATTAATGATGGCGAAGAAGATCGCAAAGCACTTGTCGATTTCGCCAAGAAGGTACCCTGTAAGGTCAATATCATTACCTATAATTCTATCGACGAGGATCAATTTGTGCAAGCTGGACCATTAACGGTTAAGGCCTACGTTGATGTCCTAGAAAAAAATAGAATTCCAGTTACTATACGTCGGTCGCGGGGAGACGATATCGATGCAGCTTGTGGTCAATTAGCCAATAAGTCTTAATGCAAGCGCCTCGGCTTGTTTTATTACCTTTGCAAAGCATAAACCAACTCTTGCCTTGAAAATCGTAGAACAAATTCAAAAGCCTATTGCTCAGGAAATGGCTCTTTTCGAAGAAAAGTTCCGCGATGCTATGTCCAGTAAAGTAGCCCTGCTCAATAGAATCAGTCATTATGTTGTCAACCGAAAAGGAAAGCAAATGCGACCTATGTTTGTGTTCCTAACGGCCAAAATCCTCGGTAATGGCAAAGTTGATGAGCGCACCTATCGCGGAGCGTCAGTCATCGAGCTGATTCATACGGCTACCTTAGTTCACGACGATGTGGTAGATGACAGCAATCGTCGTAGAGGATTTTTCTCCGTCAATGCCTTGTGGAAAAATAAAATAGCCGTTTTAGTAGGTGATTATTTGCTGTCTAAAGGCTTGTTGTTATGCATTGACCATAATGATTTTGACCTGCTGAAGATTATTTCGGTAGCGGTTAGAGCAATGAGTGAGGGAGAATTGCTTCAAATCGAAAAGGCTAGGACCTTGGATATCACCGAGGAAGTCTATTTTGAAATTATCAGACAGAAAACAGCTACATTGATAGCCGCTTGTTGTAGTCTTGGCGCGGCATCGGTGGATTCTAATTCTGAGGAAGTGGAACGCATGAGGCATTTTGGGGAGCTGATTGGATTGGCATTTCAAATCAAAGATGACTTGTTTGACTACACCGACGGTCCTATTGGTAAACCTGTTGGTATTGATATTAAAGAACGGAAAATGACTTTACCTTTCATTTATGTTTTGAATACCTGCCAAAAATCAGATCGTGATTGGATGATCAATTCCATCAAAAACCACAACCGCGACAAAAGCAGAGTCAAGGAAGTGATTGAATTTGTCCAAAAGCAAGGCGGGATGGAATACGCTAGTCAAAAAATGTATGCCTTAAAATATCAGGCTTTGACTTTATTAAAAGATTATCCAAGTAGTGATTATAAGGCTGCTCTCGAGCAATTAGTCACCTTCGTTATTGAGCGAAAAAAATAGGCTATTGTTTCGCCTCGAGGCGCTCCAAGGCTTTTTTGGCCTCGTTGTTCTCTGGCTCCAAACGCAGTATTTTTTGATAGGATTTTTTCGCAGCATTCAGTTGACCAGCTTTTTCTTCGGCCTGGGCTAGTATGCTGATGGCGCTTACTTCTTCTGGAAAAAAAGAGGTGTTAAAGGAAAATACCATGACGGCTTCATCCAACATATTGGCACTCAAATACACATTGCCCAAGGTATTCAATTCAGTCATGTTGTCCACCCAAGGCATGATTTTTAGATAATGGGCATAGAGGTTTGTTTTGATGTTGTCAGTCCTACGTTCCTCAATTTGTGACATGATGTAGTTGGCAGCACGATAATTGGGTACTGATGGGTAGCCGTAGGCAATCTGAGCCACATCAGTAAGTAAATCGTTTTTTGGAGTTTCAACGATACGACCAATTTCAAGTCCATTTTTTGTGAATTGAAATACGGGTACACGATGAATTTTTACCTTTTTCTTCGCCATTGGGGCCTTGCTTGTAATGTTCAGAACGTCCGTCAAGAGCGATAAGATGTAATTTTGAGCGGTCTAGTGATAGCTTATCCCAGAGTCTAATCAATTGGGGAACCCAATATTGACTGTCACTACACCAAGTTCCAAAATAAATATTGACCTCCAAATCGTTTAACTTTTGATGCAAATCGTCATAGCTGCTATTGGGTAATACAAATTTCTTAGTATTTTCATCGAACCATTGGTTGTAGGGAGGTTGAGCTTCTATCTGTCCAATGCTAATGGGGCCCAGTAAATGAACTTCCCCATATTCTTGATAGGACTGGGCATTGGCCAAAGTGAACGCAAAAATAGCAGCTAAAAGCAGGTTAAATTTGAACATAACAGTTAAGATTTGGTATCTCAAATTTACTAAAATCGACAGAACTGAAACAGTTGCAGATAGATTTTATCACTTCAGACAAATTGTACTATTTTTAGAGTCTTATTCAGATGACCTTGATTTCAAGACAAACTATTGACGCAGTTTTCGAAGCAGCCCGAGTTGAGGAGGTGATTGGCGACTTTGTACAATTAAAAAAGTCTGGGAGTAATTTTAAGGGATTGAGTCCTTTTACAGATGAGCGTTCCCCAAGTTTTATGGTATCTCCTGTCAAGCAAATTTGGAAGGATTTTTCAAGCGGAAAGGGAGGGACAGCGGTATCCTTTTTGATGGAACACGAGCATTTTACGTATCCAGAAGCGCTTCGCTATTTGGCAAAAAAATACAATATTGAGATTGAGGAGACCGAGCAGACAGATGAGGATAAAGCTGCCATGGACTTGCGAGAAAGTATGTTTTTGGTCAATAGTTTTGCTGTTGAATTTTTCGAAGGACAACTGAATGAAAGTGAGGAAGGAAAAGCCATTGCTCTAAGTTATTTCGTTGAACGTGGATTTACGCCTGAAACTATTAAAACCTTTCAATTGGGCTATTCGCCAGACCAATGGCAAGCCTTTACAGATGCGGCACTGGACAAAGGCTATCAGTTGGACTTTTTGGAGCAAACGGGACTAACCATCGTCAAAGAAGATAAGAAATTTGATCGTTTTAAGGGCCGAGTCATGTTCCCAATTCATAGTCTCTCGGGTCGCATATTGGGTTTTGGAGGACGCATTTTGGGCAGCTCTAAGACTGCAGCAAAATATTTAAATTCCCCTGAAAGCGCAGTTTATTCCAAAAGTAAGGTATTGTACGGTATCTATTTTGCCAAACAACAAATCGCTAAGGAAGATAATTGCTATCTGGTTGAAGGTTATACCGATGTAATACAATTGCATCAAAAAGGCATCACTAATGTGGTCTCATCATCAGGCACAGCACTGACGCCTGAACAAATCCGCTTGATTAGTAGATTAACCAATAATATTACCGTTTTATTTGATGGTGATGCCGCAGGTGCCAGGGCAGCAATGCGTGGTATCGATTTGATTTTAGAGCAAGGGATGAACGTTAGAGTCTGTAGTTTTCCCGATGGAGAAGACCCTGACAGTTTTGCCAAAAAACATCCTAAGAATGTCATTGACAGCTATCTCAAAGACAACGCCAAAGATTTTATTACATACAAAGCCACTGTGTTGATGGCAGAATCGAACAACGATCCTGTCAAAAAAGCAGCTACCATAAACGATATGGTCAACAGTATATCAAAAATACCCAATGATATCCAGCGTGAGGTTTATATTAGATCTTGTGCTCAGATCATGGATATTGGCGAAGCAGTTTTGTTTAGCACCTTAGCCCAATTAACACAGCGGCAAGTCAAAGAAGCCCGAGACAGCTACAAAGATGCTCAAAAACCATTCGAAGTTGTAACTCATAAACCCAAACCAGCTAAGGTTGATATTCAATATGAGTTGGAGCGTAAAATCATCGAACTTTTACTTCTTTATGGTAATCAAGAGGCCGAGTTTGAAGATTTAATTTTAAAGGAGACCTCTTCCGGAGAATTGGAACTGGAGCCTATCAAACAGCAAATTAGGGTATTTGAAAAAATATTCCTCGATTTGCAGGAAGATGAAATGGTCTTTTCTAATGATCAGTTCAAGGGACTATATTTTACAATCATTGAAAGCCTCAACCAAAACCCCACCAGTTTGCCTCAAAACCTCCTAAGTCAAGTGCCGACTGATTTGGCAGAAATCATGACGAGTATCATGATGGATCATGAGCGCTATCAACTGCATGATTGGGAGCGAAAAAACATTTTCCCTCAAGGTCGCGATGGTAAAATAGGTCAGTTGGTCAATGAGACAATTTTAAGTTTGAGATGCTTTTTGATTGACCTAAAAATATTAGAGTTCCAAGCCAAGACTAACGACTCGGAGGAAGATCACAAGGAAATATTAGAGGATGTAATGAATTATTCTAATCTGAAAAGATTGTTATCAAGAAAACTTAATCGGGTCTTATGAGCTCGAAATGCCCATAGATTCTGCTCTTTTTATTAAAGAAACGGTATTGGTGACTCCCAATTTTTTCATCAAGCGGCTTTTATATGTTCCTACAGTTTTATCATTGATTTCCATACTTGCGGCAATCGATTTATTGCTCAATCCTTGATAAATAAATTGAAGCACCTCCATTTCTCTATTCGAAAGCATTTTGGTATTGGTGTTCAATTCGCCCTCTTCGTTAAAAGTGAGGAATTTGGCTAGGGCTGCACTGATATAAATTTCGTTATTATGGACTTTTTTCAAAATGTTAGGTACAATTTTCGGGGCGGTTGATTTACTCATAAATCCAGAGGCTCCAGCCCTAATGATACTTAAGGCGTAAATGGCCTCGGGTTTGGATGAAAGCGCTAAAATTTTTACCCTACGGTGGTACTTGTGTATTCTTTTGATCAACTTTAGGCTATTAATTTTCACCATTTCCAAATCGATAATTAATACATCGGGGTTCGTGGACTTGATCTTTTCTAAAATTAAACTTACGCCGTCAGCTTTACCGACAATTTTCATATCCTTCGTATCGGAAAGGAGTTTCTCGAAACCTAAAGAAATAATAGGAAATTCGGTGGCCAGCAGCAGTTTGATGATCATAATTTAGGACTTCAAAGTTGCCGGGATTTGACATACTGGAATCGGGACCATTTTATGCTTATTCTTCCGGTTAAATTGAGAATAAATGCGCATCACTTCTTGTTGACGATCAGTAAACTCAGTCAGTGATTTACTTTCCTTACTGACATTCATGGCCCACTCTAATTCATCATAATTGGCGCCAATTTGATCCTCATCTGAGCGTGCATCACCAAAAAGGCCATCGCTGGGCGTGGCATTTAGTATAGTTTCAGGTACTTTTAAAAAGTGACCTAATTGATAAACTTCGGATTTCATCAAATCTGCAATCGGCGACAAATCTACTCCGCCATCACCATATTTGGTGTAAAATCCAACGCCAAAATCCTCTACTTTGTTTCCTGTGCCGGCTACCAGAGCATTATTTAAAGTGGCATGATAATACAAAGTGGTCATTCTAAGACGTGCTCTCGAATTAGCCAAAGACAAATCGGTTTTTTCTTGCCCTGACTCTGAAGGATTACTGTTAATAAATGCCTCAAAAACTGGGGTTAAATCTACTCTGACCGTCTTAAAATTGTCAAAAGAGGCGCCTAATTGTGATTGCATTTGCTGCGCCCGTGACACATGATCGGGATGCTGGTGTATCGGTATTTCTATGCCCCATACCTTCATTCCCGTTCTAGCACATAAGCTTGCAGTAACTGCCGAATCAATACCTCCTGAAATACCTACCACAAAACCGCTAGCTTGAGCGGAATCGGCATAATCACTTAACCATGAAACAATGTGTTTGGCAACTAATTCGGGTTGTTTCAGCATTTGAAAGAAGTTTAAGATAGGTTCTAATTAAAGAACGTTATTTTTGTGCTAAGTTAAAGGTTTTATCAAATTGAGAAAAATACAGTTTTCATTTCAGTCTCTATTAATTATCTTGGGATCTGCAATCTTGATGGCCCTGAGTATTTCCTGTGTCCAAGATCGGCAGGAAAGGGCGATTAGTCAAATTACTGTTGAACTCAATCTCCTTCGCTTTGACTTAGAGTTCGCCCAAACGCCTTCCGACCATCTACACCTGATCAAACAAAAATACCCTTATTTTTTTCCACAGGAGGTGGCTGATAGTATCTGGGAAGCCAAAATGAATGACAGTTTACAGATGGAATTAGCTCAAGAAGTGCGTAAAGTTTTTCCGTCAAATGATGAGTTAAAAGATCAAATACACGCCGTTTTTCAGCATATTAAATATTATTTTCCCGATTTGTTGCTACCAAAATCCGTAGTCACTACGACTTCCGAGGTTGACTATCAGCATCAAATCATTATCACGGATTCGTTAGTTGTGATTGCCTTAGATACTTTTTTAGGCGTTGATCACCCTTTCTATAAGGGGGTATATGATTACATTAAAATTGGAATGACCAAAGACAGAATTCCGACAGCGCTGGCTTTGGAATTTGCTACACAGAATATTACTCCAATTAATAGACCCACCTTAATTGAGGCAATGATTCATGAGGGTCAGAAACTCTATGTCGCCCAATTGTTATGTCCTAGATCATCGGAACAGCAACTGCTTGGTTATACTCAGCAGGAGTATGAGTGGGCTGACGCCAATGCGCGATTTGTTTGGGAGTATTTTATAACAAATGATTACCTTTTTTCTACGGAACCAAAACTGTTTAATCGTTTTGTGGCCTTGGCCCCTTTTTCTAAATTTTATTTAGAATTCGATCAGGATACACCCGGTGGACTAGGTAAATATGTAGGGCTCCAAATTGTTAAAGCTTACATGGAAAAGGCAAAATTGGAACTGCCAAAGTTGTTGAAAACACGCCCAGAGGTGATTTTTAATGCCGCTAAATACAAACCTTAAAATAGGATTATGACTACTTCAAAAATTGAATTATTAATTGGATTAGATGACAACCGAGTGCCTGAAAAGTTGAGCTGGAACGCCAAAGATGGTGGAGTAAGCGAGGCTGATGCTAAGGCATTTTTGTTATCGGTTTGGGATCACGAGGCTCAAACAGCTTTGCGAATTGATTTGTGGACTAAAGATATGCCTGTCGATCAAATGAAAATGTTTTTCTACCAAACACTTTTGGCTATGAGTGACACCTATTTGAGAGCAACACAAGATGAAAAAATGAGTGATACCATGAAGGACTTTTGTGACTACTTCGCTGAAAAATTAGACCTCAAAAACAATAATTAATTACCACTCGTTGAGTCGGTTGGAATCCAGCTTGAGAAAAATAAACAATAAGATAGTGAATCCCCAGAGTGATGATCCCCCATAACTAAAAAAAGGCAGCGGAATTCCAACAGTAGGAAAAAGTCCAATCACCATGCCAATATTGATAGCAAAATGGGTAAACAAAACGGCAACAACACCCATGCCATAAATTCTACTGAATGGATTTTTCTGAAGATTTGCTAAATAGATGATCCTGAGCATAAGAGTTACAAATAAAATGACCACTAAGCTACTTCCGATAAAGCCCCATTCTTCACCCACGGTACTGAAAATATAATCGGTGTGCTGTTCGGGCACAAAATTCCCGATGGTTCTAGTGCCTTGCAAAAAGCCTTTGCCACTAAAGCCTCCAGAACTTATGGCCTTTTGTGATTCGTTCAAATTATATAAAATGGTTCTTCTCAGATCAGCTAACTTTTCGGGATCCTCTTCAAAGCCAAGCCACAGGTTCAGGCGATCTCTTTGATGTGGTTGCAGTATATTGTCATAGAAATATCGTGCTATCACTGCGACAATTCCCGAGCCTAAAATGGCTAAAAAGCTCCAGAGTTTGAATTTGTATTTACCTTTAGGGATCAACGGTTGAATTAGGAAAAACAGCGCAGAAAAGCCTAAAGCGATTAGCACACCTAATTTAATCGCAACAAGCGTCAATATAACCAAGTAAACCAAAATGTACAAGTGACTATTTGGTAATCCTTCCCTGTAAATAACAAAAAAGAAACTTAAAAACACAAGGGCACTTCCGGCATCATTTTGTAGCAGAATTAAAACGGTTGGCAGCAGAACAAGTAAAATCGAGTTCAATTGATCTAGTGGTCTTGAAATACTGGTTTGCATATCACTGAGATATTTGGCCAAAGCCAAACTAACGGCAACTTTTACCAGTTCACTGGGTTGAAATGTAAAACTCCCAATAGCATACCAGGATGTTGCGCCATTTATCTCCTTTCCAAAAACGAAAAGTCCTAAGAGTAACACAATAGCAATCAAATACACTATGCTGGCAAATCGTTCATAGAATTTTGCGTCAATGGCAAAAATGATAGCTCCCAATACAACAGATAGCCCCATGAACAGCAACTGTTTGCCATAGGGTTGGGACAAATCAAAAATACTTCCGTCTTGACTTCCAATCGTAGCGGCATATATGTTGATCCATCCGAAACAAATCAGCGCAAGGTAAATCCCTATTGACAGGAAGTCGAATTTGTTTTTATGTTGTCTGGCTAACCTCATTTATTGATTGATTAAAAATGGTTTACCACTGTAGGGTTTTTGATATTCTTCCTCGAGACTTTTACTCAGGACTAAGGCCTCCATGGCTTTGAGAGTAACTTCTCCCTTGAGATATTTCTCAATCATCAAACTAGATATTCTGCCTGCCCATCGGGCACCGTAATAACCATTCTCAACAAAAACAGCGATAGCAATTTTAGGATCTTCTTTTGGAGCAAAGGCCATAAAAATAGAATGATCAGTCAGTTGGACTCGTTTGCCATTAATCTTGGTGTAATTTTCAGCTGTTCCAGTTTTGCCACAAATATCTATCCCTGGGACATTTAAAAAAGAAGCTGTACCTGAGGTAAATACCTCAGACATTCCCTCAATAATTGGCTCAAAATACTGCGGTTCTATGCTTGTATTTATGGGTTTGACATAATCTTCGTCTATCTCGTAATTGTCGTTGGGTTTTAGTAAATGAGGCTTAAAAAAGAAGCCTTTATTGGCAATAGCAGCTGTCCAGTTGGCCATTTGAATAGGGGTTGACAAAATTTCACCTTGACCAATGGCGTTGGACAAAGTTGTGGTTGCTCCCCATCGAAAGTCGGGGTAACGCCTGTCGTAATAGCCTCCATCTGGAATTAATCCTCTTTTTCCTATTGGCAAGTCATAACCCAGAAAATTTCCAAGTCCGAAACTCTTAAGATGATTACTCCACACATCCATACCTTTGCTAGCTGAGGGATATTTTTCAATACTTCTTCTATAAACATCAGCAAAATAGGAGTTACATGATTTCGCAATAGCCGATATTAAATTCCTCTTGCCTCCCCCACAATGACAGATCATTCTACGGTTGTTTCGGCCATATATATATGACCCGTTGCAGGTGTAAATTTGTGTCGGATTAACGACACCTTCTTGCAACCCAAGAACACCAGTTAGTGTTTTAAAAGGTGATCCTGGCGGGAACATTTGTAACAGACCTCTGTCGAAGAGTGGTCTATTGATGGTGTCAGAATTGAGCAAATTATAGTTGGTTGATCGTTCTCGTCCAACTAAAAGCTGAGGATTGTAACTTGGGGCTGATACGAGTGCTAAGATTTCTCCAGATTGAGGGTCTAAAGCCACAATGCCCCCACGTTTCTTGGTCATGAGTTGCTCCCCATAAGCTTGAAGCTCAATATCAATTGTCAGAGTCAAATCCTTTCCTGGAATAGGAATGGTATCGTAGGCACCATTTTTAACAGATCCTATAATGCGATTAAAGCGATCCTTTTGCACATAACGGACACCTTTTTGCCCTCTTAGAAGATCCTCATAGGATTTTTCTACACCTTGCTTTCCAATGAGATCACCCAGATTATAGTAGCTGTCAGAAGCCATAGTGTTGTTATTGACTTCAGCTATAAAGCCTAAAATATTGGCGGCATAGTCGGTTTTATAATCTCGAACATCTCTTTTTTGAATGTAAAATCCGTTGAACTTATGCATTTTCTCGGCTAACATGGCGTACTCTTTTTTAGCGAGTTGTGCTACAAACACTGAGGGCAGTCTTGGGGAATATCTATTAGCTTTTTCTAAAGAACTTTTAAACTTTTCGAGCTCTATGGCGAGAACTTTACAAAACTCAAGGGTGTCCATGGCCTTGACCTCTCGGGGAATCACCATAACGTCATAGGAGGCTTCGTTGGCCACCAATAGGGTGTTATTACGATCAAAAATATAACCGCGCTTGGGATAAATAAATTCCTTGCGAACGGCATTGTCATTCTCTATATCGTATTGCTCTGTATAAATTTGAAGCATAAAAAGCTTGCCGATAAAAATTAGACCTATACCGACAACCAATCCTCCTAAAAGGTATTTGCGAATCATGTTTTATACTTAAACAAAATGAGAACAATTAAACTAAAACCTAGCGTGATTACACTTGTTAAAAGAGCATATCCTAAAGTGGATAGAAAATCTGAAAATGTAAATCGTTCTAATAAAATGATAATGAGGTGGTGTGCAAATATCAAGGAAAGAAGATAGGTCAGTTTGCGACTGGTGTCTCGAAAATCAAATTTCACGGCCAAATAATCATACGACACACCAAAGATAAGTTTCAGTAGAGTAGGTCGGATAAATGCCGCAGAAACGCAGGCAGAGGCGTGAATTCCTCCTGTATCTGCAAACAGGTCTATGACTAATCCTACTAAAAAGGAGATTAATAAAAATTGTATTTGATTGGTTCTCAAAGGATAGAGTAATACGAATATGACGTATACAAATGGGTTGAGATATCCGATCACATTGATATGATTAAAAATCAATATTTGCGCTCCAATCAGGGCAATAAAACGCAGAGCCAAAAGAGGGAGGACACTATTCATCTGTTGAGTTTAGAGCATTGATTTCTTGTGCGTCCTGATTCCTAATGACATACACATTGTTGAGACTTGTCATATCATTAATGAGCGCCACTTGAATGGTATAATAGTTTTGAGATTCATCGAGATTAAATGCTTTGATTACTCCTACAATCAAACCTTTGGGGAAGGCCAAAGAATTGCCGCTGGTAATGATAGTATCATTGATAGAAATCTTAGCCAGTGATGGTACATCACTCAAAAGTGTCACATGAGGGTCAACGCCGTCCCATGTCATGATTCCCAAATGATTAGTGTTTTTGACTTGTACACTGATTTTACTCTTTCTGTTGAGTATGGATTGGACCCGAGAAAACTTGGAATTAACCCGATCCACAATACCGACAATGCCCTGATCAGATATCACGCCAACATCTTCGCTGACCCCATTTTTTTCACCAACATTTAAGGTTAAATAGTTATGAGATAGGTTATAACTATTTTTAATTACAATACCATTAATTATTGAAAATTGGAGTTGGGTCAGATTAACCTCTGTCTTGTTCGGGCGAAGCTGTTCAGCCTTTAAAATAGCATTATGCTGTAAGAGCTGTTCATTGTCTTTTTTTAACTTAAAGTAATCTCCAATGGCATTTTGAATCTGATGCAAACTCCCACTCACCCAATTGGCTGAATGCCAGAATTGAGCATTGTGATAGGCGCGCGAACTAACTGTAAGAATTAGACCAAAGGCGAACAGCAACAAAAACAACAAGAATCGCTTGTTTTTGAAAATAAAAATCAAGATTTGCTGCATGAGTTAGGGGCTCTATTTGATCAAAACATTCTTATAGCGGTACAAGTTTTTAAGTGCAATTCCTGTTCCACGAACAACAGCTCTAAGAGGGTCTTCTGCAATGTAAATGGGCAAATCAGTTTTTTGAGACAATCTTTTATCCAGACCTCGAAGCATAGACCCACCACCGGCAAGATATACACCAGTTTGATAAATGTCGGCAGCCAATTCGGGTGGGGTTTGCGATAGGGTTTCCATCACAGAGTCTTCTATTCTAAGAATAGATTTGTCGAGCGCTTTTGCAATTTCACGATAAGAAACTTGTGCTTGCTTGGGTTTACCGGTGAGTAAATCCCTTCCTTGTACATTCATGTCGTCGGGTGGCATATCTAAATTTTCAATAGCCGATCCAACTTGAATTTTAATTCTTTCTGCAGTACGCTCACCAACATAGAGATTGTGTTGAGTGCGCATATAGTAAATAATGTCACTTGTAAAAACGTCGCCAGCAACTTTTACAGACTTATCGCAAACAATACCGCCGAGAGCTATCACTGCTATTTCAGTAGTTCCTCCTCCAATATCAACTACCATATTCCCTTTGGGTTGCATAATATCAACACCAATTCCGATGGCAGCAGCCATCGGCTCATGAATCAAATAAACTTCTTTGCCATTGACGCGTTCAGCAGATTCTTTTACGGCTCGCATTTCCACCTCAGTAATTCCAGAAGGAATACAAATTACCATTCTCAATGCTGGTGCAAATAATTTTTTCTTTAAGGTAGGAATACTTTTTATCAGCATGCTGATCATTTGCTCAGAGGCATCAAAGTCTGCGATTACACCATCCTTCAAGGGCCGAATGGTTTTAATGTTTTCGTGCGTCTTACCTTGCATCAGGTTAGCTTCTTCGCCAACTGCAATAATCTTGCCCGTTATTCTGTCTTTAGCAACAATCGAAGGGCAATCAATTACCACCTTATCATTGTGAATAATAAGGGTATTAGCAGTACCTAAATCAATTGCAATTTCTTCAATAAAAAAATCAAAAAAGCCCATATCCCGTTGTGTCAATCACTGATGCTTGTAAAAGTAATTAAAATAGTCAATTTATTGAGCACTAATGCTTAAAATGTCTTGTGCCCGTAAATACCATGGCAATATTGTGATCGTTGCAATAATCAATACTAAGTTGATCTTTGACCGATCCCCCAGGTTGAATAACAGCTTTTATTCCGGCTTCATGGGCTATTTCGACACAATCTGGAAATGGGAAAAACGCATCGCTAGCCATTACTGCACCTTTGAGATCCATATCAAAGGACTGCGCCTTATTAATAGCTTGACGTAAGGCGTCGACCCGGCTGGTTTGTCCAGTTCCACTGGCGCACAACTGTTGGTTCTTGACCAACACAATGGTATTGGATTTGGTATGTTTACAAATTTTAGATGCAAAAATTAAATCATTAGTTTCACTTTCACTTGGACTTAATTTAGTCACGGTTTTGAGTTGCTCACCAAGGTCTGTTATGTTATCTCTTTCTTGAATCAATAGACCGTTTAAACACGACCGCATCATTTGACTTGGAAATAACGTTGGTTTTTGTTTTAAAATGACGAGGTTTTTTTTCTTGGTCAGAAAATCGAGTGCTTCCAATTCAAATGCTGGCGCAATGAGTACTTCACAAAATAACTGAGCAATTTTCTGAGCGGTAACTGTATCAACTTCTTTATTACTGATGAGCACCCCGCCAAAGGCTGATACAGGGTCACCTGCTAAAGCATCAGAATACGCTTCAGATAGTGTTGCACGCGTAGCTAGACCACAAGCGTTATTGTGTTTTAAAATGGCGAAGGTAGGGTCGTCATCTTTAAATTCGGCCATCAATTGTACAGCAGCATCTGTGTCCAATAAATTATTGTAACTCAATTGCTTCCCCTGTAGCTGAGTGAACAAGGCAGATAGGTCGCCGACAAATTGACCTGATTGATGGGGATTTTCACCATAACGAAGCGCAGTTACACCTGCTGAGCTGAATTTGAAATAAGGCAATTCAACGCCTTCATTCATAAAATTGAATATTGCAGAGTCGTAATGTGACGAAATATGAAAAGCTTTAGCAGCAAAGAATCTTCGTTGTTCCAAACTACTCACGCCTTCTTCAGAAGCATTGAGAAGATCGAGAAACTCACCATAATCATCTACTGAAGAAACACATAGAATTTCGTTGAAATTTTTTGCCGCAGCCCGAATAAGAGATATGCCGCCAATGTCAATTTTTTCAATGATGTCCGCGTGAGATGCCCCAGAGGCTAATGTTTTTTCAAAAGGATATAAATCGACTATAACTAAATCAAAGGTGGGGATGTCAAATTTCTCCAATTCATCCCGATCATTGCCAAAATCACCACGATGTAAAATGCCTCCAAAAACTTTAGGGTGCAAGGTTTTAACCCGCCCTCCAAGAATTGAAGGATAAGAAGTGACTTTTTCAACGGGGACAACTGCGATGCCAATATCAGAAATGTACTTTTCCGTACCACCTGTGGAGTAAATGGTCACACCAAGTGTGTCAAGTTTTCTTACAATGGGCTCAAGTCCCGTTTTGTCGAATACAGAAATCAGTGCGGAAGTAATTTTTTTCTTGGTCATGAAGTGAAAAAGTGAACGACAAAAGTACCTATTTTTAGAAAAGAATCACAGCATAAAAACCTAAAATAAGTGCGCTTTTTTTGAACGCTACTATTCTGCTTTAAGGATGTTAGCAGCTATTTTTAAGAAAAAATCACAGCGCTTGAAGTCTAAAATAAGCGCCCCACTTCAACAGCTAATTTTTCTAATAGTAACACATCATCCTGATCGAATGCATTTTTTACGTGAGAGTCAATATCAATTTGTCCAATATTCTTGCCGTTGACAAAAATAGGAACCACAATTTCTGATTTCACAGTAATGCCACATGAGATATAATTGTCTTGAAGCGATACGTCAGGAACCAAAAAGGTCTCATTGCTCAGCGCAACTTGGCCGCAAATACCTTTGCCAAATGGAATGTGTGTATGTTCTGTTGGTTCACCACAAAAAACTTTAAGGAAGAGCTCGTCTTTGTCTTTTTGATGAAAATAAAATCCGGCCCAATCATAGTTTGGAAGCCGTTCACAAAGGGTGTCACAGACCCACTGAAGTTTGTCGTCTGTGGAGGCCTCTTGATTTCTAAGATAGGCTTCAAAGGCTTCCAATAGTTGAAAATAGTGCTGTTTCAATAGACCAATATTTGTAACGAAGTTAAGAAATGATTGTCACTAAAACAGAAGTTGATCAAAAAGATATTTCTTCTTTTCTTTTCATTAATTTTACCATTAAATCCACATGACTACAAAATGAAAACTAAATTTAATGTTAGTGGCATGACTTGTTCAAGCTGCGAATCGAAGGTAGAGGCTTCTCTTATGGCTTTTGACGGAGTGATTTCGGCAAAGGCGAGCAAAGAGGCATCAGTGGTCGAAATTGAGTCCAGAAGTTTGCTCCAACTTCACCGATTGCAACCCCTATTGGATGAGAAATACCAGCTGTCCATATACGATATATCAACAGCCTCTGGATTGAAAAACAGCCATAGTAAACTTCAGCAATTGTTTCCACTATTCATGATTTTGAGTTATGTATTGGCGGGATCCATTGGATTGAACATTGACGATTTTTTTTATCAGTCTTTCATGCTCGATTTTATGGGATTATTTTTTATTGTTTTTAGCTTTTTCAAGCTGTTAGATTTGAAGGGATTTGTGTCTTCATTTAGAATGTATGACCCCTTGGCGAATAAATGGCCTACTTATGGTTGGCTCTATCCTTTTATTGAGGTCTTTTTAGGTCTACTCTTTCTGTTTAGGGAGAATATTGTATTGAGCCTTTGGATGACAATTGGTGTTTTGGGAATCACTACCATCGGCGTTACTAAATCGCTACTCAATAAGACGCCCATTACCTGCGCCTGCTTGGGCTCTGTGTTGAATTTACCCATGACTTTAGCAACTTTCATAGAAAATATTATCATGATTATTATGGCGGTTCTCATGCTGTTGACTTTAAATTAGAGAGTAGTCTGGTGAGAGGTCAAAAAAAAAGCGCTTCTCTAAAGAAGCGCTTTTTTATTTAGCAATGAATTTACATCATTCCGGGCATGCCACCACCCATTGGAGGCATCGGCGGTGTATCTTCTTTAATGTCTACAAGTGCACATTCAGTAGTTAAAATCATCCCTGCTACCGAAGCGGCGTTTTCAAGTGCTACTCGGGTCACTTTTTTAGGGTCAATAATACCAGCTTTTATCATGTCAACATAGGCGTCATTTTTGGCGTCATATCCAAAATTCCCTTTGCCTTCCATGATCTTAGCGACTACCACACTACCTTCACCACCAGCGTTTTGAACGATAGTGCGAAGCGGTGCCTCAAGGGCTTGCGCAACAATTTGAATACCTGTAGCTTCATCTGAATTCACTGCTTTCAAGGATGCTAACAATGATTTGGCGCGCACTAAGGCGACACCTCCACCAGCAACAATACCTTCTTCAACTGCAGCACGAGTGGCATGAAGAGCGTCGTCTACTCTATCTTTTTTCTCTTTCATTTCAACTTCACTAGCAGCTCCAACATATAATACAGCAACACCACCCGCCAGTTTGGCTAATCTCTCTTGAAGCTTCTCTTTGTCGTAATCACTTGTTGTAGATTCAATTTGAGCTTTGATTTGATTGATACGTGCTTTGATAGCATCTGCATCACCTGCACCATTGACAATTGTGGTGTTGTCTTTGTCAACAGTGACATTTTCGGCAGTTCCTAACATTGACAAGTCTGCATTTTCTAAAGAAAATCCTCTTTCTTCAGAAATTACTGTACCACCAGTCAAGACGGCAATGTCTTCTAGCATCGCTTTACGACGATCTCCAAAACCAGGTGCTTTCACAGCAGCAATTTTTAGACCCCCACGTAATTTATTAACCACTAGGGTGGCTAGAGCTTGTCCGTCAACGTCCTCGGCAATAATTAACAACGGGCGACTAGATTGAGCCACTGGCTCAAGGATTGGGAGAATTTCTTGTAAGTTAGAAATTTTCTTGTCGAATAAAAGAATGTATGGATTACTCAAGTCTGCAATCATCTTATCGGCATCGGTTACAAAATAGGGCGACAAATAGCCACGATCAAATTGCATGCCTTCAACAACATCGACGTAAGTATCGGTGCCCTTGGCTTCTTCTACAGTTATGACACCTTCTTTGCCAACTTTTCCAAAAGCCTGAGCAATAAGCTCTCCAATGCTATTATCGTTATTGGCAGAAATTGAAGCAATTTGCTCTATTTTTTTTGATGAATCTCCAACAGCAGTCGAACGTTTTTCTAGCTCTTCAGTGACTGCTAAAACTGCTTTTTCGATACCTCTTTTGAGGTCCATTGGATTGGCGCCGGCCGCAACATTCTTTAGCCCTACTTTAACAATAGCTTGAGCTAAAACTGTAGCGGTAGTGGTGCCGTCTCCTGCCAAATCATTTGTTTTTGATGCCACCTCTTTCACCATCTGAGCCCCCATATTTTCTAAGGGATCTTCTAACTCAATTTCTTTGGCTACTGTAACGCCGTCTTTGGTTACCTGAGGCGCACCGAATGATTTACTAATAATAACGTTCCTCCCTTTAGGACCGAGAGTTACTTTGACCGCATTGGCCAGGGCGTCAACGCCTCTTTTCAGGCCGTCTCTTGCATCGATATCAAATTTTATGTCTTTTGCCATTTTTCTATATATTTAAAATTAAACAGTGGCGAGTAAATCACTTTCTCGCATCATCAAGTAGTCCTTTCCGTCCAGTTTCAATTCAGTGCCTGAATATTTTCCATACAACACTGTATCACCTACTTTAACGGTAACGGGATTGTCCTTAGTCCCAGGTCCAGTCGCTACCACTTGTCCTTTTTGTGGTTTTTCTTTTGCATTGTCGGGTATGATAATGCCCGAAGCTGTTGTAGTTTCAGCTTCTAAGGGTTGTACTAAAACCCTGTCTGCTAGTGGTTTAATTTTTAATGTCATAAAAATTTATTTTAATTATTGTTTCTTTTAGAGACACAAATTGTGCCATCATCTATAGACTGACAAACTTGCAGTTTGCAGTCGGTAGAAGCATTTGAATTCTAAAAATTACTGATTATCACTAGAGGGAAGAGGATCAACCGGCAAAGGTTGTTCTGATGTTTCTGGAAGGGCTTGCTCCGTTGTTGCACCATTGTCTAAAGCTCTCGATTCAGTGTTGTCACCGCTTTTAGGAATAGCAACATTGGAGAGAAGAATTAAAATCAAGAGTAATCCTGCTAGGGTCCACGTGCTTTTATCTAGGAAATCGGTAGTTTTTTTGACTCCACCCAATTGCTGCGTACCTCCGCCGCCAAATGAAGAAGCTAAACCCCCACCTTTGGGGTTTTGTACCATTATAACAACTACCAACAGAAAGGCAACAATTACAATCAAAATCAGGAAAATAGAAAAAGTACTCATGGTTATATGTTGTTTTGCGCTTTGAGCGCTGTCAATGTCTTAATTTGCCGCGCAAAGTACGTACTTTTTTCGGGATATTTCAAACTTAAAATACGATATGCTCTAATCGCTTTTTCATAATTTTTTTGCTCCTCGTAAATCTTGGCCAAAGTCTCGGTCATCCATGTTGACTGCATGGCTACTCCGTCACCACCGTCACTTTCTGGTTTCTGATTGTCGTTCAGCGGTTTAATTTTTGGATTGAGCGCTATAAAATTATTGATGATATTGAAGTTTTTGGCCTGAGAAGTTGATGGACCACTTGAACGATCAATGGGCTTGAAGTTTGTTGCGTTCAGCCAAGCTGAAAAACTTCTTTTCTCAACGGTATGTGGCACATGATCACTAGCTGCTGAATCGATACTTTCACCCTCTAATTCAAAATGAAATTGTGAATTCCCTTCTTTGATTTTTAGCCGTATGGCTTTATCAACAGCAATACTTTCCTGTGCGGAGATATCTTCTATTCCTATAAGTTCAATTTCACGAATATTGGTTTTTTCATGACTTTGACCCGCTTTAAAGGCTGTCTTTTGGTCTTGATGAATCAGCCTAAACAATTGTCCTCTATCTGTTGTTTGGATGGCCGTACTCTTTAGAGCGTTGGCATACCTGAAATTATTGGAGTTTTTGAGCCCCTTAAGATATAAGGCACGCGCAGCTTGAAAGTAGGGGTATTTATCCACCACATCCCGAAGTGATTTGGTGTCATTCGCATTTATGTCGTTTGCATTTTCAAGATAATATGTAAAAGAATCGACAGTCATTCAAATTACCATTTGGCCAATGTGGCATTAAAAATATCTTGGGTCAGTCTTTCAAAAATAGCTTCATGAGCAGTGTCTTTTTGCCCACCGATGAGTTGCTCACCTCCGGCATAGTCATAGAAAAAAGAAAACCGTTGTTCTAAATCCTCTTCAGGATTCTTGGTATTGAAAAATCTTAAATTAACTGTTATGGTCAGTCTATTTTGTGCAGCAGTATTATTGGCCGTTGCTGTGGTTGGAGAAATACGATATTCTGTTATTTCACCTTCATAAATCAAATCGCCACTAAATTTAACCAGACTCAATCGTGTTTGATTTAGAATTAAATCTGTTAAGGCATTGGTAAAGTCTCTGTCTAAGCCAGGTTCAACCAAAGCGGCATTGTTTTGAAAGTAATTTACTTGGAAGGTATTAGTCTGCGGCGAGATGGATGCTCCCGTAAAGGAATACTTTCCGCAGCCCAAAAAAATGAGGAGCAATGGAATAAGTAACGATTTACTGATAAATGATTTTTTCACAGATCAAATTGTTTGATTTTACGGTATAATGTCCGTTCACTAATGCCTAGCTCCGTTGCGGCGAGTTTCCGCTTCCCTTTATGACGCTCCAAAGATCTTTTGATTAATTCCAGTTCTTTATCATGTAAAGATAGGGTTTCTTCGGGCTCGATATCCTCAACATAATCATAATCCTCGGCGTCTTCCTCGTTCGAAAGTGAAACAGCGGGGCGTTTGTTTTCTAGGGCGAGAATACTTTTGCTTTCTTGACTTGGTTCTTTTTCGCCGTAGATTTTTCTCACCAGGTCAGAATGGGTTTTTTCTACCTCCCGATGGTCGTCGTTTTGCATGAGTTCTAAGGTAAGTTTTTTGAGATCGTTCAGATCGCTTTTCATGTCAAATAACACCTTGTATAAAATCTCTCTCTCAGATCCAAATTCTGCTTCATTAGATTCTTTTTTCACAACCATGGGTAGATTGGATATTTGCGGAAGGTAGGATTTGAGCATGCCAGCATTGATGGATCGGAGTCTTTCAACCACGGAAATTTGCTCAGCAATATTTCGCAATTGTCTGATATTACCTGCCCAAGGAAATGACAAGAGTACCTCAATCGCATCCTCGGTGAGACTTATTGGTGGCATTTTGTATTTGGCAGCAAAATCGGCAGCGAATTTCCTAAACAACAAATGGATATCACCCTGGCGATGCCGCAATGAGGGTAAATGTATTTCTACTGTACTCAATCTATAGAATAAATCTTCTCTAAACTTATTTTTTTCAATGGCTGCTGCCATGTTGAGGTTAGTAGCCGCAACTATGCGCACATCAGTTTTTTGAACAGTGCTTGAACCTACTTTAATAAATTCTCCATTCTCAAGAACACGGAGCAGTCGCACCTGAGTGGTCAAGGGTAACTCACCCACTTCGTCCAGAAAAATAGTTCCACCATTGGCCACTTCAAAATATCCGTTGCGGGTTTGAGTTGCTCCCGTAAAAGCACCTTTTTCATGACCAAATAACTCACTGTCAATGGTGCCTTCTGGGATGGCCCCACAGTTTACTGCAATATATTTGGCGTGTTTGCGATGTGACAACTGGTGAATGATTTTTGGAATAGACTCTTTACCAACCCCGCTTTCACCTGTCACCAAAACAGAAATATCGGTTGGTGCCACTCTAATGGCTTTTTCCAGTGCTCGATTTAATCCCGAATCATTTCCAACGATCCCGAATCTTTGCTTGATGGATTGAAGGTCAATAGTATTCATAATCATTTGGATTTATCTGATAACTCAATACCCTCGCCGATCAATGTGGCACTGGTACAGTCAACAATTTTAACCATGACAAAATCACCTGCTTTATATTGGTCTTTAGGAAAAACAACCACTGTATTTTGAGGATTACGCCCCGACCAATGCGCCTCACTTCGCTTAGATGTTTTTTCAATTAAAACCTCTTCGATTTGTCCCAAATGTTGTTGGGTTCTGTAAAGGCTGTGTTCCCGTTGTCGATCAATGATTTCTTGCAGTCTGCGTTGCTTAGTAGCTTCTGGAATGTCGTCAACCAATTTTCTGGCCGCCATGGTCCCAGGTCTTTCAGAATAAGAAAACATAAATCCATAATCATACTTCACATAATCCATCAACGCTAAAGTATCTTGATGATCTTCCTCTGTTTCACCAGGAAATCCAGCTATCATATCTTGGCTAATTGAGCAATTGGGTAAAATTTTTCTGATATTATCGATCAATGCCATATATTCCTGACGGGTATGCTGACGATTCATGACTTTTAAGATACGATCACTTCCACTTTGAACAGGTAGGTGAATGTAGTTGGGAATATTCTCAAACCGCGCCATGGTTTCTATAACTTCCAACGACATATCCTGTGGATTTGAGGTAGAAAATCTAAATCTCATTTTGGGTTGCGTCTTGGCGCATAGCTCAAGAAGGTTGGCAAAATTCACGGCTGTGGCTTTTTGAAATTCCGATGCTTTGTCAAAATCTTTTTTGAGTCCTCCGCCATACCATAAATAGCTGTCTACGTTTTGACCCAAAAGTGTTACTTCTTTAAAACCTTGATTCCACAAATCATTTATTTCCTCGATAATACTTTGCGGATCTCTACTTCGCTCTCGCCCTCTGGTGAAAGGAACCACACAAAATGTACACATATTATCGCACCCTCTTGTGATTGAAACAAAGGCATTCACGCCGTTAGTGTTGAGTCTGACAGGACTGACGTCGCCGTAGGTCTCGTCTTTGGAAAGTAAAACATTCACTGCGTTTTGACCATCGTCAACCTCGGCGATTAAATTGGGCAAATCTTTATAGGCATCGGGTCCAACAACCAAATCCACGATTTTTTCCTCTTCCAAAAACTGATGCTTCAGACGCTCGGCCATGCAACCCAATACACCAACTTTGAGTTGAGGTTTCTTTTTCTTTAGGCTGTTAAAAGTGGCCAACTTCTTCCTAACGGTTTGTTCGGCTTTGTCACGAATAGAGCAAGTATTGAGTAAAACCAGATCGGCTTCTTCTAAACGATTAGTGGTGTCGAAACCTGCCTTGGATAAAATGGATGCAACAATCTCACTGTCACTGAAATTCATCTGACAGCCGTAGCTTTCTAGGTACAACTTTCTTTGATTTATGGGATTGCGTGGCTTTTCAAGCGCCTTCCCTTGATCCTTTTCGACGATAATTTTTTCCATGGTACACCCGTTTGGAGGGTTTTTTAGTGCCGACAAATATACTACTAATTTTTATTTTATGACAAATTGGCAGACTGCTTGTGTGTCCGTGTTTTTAAATCTATATTTCGACTTGCTTTTAACTTTTTAAGCTATGAATAGAACAGAAGATTTACTGAATAAAATTAACACAGCTCCAAGATTGGATTTTGGAACTATTTTCAACGATGCCCTGGAACTTTTTAAAAAGACTTGGCTCTTCGGATTTCTTTATTATGTCGTGGTGATAATTATTTCAATTCCCATTTCTATGATTACTAATCCTTCATATTTTAACATGATACGACATATCGACAATTTTGAAATGTGGAATGATCCCTTTACTTTCAATAGTATGATCTTTGGCCCATATGTAGTGATGTCATTTTTGGGTTCTTTTGTAACTGCAAGCATATCTACTCTGTTGTTAGCAGGTTTTTTAAGAATAGTAAAACATATAGATCAGGGATTAGAGCCGGAAGCTATTGATTTATTCTTTTTCTTTAAAAGTGACTACATATTTAAAGCCATGGCCTTAGCAGTCGTTTTGATGATTATTGCTGTTGCTGCGATTTTTTTATGCTTTTTCCCAATAATTTATGTTTCGATCGGTATGACTTTCTGTGCCGTTATTTTTGCCTTTAATCCCGACCTGCGTTTAGGCGAGATTATTAAGGCAGCTTTCACCCTTGGACACAAGAAATGGTGGCTAACCTTTGGACTTGTTATAGTAGCCGGCTTGTTGTCTGCTATTATCGGGCTGCTTATGTGCGGTGTTGGAATTTTCTTGACGGCATCCTTCACTGTGCTACCCACCTATCTCGTCTATAAGTCAGTTATTGGCTTTGACGACTCAAAATATTCATCTATTCACTAATTTTAAATAACTCATGAAACAATCCATGTTATTACTCAGTATCTCATTTCTTCTTTTTCAATGTTCGGCATTGCAAACACCTAGCCCTCGAGATATTGCCAAACTGCAAACCGTATCTGAGACTAAGGATATTTTATTCTCTCTAGCTTCGGACCAAATGGCCGGTAGAGATATGCGCAGCGGAGGCTATCCAATGGCGGCTACCTATGTGGTAAATTATTTTAAATCCAATGCTATTGAGCCATTTTTTGAGACTGGCTACAAGGACGCTTTTACTCTTAATGATGTGACATCCTATAACGTTGTTGCAAAAATTGGCACCTATGATCCTGAACGACCGACCATCTTAATTGGCGCTCATCTCGATCATATTGGTATCAGCACAAAAACAAAGGACTCCATATATAATGGTGCCAATGACAACGCGAGCGGAAGTACAGCGGTTTTGCAAATCGCCAAGGTACTTTCCAAATACAAATGGGAACAGAATATTGTCATTGCACTATTCGCTGCAGAAGAAAAGGGACTATTAGGTGCAAAACATTTGGCGGACAGATTTCAAAATGAAAAGGTCAGTTTACAATTGATGTTTAACTTTGAAATGATTGGCAAAACGCTGACAACAGGCGCCAATCGGGTTTATATGACGGGATATAAAATGTCAGACCTGCCCGCTGTTATGAATAGATTTACGCCCAACTTCGTTACATTTTTGCCCGAAGCGGAAGGTTATAATTTATTTAAGCGCTCAGACAATTATGCTTTTTACCAAACATTTGGTGTGCCTTGTCATACCTTATCCTCTTTTGATTTTAAAAATTATGACTACTATCACAAAGCAGAGGATGAAGCTGAATCTTTGGACGTAGAAAATATGAATCAAATTATTCGAACCTCAACCTATAGCATTGGTCAAGTCTTGAGATCTAAGGCAGTCATTATTGTAAATGAGTAAAGATTCTCAGGTTTTGTTATATGCTTTTTTAAATGGGGAAAATGGATCTGTCTACAACCTAATAAAAAAATCACATACCTTTGTGGCCTTTAAATCTAAGGCATGTCAAAAAATTTAGTCATTGTGGAGTCGCCTGCTAAGGCAAAAACTATTGAAAAATTTTTGGGACCCGATTTCAAAGTAGCCTCGAGTTTTGGTCACATCTCTGATTTGCCATCCAAAGAATTAGGTATTGACTTAACGGGAGATTTCAAACCTAAATATCAAGTTAGTCAGGACAAAAAGGAGGTTGTAAAAAACTTGATGAATCTATCAAAGAAAGCCGACTGTGTTTGGTTGGCCAGTGATGAAGATCGCGAGGGAGAAGCCATAGCGTGGCACTTAGCCGAAACACTTGAACTAGACCAATCCAAAACCAAAAGAATCGTTTTTAGTGAAATCACCAAAACAGCTATTCTAAAAGCCATTGAAAATCCCAGAGAAATAGACTACAATCTTGTTGATGCCCAGCAAGCTCGTAGAGTTCTAGATCGTATTGTTGGTTATGAATTGTCTCCTGTTTTATGGCGAAAAATAAGAACAGGCCTTTCTGCTGGTCGGGTCCAATCGGTTTCCGTTCGATTAATTGTGGAAAGAGAGCGCGATATTGATGAGTTCAACCCTGTTGCCTCATACCGCATTGATGCGGAATTTATCACGGAAGACAATAAACTAATTAAAGCAAAATTGTCTAGTAATTTTAGCAGTTTTGAGGAGGCAGAGCAATTCTTGAAAGCCAATATTGGAGCTTCTTTTAGGGTAGATACTTTAGAGAAAAATCCCGGCCAAAAAAGTCCTGCAGCTCCTTTTACAACCTCGACCCTACAACAAGAGGCATCCAGAAAATTGTATTTTTCTGTGAGTAAAACCATGACAGTCGCCCAGCGTTTGTACGAACAAGGTTTGATCACCTATATGAGAACCGACAGCGTAAATTTGTCCGTTGAAGCAAAAAATGCTGCCGCTGCACAAATCGAAAAGGCGTTTGGCACAACCTATGTTAAAAAAAGAAGTTACAAAGGAAAGTCAAAAGGCGCCCAAGAAGCCCACGAGGCCATACGACCTACGGATTTTTCGCGCCAATCAATTGAGGGTGATAGAGATCAAATAAGGTTATATGATCTGATTTGGAAACGAGCCATTGCGTCTCAAATGAGTGATGCCAAACTTGAGCGCACCAATGTAAAAATTGCCGCTTCTACACATAAACAGTTATTTGGAGCCAATGGAGAAATCATTGTTTTTGACGGTTTTTTAAAGGTATATCTGGAAGGCAACGACGATGAGGATGTGGAACAAGAAGGACTATTGCCAGCTCTCGAAGTTAGACAACCCCTGCACAGCCGGCTTATTTCGGCGACAGAACGCTTTACCCGACCGCCATTTCGATATACCGAAGCTTCTTTAGTGAAAAAATTGGAGGAATTGGGTATTGGTAGACCATCTACATATGCACCAACCATATCCACCATCCAAAACAGAGGTTACGTTGAAAAGGGCAGCGCCGAGGGGTTGGAGAGACATTACACTCAATTAATCCTGATGTCCGATGAAATGAGCTCCAAACAATTAAAAGAAACCGTTAATTCGGACAAGGGCAAACTCATTCCTACAGATATTGGAAAAATTGTTACCGACTTCTTAGTTAACCATTTCGATCAGATTTTAGACTATAATTTCACGGCAAACATGGAGGCCGATTTCGATAAAATTGCCGAAGGCAAGAAAAATTGGAAGCAAGTGACCAAAAAATTCTACTCCAGTTTTCATCCAACTGTCGATGATGTAATGGCTAATGCCGACAGAGAATCGGGGGAGAGAATATTGGGGGAACATCCCGAAAATGGCCGTCAGGTTAGTGTGCGTTTGGGTAAATTTGGCCCAATGGTTCAGATTGGCGCCAATGAGGACGAAGACAAACCCCTGTTTGCTAGTGTTCCTCCAGATATGCAACTGTCATCCATTTCGTTTGAGGAAGCCTTAGCTTTGTTTCAGTTGCCGAAAAATTTAGGCGAATTTGAAGGCAAATCTGTGGAAGTCAACAATGGAAGATATGGTCCTTATGTCAAGTATGGAGAAGATTTTGTTTCCCTCCCAAAAGGAACCAATCCAATGGACGTGGATTTGGACTTCGCTGTTAGTATAATAGAGGAAAAGGCCCGCGCCGATGCACCAATTTATCATTATAATGAGTTGCCTGTCCAAAAAGGCAAAGGTAGATTTGGTCCTTTTATCAAGTGGAACAATATGTTTATCAATGTGAATAAGAAATACGATTGGGATAATTTGTCGGAGCAGAATGTCCAGGCGTTAATTGAGGACAAAATTCAGAAAGAAAAAGATAAACTGATTCACAATTGGGTCGAAGCTGGTATTAGAGTTGAAAAAGCCCGCTGGGGTCGTCACAATATCATTCAAGGAAAAACCAAAATTGAATTGGCTAAAACTGTTGATGTTACTGACATGACCTTAGAACAAGCTCAATCTCTTTTAGAGAAAAAGACCGCTAAGACTAAAAAACCAAAAACTACCCGTTCTAAAAAGTCATAGCCCCATGTTTTCACTCGATTGTTTGACACCTGTTAAAGACGCCATTGTAGCGCACGGTCAATTATTGGGGTCCAACGCTCTTGGGACAAAAATTCGCATTCATACCTCACAGGGTGGACTCCCCGAGCTCAATGGGGTAAAGATTGCAATCTTGGGAGTTACCGAAAATCGCAACGACATTGATTATATTGGGAATACCTTTGACATTAATGGCATCAGAAAATCATTTTATCAACTCTTTCAAGGCAATTGGGACTGTGAAATAGCAGATCTAGGCGATCTGATTTTGGGCGAAAGTCCAGCTGACAGCTACCAAGGTATGAAGACACTGATGATAGATTTGTTGTCCGAAAACATCATACCTATTATTTTAGGAGGATCTCAAGACCTTACCTTCACCATGTATCGCGCTTATGACGAGCTTAAAGCCATGCTCAATGTCGTAAATATCGATTCGCGATTCGATTTATCAGATGACACCAAGCCCATTAATAATCGCAATTATATGGGTAAAATCATTACTGAAAAACCTTTTAATTTGTTCAATTACACCGTTTTGGGATATCAAACCTATTTGAATCCGCAAGAGGAAATCGATTTGATGGACAAGCTTTTTTTTGAGTCCTATCGACTAGGTGCTTTGATTCAAGACATCAGTTATGCCGAGCCCATGCTCCGAGATGCCGATTTGGTAACTATCGACTTGGATGCAATAAAAGCCTCGGAATTGGGCGGTCGACAACAACAATCCCCCAATGGATTTGATAGTCGAGAAATTTGCGCTTTAGCCAGATATGCAGGTATTAGTAGCAGGGTATCAACTTTGGGTATATTTCACTACCGGTCCTATGAAGAAGATGAAGTCACTTCAGAATTGGTATCCCAAATGATTTGGTATTTTATTGAAGGCGTCAATTATCGAATTGCAGAATCGCCGAATGTCAAAGATCAAAATTTTCAAAAATTTACTGTTTTGATTGATGATCAAGAACTTGTTTTTTTCAAGAGTTTGACAACTGGCCGATGGTGGATTGAAATTCCTTTTTTAACTTTACACCATAATAAACTCGATCAACATTCGTTGTTACCTTGTACACAAAAGGATTACGAGGCCGCTGGTCAAGGAGTAATTCCAGAGCGTTGGATTAAAGTTTGCAGAAAAAATAGCGTTTAATACTAGGGCAGGTTATTCAAGTTACATGGTAATCTCAAACAAAATAAGTTGCGTATTATGAAATATATAGATATGTTTACGCTTGCGTTTGTAATAACGTTAAAATTCATGAGTTATAGTAATATGAAAAACATTGGATTGCTCGTTTTATTAGCTCTTATGACAGGATGTAATTCTGGCGATAGAGGACAGCTAGTAGGAACTAGGGGTAAGAAATATAATGCAGAGAAACCATTTGGCATGGCACTCATTCCAGGAGGTTCGTTCATTATGGGTAAATCGGATGACGACTTAGTTGGTGTGAACGATGCGCCCACAAAAACAGTCACTGTAAGATCCTACTATATGGACGAAACAGAGGTGACCAACAGCGAGTACCGTCAATTTGTCAATTGGGTTAGAGATTCTGTTATCCGCAGAAAACTTGCCTTAAAAGCGGTGGAGGTATTGGGCTATGATCTGGCCAACGATGCCGCCGAACTTGATGGGGGTATCGGCATGTTCTATCCAACAAGTATGCTGACCGACCCAGCTTTGGATCCAGAGGAGTTTTCATATACAGAATATCGCAGAGCTGAGGGAGATGATAAGTACAGTGATCCAGAGTATGCCGCGTTGAATTGGGAGCAAGAGCTATTTTTCGATACACAAGATTATCCAGACAAACCCTACGCTGAGGTCTTGGACGAAATGTTTTTACCGATGGAATTGAGCTACAACGGTCAAAGAACATGGGACGTTAGTTTGTTCGAATACGAATACAAGCAATTGGATATCGAAAAGGCAGCCCGAGAAGGTTTGTCGCGATGGGATGTTATCGTTTATCCAGATCCATTATCAGTTTATCCCGACACTACTGCTTGGGTGAGAGATTTTAACTACTCTTACAACGAGCCCATGCACAACGACTATTTTTGGCACGAAGCCTATTCAGAGTACCCTGTGGTTGGAGTGAGTTGGAGCCAAGCCAATGCTTTCTGTAATTGGAGAACCGATTATAGAAACAGCTACCTTAAAAGTAAAGGGAAACATTTCGAAAACAAGTTTAGATTGCCAACCGAAGCTGAGTGGGAATTTGCCGCTCGAGGCGGCCTGCAGGGCGCTACTTATCCTTGGGGAGGGCCATATACCAAAAACGACAGGGCTTGTTTCTTGGCTAATTTCAAGCCACTTCGTGGTGACTATGCTGCCGATCAAGCCTTATATACGGTAGAAGCTGAATCCTTTGAGCCCAATGATTTTGGATTGTATAATATGGCTGGAAATGTTTCGGAATGGACCAATTCTTCCTATGATGCAGCTTCGTATACCTATAGTTCAACAATGAACCCTAATGTTAATGATCCTAATAACCACCGTAAAGTAGTGCGGGGGGGTAGTTGGAAAGATGTCGCTTACTTCTTGCAGGTTAGTTCGCGCGATTACGAGTACGACTCAATAAAAACCAGCTATATCGGTTTTAGAACAATTCAAGATTATTTGGGGACAGACGTTACCCCCAATCAAGCGTCTAATTAAGGTCGCCCAATCAAATTAAAAAACACTTTAAATCAACTAAATTTTAAATTATGGCAGCACAGGGAAAAAGAACAGTAACAAACATGGTCTACGGATTTGGAGCAGCAATCGTAATCTTAGGAGCTCTATTCAAAATTCAACACTGGCCGTATGGTTCTGAAATTCTAACTTTAGGAATGGTTGTAGAAGCTTTGGTGTTTGGCTATTCGGCGCTAGAAAGACAACAAGACGATCTCGATTGGTCTTTGGTTTATCCTCAACTGAGAGGTGGCAAAGCCAATACTGCTGATGCTGGAACTGCTGATGCAGAAGCTGTTTTATCTAAAAAAATGGATGCCCTTTTAAAAGAAGCTAAAATTGATGCAGCTCTGGTAACAAGTCTTGGAGATAGCTTGAGAAACTTTGAAAGTGCGGCAAAGGAGTTAAATCCGACCAAAGATTCAATGGCTGCCTCGAAAAAATATAGTGAAGAAATGGCTCTAGCGGCATCTCAAATGGAGGCCTTAAACAATTTGTATAAAGTTCAAATGGAAAGTTTCAACCGTCAATCGGAAATGACCGAACAAGTTTCTGACAATGCTGGAAAATTGAAAGAGCAAATGGCCTCTTTGGCGACCAACTTGTCTTCTTTAAATGGTGTTTATGGTGGAATGCTGTCTGCAATGAATACAAAATAATCTCGACATAATTAACACAATATTGAAATAGGAAATTATGGCAGGAGGCGGAAAAATATCACCACGGCAGAAGATGATTAATCTGATGTATTTGGTCTTTATTGCAATGATTGCGATGAATGTATCCAAAGACGTTCTATCGGCATTTGGTAATTTTGAGAAAAAATTCGTTGAGGTGAATACCTTAGCAACGGAGACGAATAACAGATTATTAGCAGATCTGAAGCAAAAATCAGAAGAAAAACCTGAAGAATTTGCTTTTGTAGCCAACAAGGCAGAACAGTTGAGTGCGGTCTCGGATGATTTTTTCAACTATTTAGAGTCTTTGAAGCGCGATTTACTCAGTGACGGTAATTATGAAATTGAATCTGATACGGGAGAATTGAATTACGAGTCCATGGACAAAACAGATCTCTTGGATGAGAAATGGTTCACAGGCGATCGCTTGACCGTAGCTGGCGAAGAGGTTTTTGCGCGTCTTAAGAACTACAAGGCAGATATTCAGGGTATTATAGGCTATGATACTGTCAATAATCAAGCATCAGATGCTAAATATATCAAGGCTTTGGAGGTTTTTGACAGAAGATTTGATTTGACAGATCAAGTCAATTCCCAATCAGGTAAGTCTTTACATTGGCTAGATTATAATTTTAAGGGCTTTCCTGCTATTGCTTCTTATGCGAAAATGTCTGCCATACAAAATGACGTTAAGGTAACCGAAACCAATCTATATAATTTATTCATTGGTAATACCTTGGATGAAGCCATTACTTTGAAAAATTATAACGCCATTGTGTTAGCGGACAAATCGGCCTTCTTTGCAGGAGAACAGTTCCAGGGGCGCGTGGTTTTAGGGAAATATGCCAACGTTACACCTAAGTCCTTGACTTTGGAAGGTCAGCCTTACGATCTTTCTGACGCCATTGACTCTACGGGAGCAGCCATGGTGAGCTTTAATGTAGGTAATGTTGGAGAGCATACTTTTGAGGGCGTGTTTACTTTTCTAGAAGATGGTAAAGATTTGGACATCCCCTTCGAGGCAAACTACGTGGTTGTACCTCGACCAAACTCAGCTTCTGTTTCGGCCGATAAAATGAATGTGGTCTATCGTGGGCTAGAAAATCCCATGACCATAGCTTTTCCTGGTGTGCCAGATAACAATACAGTGGCTTCTGCTCCAGGAATGCGTAAAATTGGTAATGGCAAATACGTGCTTAACCCAACCACTGGTAGTGATGTAACCGTCAATGTGACAGCAACACTAGATGATGGGTCTAAGGTGAACGACAAGCGCGTTTTCAGAATTAAAAATATTCCATCTCCGATAGGTAAAGTTGCTGGAAAAAAAGGAACTGTTGCTTTGAATAAAAGAGATGTTAGTACATCAAAAATCTTAGCAGATTTTGGAGATTTTGTTTATGACTTAGAAACAAGTGTCTATTCCTTTGAAGTGACAGTATCTGGGAAATCCCCAATTAGGGTAACTGGTAATCGATTGAATACAGAGGCTCAGAATGCTATTAATTCGGCTCCTAGAAACTCTATTGTCGTTATCGACAACATTCGAGTGCGCGCCAAAGGGGTTTCTGTTCAAATTCCAGAGGCAGCTCCAATAACTGTAAAATTGACAAACTAAATTTATCATGAAACAGCTCATTGCGATTTTCTTATTCACCGCTTTTCCGGCTGTATTTTTCGGTCAGGCTAATATTTTGAATGCCAAGTCTCCAAGTGAGATAGGGGTTACATCTCCTGAGCAAGATAAATTTGACAATAATAAGCCGCTCGAGTATGGATTTGTGGCCGATAAGGATATTCTTTTTTCAAAAACTGTATGGGAAATTATCGATGTTGATGAGCGCGTGAATTTTCCTTTGTTTTTTCCAGCAGACACCTCTTTGGTCGGCACAGAGCGCCGTCCTTTGATTCATTATTTACTAAGCAGTGTTTTATCAGGAGAGGTTGAGAATTATTATGTTGAGGATAACTTGAAAGATAAAATGACTCGTGAGCAGTTGGATCGAAGCTTGAAATATAAAAAGATCCGCAAGGGAGAAGGTGAAGGGATTGGTGAAGAACGCATTAGTATTGAGGCGGGAAATAAATACAATTTCTTACTCAATTATGGTGTAACCATTCCAAGCGAGTATCAGAATGTCGATCAAACTCAAATGAGCGATAAAGAATTAGGAGACTTCGATCAGGCCATGACTGAATTGATCTTTGAGAACAACCTCTTAAGAGAAGAGGAATACTCGGAAGAAATTTTTGACTATGCAGACATCGTAGAGTTTAGAATTAAAGGTGTTTGGTATTTCGATTCCAAATTGGGAGAGTTGAAGTACCGTCCTATTGCTATTGCACCAGTTGTTCAAACACCACGTTCAAAATCGGACCGTAAAGACAACCCTGCAGCCGAAGAAGCCTATGCTGCTTTGTTCTGGATTTTTTATCCCGATGTCAGAGATGTCTTATATAAGGCCGACGCTTTTAACGAAAAAAACACCTCAAGACCTATTTCGTTTGACGATTTAATCAATGCACATAGATTTGGCAGCTATATTTACAAAGAAGATAATGTCTATCAAGATCGTGAGATTGAAAAATATATTCCTAAAAACGCTCTGTTAAGACTATTAGAATCAGAAAGAATTAGAGACAAAATCAGAAACCTGGAGCACGACATGTGGTCCTGGTAATACCTTATTAATAGACTAACAGGCGCTTACAGTAATGTGAGCGCTTTTTTTATATGACTCTCTCAAATAGACATACCGAAGATTACTTAGTTATAGGTTTGGGTATTGCCGGTTTATTGTTTTGCGAACAACTGATCAAAAATGGCAACTCGTTTACTGTAATCGATGGCAGTTATCCCAGTGCTTCCAAAGTCGCTGGTGGACTGTTCAATCCAGTCGTTTTGAAACGCTTTCGGGCTGTTTGGAAAGCCCGAGAGGCATTGTCTGCTTTTGGCGCTTACAGTCGATTGGAAAAGCTGCTGGAGTTCAAATGTATCCATAGTGATCCGATATACCGCCGCTTGTCTAGCCCAAGTGAAAGAAACAAGTGGATTACTGCAGCTGACGAATCTGAATTGGAACCATTTTTATCAGAACAGTTCAAACCAAACACGCATCCTTATCTGAAGGCAGACTTTGGGTTTGGAGAAGTGCTCCAAGGAGGTCGTGTTGAAATAAAAGATGTGATTAGCGCCTTTAAGGATTATTTAATGGCTAAAAGTCACCTCGCTCCTATGGATCATTTTGACTATACCCAATTGACCGTTTCCTCTGAAGCTATAATATACAAAGGTAAAACCTATAAAAATCTTGTTTGCGCGGAGGGTATGGGCATTGCAAACAACCCATTTTTCAATCAATTACCTATACAGCCAAACAAGGGTGAGTACCTTAAAATCAAAACCCGCGATTTGAAATTGGAGGCTATTTATAAGTCGGATATTTTCTTGATTCCACTGGGTCAAGACGAGTATTTGGTGGGTGCTACTTATAACCGGTTTGGCCAAGATACAACTAACACCATAGAGGCGAGAAAGATATTGGAAGATAAGTTGAAGGCCTTGATAGCCTGTCCTTTTGAGATCGTCGGACAACAGGCAGGTTTAAGGCCAACTGTTCCCGATAGAAGACCCATTGTTGGTACGCACCCTCATTTCTCGCGAATTCATTTGATAAATGGACTGGGGTCTCGAGGAATTTTACACGGGCCCATGTTGGCTGAAATTTTATACAATTCAATTGAACATCAAAAGAATATTCCTGTTGAAATGTCCGTAGAACGTTATAACGCTCTATTCTAAGCCGATTATTTTTTCAATTCACTATTCGGATTGTAAGGGATAAAAATATTAATCCATATGTTTCTGGACCAACGCATTATCAATGGAAATAAGGCTACTAAAGTCGTCACGATAGCCAAGAAAGCAGCTTCTAAGCTAAGGTTGGCAAAGATAAAGGCAATGATAAAAACCGCAACTGCTATGGCCGTTCCGACGCCATAACTTGCATACATGGCGCCATAAAAAAAAGAAGGCTCTAACTTGTATTTGACTCCACAATGACTGCAGCGTTCGCGCATTTTCAAAGTGCTGCCCAATTTGTAGGCATTGGATTCGACATACATGGTTTCCTCCTGGCATTTTGGACACAGTCCTCTTAAAATACTATATAGTTTTTTCCCTTTTTTAAACATCTTGAATGTTCTATTTTCGTGGCACCGTAAAGGTAATCAAATCTAACGAGTCAAAACAGTATGCTCAACGCTCATCAAGTGTCTTTATCGTTTCAAGGAGCGTATCTCTTTGAGAATCTTTCTTTCAGAATTGGGAAGGGCGAACGCATCGGTTTGATTGGAAAAAATGGAGCGGGGAAATCGACATTGTTAAAAATTATATCTGGTCAATTGTCCCCAGACACAGGAGTTGTTGCTCTTGACAAGGGCATTACCATAGGGTTTTTAAGGCAGGATTTGGAGTTCGAAAAGGGACGAACGGTTAGAGAAGAAGCCAATTTGGCTTTTAAGGAAATCCTTGAATTAGAGTCTAGACTTACGGCAATCAACATTGAATTAACAGAGAGAACAGATTACGAGAGCGAGGCTTACACTGAATTGTTGGATCAACTGAGTGAGGTGCAAACGGCTTTTACTATGAAAGGGGGTTACCAATATCAAGGCTCAACGGAACGCGTGTTGAAAGGTTTGGGTTTCAAACAAACGGATTTCGATAAGCTTACCGAAACCTTTAGTGGTGGATGGCGCATGAGGGTAGAGTTGGCCAAGCTTTTGCTTCAAAACAACGATATTTTATTGCTCGATGAGCCTACCAACCACTTGGATATGGACTCAATCATTTGGCTGGAAAGTTATTTGCAGAACTACGTCGGTGCTGTGGTGGTGGTTTCTCACGACCGCTTGTTTCTAGATCATATTACCAACAGAACCATTGAGATACTATTAGGCCACATGTATGATTTTGCTAAGCCCTATTCACAATATATGGCCTTGCGTGAAATCCAGCGTGAACAACAATTAGCCCGTCAAAAAAATCAAGAAAAAGAAATTGCCCATACTGAAAAATTGATTGAAAAATTCAGAGCTAAGGCGTCCAAAGCGACCATGGCCCAGTCACTTATTAAAAAACTTGATCGCATGGATCGGGTAGAGGTTGAGGTTGACGATAATAGGGCGATGAGCCTGAGTTTCCCAGCTTCGATAAACCCTGGTAAGGTTGTTATTGAAGCCGAACAGATTTCTAAGAGTTATGGCTCTCTGAAAGTACTTTCAAGCATTGATATGCTCGTAGCGCGTCAGGATAAAATTGCCTTCGTAGGTCAAAATGGTCAAGGCAAATCTACATTGGCTAAAATTTTAGTGGGCGATTTGGATTTCGAAGGGCGCATGGCTTTGGGTCACAATGTTCAAATCGGTTATTTTGCTCAAAATCAATCGGACTATTTGGACGGCAGTTTGACTGTTTTGGAGACCATGATTAACGCAGCCAATGAGACCAATCGAAGTAAAGTAAGAGATATTTTAGGAGCCTTTTTATTTCGAGGCGAGGCTGTAGATAAGTACGTCAGAGTGTTGTCTGGGGGTGAGCGAAACCGATTGGCCTTGGCCAAGTTGCTATTGCAGCCCTTCAACGTATTGGTCATGGATGAGCCTACCAATCACCTGGATATGGTTTCTAAAGGGGTATTGAAATCGGCTTTAAGAAATTTTGAAGGCACCTTGATTTTAGTCTCCCACGACCGAGATTTTTTGATGGGATTAACGACTTCGGTCCATGAGTTTAAGGATCAGAAAGTGAAAATTCACCTGGGTGGGATTGAGAGTTATCTAGAGCAGCGCCAAATGGAGCAATTGCGGGAATTAGAGCTCAAGCAACCCGCCGCTGCAACAAAGTTGTCCAAAGAGAACAAATTGTCCTACGAGTCTCAAAAGCTCAAAAAATCCTTACTGAATAAACTCAGTAAAGTTGAGCGTGATATTGCCGATTTGGAAGCTCAGATTAAATCGGCTGATGTGGCTTTAGAGACCGATTACGATAAAACCGTTTCTGACGTTGCCTTCTTCGACCGATATCAAACCTTTAAGTCGGATCTTCAATTGAAAATGACCAAGTGGGAAAACATCCAAGAGGAGCTGGATGGCTTGGGCGGCCAAGAAAATGTTTAACAATTTCGATTATTATTGTTTGGTAATCACGATTTGAATCCGTCTATTAAAAGGTTCTTCGTTGCTTCCGGGGGCATACTCAAAAGCGGGTTTTGATGAGCCAAATCCTTTGGTTGTTATTCTGTTTTTATCTACACCCTGAGATACCAAGTAATTTTTGATGGCAGCAGCTCGGCTTTTTGATAAAGCGAGATTTTTGACCTCTGAACCTGTGCGGTCCGAATGCCCCTCAACTAAAATTTCGAGTGTTGTATTGAATTTTAACAGATTTGTCAAAGCATTTAGTTTATCAAAATACAAGTCGTCTATTGTCGAGCTATTGCTGTCGAACAGAACGTTTAAGTCAATGGAATAACCTTCGGTCAACGGCGACCTAAAGACGGTTCGTCCAATTAATGGGTCGGTATCACTGATCAATTTCATTTCCAAAGTGATTTCATTACCGAACATACATGGCGCAAATTCTAAGTCATAACTCACTAAAACATCCTCAAAGATATTATTGAATAGAATTTCGAATTCTTCGGGTTTATAAATGTGGTATAAATTCCCACCAGAATATTGGGCTATATCTTGGAGATAGGCGATATCCAAATAACTACCAAAGGCCACAGAAACAATATTGATATTGTTTTCGGTAGCCTCTTTAACGATGTCTTGCATGGGTATCTGTGTTAAATCGCTATTCGAATCACCATCGGTAAACAACACGATAAGTTTAAAGTCGTCTCTGTCTTGTTTTTTCAAATCAGTAATGGCTTGAATCAGAATGTCTTTAACGGCTGTTCCGCCACCAAAACCATCTAACCCATTGGTCGGAATCAATGCTTTTCGGATGTCATTTAGGTTGCTACCTTGAGCGATTAATGCGTTATCTTCCGAAAACTTATAAAGGTTATAAGTTGATGTTTTATCCTTAATGATATTGTTTTCTATGGCATTATAAATGGCCAGTTGTAGGTCGTTGGCACGACGCTTACCCATTGATCCACTGTGATCGAGCAAAAAGGAAAAATGACGCTTCTGACCTTCTTTTTTGATAAAATTAAACTTGTCAACATAGCACTCTGATCCATGTTCATCGATCAATTTGATGTATTCTATTTGATCGATTTTTAAGTCTTTGATGTATTTGTAATATTCATAATCCCCTAGCTGAAAAGAAAAGAATCCTTTTGATGGTGTAATGCGAGGATATAAGAGTTTGAGCGCCAGTTGGGTGTTTTCGCCAGAACTATTAACAAGGATATCGAACTCTTCTTGAGTCAGCAATTCAATAAGTTCCATGTCCGTATAATCATCGGGAACCTTATGCCTGAGCGCAAATAACTCTTTGATTTTGGAAATGAGCTTTTTCCCATAACTCCCCACATCATTGATAACTCTGTCGGTCTTAGTCGTGTTTACTGGTGTTGTGTCGGCTTGAGAGAATCCAGAGAGATACGCTGATAACAATGTGACAGTTAATAATGTTTTAATATTCCGTTGAAATGACATGGTTTTATAAATAATAAAACACAATGTACTTATAAAATGAATTTCATTCAAAAATTATGGCGTATCTTTTAGATACTGGGACTGCTTTTGCCAAATTTTTTTTGTTGGACAATGTGTTGGTGTTTTAAAACTTGAATTGCGGTTCTATATGTTCTTGTCGTAATCTTAAAGAATTTGTTTTAAATACAGGGATATAATTTGTATATTTGCCCTATATATCGCGGGATAGAGCAGTAGGTAGCTCGTCGGGCTCATAACCCGAAGGTCACAGGTTCGAGTCCTGTTCCCGCTACTACACAAGACGGATCGGTATTTCTACCGGTCCGTTTTTTATTTCCACTATCATCACCACCTGTAAATGAATGAATTAACCCAAATATTGGATTGAGGTTTGAGGTTCGATATGTTCTGTCTTCAGGGTCTATGACTATCCCCTCTGGAAATAGTAATTTTTGAACAGATAATTTAGTCTCATATTCTCCAGATACCCATATATTACTAAGGTTTTTACTGAATTCGATCAATTCAGAAACCTTTTTATCTAGGTTCGATATTTTTATTTTAAAATCTTCTAATTTTTCTTCAATTTCTATCAATTCAGTTGTTACAGCAACAATGAAACGATTGTATAATTCATTATCAATCTCTCCAAATGCGAATCGACTATCTAATGTCTCTTTTTTAGTTTGTAACTCCTTTAAACGTTTTTTAAGTATTGTTTGATCATCATAGATCTTAAAACTCTGTTCATTAAGCGTTAGTTTCATTTGTTCCTTAAAAACATCCTCTAACTCCTCTTTTAACTTAAAATTCGTAAGTAGATTTTGAAATAGGTTGTGAATACCTTCTTGTTTCGATTTCTTAGATGAATTAGCGCTCAAATCCTTGGTTTTACATCCTGTATTCAAACACTTGTAGTAATCGTACTTACCTTTCGCTTCTTAAAAAATTAAATTAGTTTAAAATTTATTGCTTATTTTTATAGATGCGACAGAACCTGTTT
The DNA here is from genome assembly GCA_030835825.1 of Flavobacteriaceae bacterium. GTDB lineage: Bacteria > Bacteroidota > Bacteroidia > Flavobacteriales > Flavobacteriaceae > JALRKI01. The sequence goes on from JAURRA010000007.1 coordinate 69,875, forward strand.
AAGAAATCTTAATGAATTAATTTTAAATGAATCTAAAAATAGAAAAAATGAGAATCAAACAAATTTTAGTAGCGTTTTTATTTACAGTAGTAGTTATCAGTTGTGGTAATAATCAAAAGGCAAATACCGAAAAGGGAACTTTAAAGGAAACTAAAGTAGAATCCACAAAAAAGAAAAACAAAACCGAAGAGAAAACAAATGTTGTTGTGGATGCAAATGCTGTTGTCACCTACACCAGCCAAGATCTTTATGGGAATTATACGTCAAAATCGGATGTTCAATTAACTATTGAAAAGGACGGCTCTTTTACTTGGGCAGAATCATCGGGAAAGTGGAATTATTCGCTTGACAAAGGTGTTTTCGCTTTAACCTTTGAAGATGATTATGGAAATGTCATAAATGCAACCATAATCTTTAAAAATAAAGATGAATTTAGCCTTTTCACAGAGGCATATGGAGATGAAAGTTACACGAGAATTGAATAATTAATTTTAGAAACATCCTGAATTATAAGTCCAATCGATTTACAGGTGTCTATAAATTCCTTTTGTGTAAAACTGATGTTCGATATTTCAATAGAGTTATCTACTAATGAGTAATCAGAAATGGTTACTCTTTTTTTTGCTTTAAACTCAAGTCCCGCTACTGGAAAAATAAAACGGCTAAACTATTTAAAGTCTAACCGTTTTATTAGATCTATTTTTTCCTGAGGGGAATTACTCCAATAAGCCCAGTTGCATTAAAAAAGAATAATTATCGAAGAAATCTTGTTCCTGTAATACTTTACCGTCTTTCATGGTCACTATTGTAGTCCCATTGATATCTACTGTTTTATTAGTAGGAGGTATTCCAAACATTTCTCCATCGAATGTTCCTTTAAAGTTCCAATGTTTAACTATTTTATCGCCTTGTCCAAAGACGTCGATAAAATTAAACTCAGCGTCAGAAAAGCCAGTTAAATAATTGTTGTAATAATCACGGAAGGCTTCAAGACCAGTAATATTGCCATCGGCAGTTACTACAGTAGCTTGCTCATCAAAACTATCCGTATTTATAGCACTGCTGTCTCTAGTTTCAAAAAATGTATTCCAAGCCGTTTTATAGATTTTGATATTATTTTCGGTTTGAGCATTTGTTTGAGCTAAGGTTTCACACTCTTCATTGATAGTTTGATTACAGCTGGTAAACAATATTGTTGTTATTGTTAACAGAATAAGATTTTTCATGAATTAATTTTTTAAATTGTTTCAATATACTGTATTTCAATTAATTTAATACTGATTTATATAAAAATTTAAATATCATCTCAACATCTCGAGGGGCAACATTTAAGTGCGATAGTTGAATAGAACCATCTTTAAGGTAGTAATCGGAGCTATCTCCTCTTTTTTTAAGTCTTTTCAGGAAATGTCATTGGCCTGCAGGAACCGTCAGTTGAATAGAAATCCTAAAATAAAACATCATTTTACGGGTTTTAAATCATTATCTCACAATCATTAATTAGCAATCCAAATGAAAAAACTTTGCTTATGTTTAGATCAAATCAATAAATATAATTACTTTTTCCACGATGAAAAATTGCTATGACCTTAGTCTAAAATTGATTGCAGTTGCAGTCTTAATATCTTTCTGTGCTTGTCGAAATAATAATTCAACAGTTCATGAAGTTGAATTAAACGACAATTGGCACTTTCAACAAGTTGGAGATACCGAATGGCTCAGTGCTCAAGTACCCGGGTCAGTTCATTTAGATTTATTAAACAATGATAAAATTGAAGACCCTTTCTTTAGACTAAACGAGCTTGATCTGCAATGGATTGATAAATTAGACTGGCAATACAAAACAGACTTTAACGTCTCAGAAGATTTATTGTCAAAGCAACATCTTGAGTTAGAGTTTTTGGGTTTAGACACTTACAGTAAAATCATTTTAAACGACTCATTGATTTTACAAACTGATAATATGTTTAGAAATTATATCATTGATTGTAAAACCTTACTGAAAAAAGGTAGAAACACATTGCGTATAATATTTGAATCCCCAATAGTTAAAGGGCTTCAAAAGCATGATGAGATAGGGTATAAACTTCCTGAATCTGGAAATGACTTAGCTGAAATTGGACAAGTAGATGGTGCTAAAAAGGTGGGTATATTGTCGCGAAAAGCAGGTTATCACTTTGGTTGGGATTGGGGTCCAAGATTGGTGACCTCTGGCATTTGGAAACCAGTCAAACTAAGAGGATGGTCTGCTATTAAAATCGAAGATTTATTTATAAAACAAACCCGTTTAGACAGTATAGCAAATTTAACGGCAATTATAGAGGTCGATGCTATAGCATCCGTTGATGAAGCGAATGTCGAAGTTCTGGTTAATAATAAACCTATCAAGTCATCTAATGTTGCATTGATTAAAGGAAAAAATTTGCTGAAAGTTCCTTTTCATATAAAGAACCCTGAATTGTGGTGGCCTAATGGAATGGGCGAGCAAGTGCTCTATAATGTTGAAGTAATCATCAATTCAAACTCAAATACTGACTCAAAATCACATAGAATTGGCTTGCGGAACATAACCTTAGTCACAGATAAAGACTCCTTGGGATCTGAATTTTACTTTAAGGTTAATGGGTACCCTGTTTTTATGAAAGGAGCCAACTATATTCCACAAGACCCTTTTCCGACCAAACCAGATAAATCTCATTATGAATTCATTCTAAACTCCGCTAAGCAAGCAAACATGAACATGATTCGTGTATGGGGTGGTGGTATATATGAAAAGGATTTATTTTATGATTTATGTGACGAAAAGGGATTATTAGTATGGCAAGATTTTATGTTTGCTTGCGCGATGTATCCAGGAGATGACTCTTTTCTCGAAAACGCAAAACAGGAAGCGATTTATAATGTAAAACGCCTTAGAAACCACGCGTCAATTGCACTTTGGTGTGGAAATAATGAAAATCAATGGGCTTGGCAAAATTGGGGTTGGAAAGAAAATGTTGCCGAAGACCAATCCAAAGAAGTAGCAGAGATGATGTGGCAATCATATGAAGATTTATTTCATACAATTCTTCCAGATGTCGTAATGCAATATGATAGTAACCGTCAATATTGGGCCTCGTCACCAAGTAGTGCGCCAGGTAAAAAAATCTCTTTTACCGATGGCGATTATCATTACTGGGATGTTTGGTGGGGAAAAAAACCGTTTGAAAATTATAACACTGCTATTCCGCGTTTTATGTCTGAATACGGATTTCAATCTTTTCCAGAGTTTAATTCTGTGAAAAAATACACATCTCCAGAAGACTATGATATTTATTCAGAAGTCATGAAATCACACCAAAGATCAAGTATTGGGAATGTGACCATTGAAGATTACATGAAGAGGTATTATAAAGAACCAAAAGATTTTGAGAACCTTTTATACGTAAGTCAATTACTTCAAGCTGATGGCGTAAATATCGGAATCGAAGCACATAGAAGAAATAAAGATAGATGCATGGGTAGTTTATATTGGCAACTCAATGATTGTTGGCCTGCGGTATCTTGGTCAAGTATCGATTATTATGGGAAATGGAAGGCACTCCATTATTCAGCACAAAAATCATTTCGAAATTATTTAGTTAGCTATGAAAGCAGTGATGATAGTGTAAAAGTATTTGTGGTTTCAGACTCTATTCATGCTATTGAAGCAAATCTCAAAACACATTTAATTGATTTCGATGGGAACCAAATAAAACAATGGAATAAACAAATTAGGATTGAAGCTAATAGTACTAACAGTTTTTTAGAGCTGACGAAAAATGAATTTTTGATTGGTGACATGCCAGACAACACACTGCTCTATACTGAGCTCAAAGCAAATGATAAAGTCCTGTCAAAAAACATCATGTATTTTAAACCCATTAAAGAATTAAATCTTGTAAGCCCTAGAATAGTTTACTCGGTTAGTGAAAATAATAATCAATTCACAGTAAAATTAAGAACCGATAAACTGGCTAAAAATGTTTTTATTTCCTCAAACTCTCAATATAATTTTTCTGACAATTACTTTGATATGCTCCCAAATTCTGAAAAAACCATCTTTATTCAAAAAGATTTTTCACAAGACATCAAATCATTTACCGACAATTTAGCCATCAAAACTTTGACAGACAGTTATTAAAAAATAAACTCCAGTTTAAAGTGCTTGATCAGCAAAACATCACGTTTATGAGATCAGCAGTGATGGGCTTTGGCACCACTCGGATTTTTCGACGAGAATGGAAGGGTTCCTCTTCTATGTAAATGAATTTAAGATAAAAGGGTTTAAGAACAATTAGCTGCTCTCTCTCAATGACATGGTATGTCTCCACTGATATCCTAGAAAAATTTTGGAGCAAAATTAATGGTTGGTATTTCAACACAGTCATCGCCTAGTCAAGTCTCTTGAGAAATAAGTTTATTTTATTAACTTTTTTAGTACTTTCACTTGACTTTTAAAAATCAAATACAGTCAAAATCGGTCTTTATCCAGTTTTAAAGGCCTAAGGATTAAATCATCATTTTTATGAAAAACATGTGTTTTACCCTATCATTTGTCGCTCTGATGCTCAGCTGCAACAGCGATGAAGTTTCTGTCAATCCTGAAGTTGAACCATCCCTAGTTGGCCGTTGGCATTTGGTGGGATTTGAAACTACTGTGATGTATGAGTTTACGGATACCTTGCGCTATACGATCTACAGTTCAGACGGCACCTTTGGTGGAGTCGAAACGGCCATTCCCAATCCAAATAGCTGGGTTTGGGACGGCGATCAAGTGGTCGTTGATATGAATTTCGGGAATGAGTCTCGTTTGACTCCTGTTTTCAAATGTGAGGGTCAAGTCATCGACTGGTACGACTCAGAGGATCAGTTTGCTGGCACCTATTTTCGAGAAAACTTTGACTATTCCAGTTGCACAGAATAATTAGGCGCCCCTAATCTTGCCACTCTGCAATAAATAGGTTCGTATCGCGGCCACCACCGTTGTTCCGATTAGAGGAGAATACCAATTTTTTCCCGTCATTGGAGAAAACTGGGAAGGCGTCAAAGGTTAGGCCGTGGGTCACGCGCTCCAAATTTTTCCCGTCAATGTCAATCATGTAAAGGTTAAAAGGGAAGCCCCGTTCTGCCTCGAAATTGGAAGAAAACAATATCTTTTTTCCGCTAGGATGGAAAAATGGACTCCAATTGGCATTGCCTAAATTGGTCAATTGGCGTAAATCGCTACCGTCGGCATTACAAATGTAAAGCTCCATATTGGTAGGCTGCACCAAACCTTCTTGGAGTAGGTTTTTATATTCTTTAATTTCCTCTTCAGTTTTGGGTCGGGAAGATCGGAAAATCAATTTGGTTCCATCGGGGGAGAAAAATGCGCCACCGTCATAGCCCAATTCACTTGTAATTTGTTTTACATCGGAGCCGTCCAAATTCATGGTAAACAACTCCAAATCTCCAGTTCTCATTGAGGTAAAAACAATTTTATCACCTTGAGGCGAAACCGTTGCTTCTGCATCATAACCCGGTTCATTGGTCAATTGGCCAGTGATATTTCCTTGCAGGTCGGCAACAAAAATGTCATAACTTTCGTAAATAGGCCATACATATTTCCCTTCGCGACGTAGTGGAGCTTCTGGACAATCGTCGCCCTCTAAATGGGTCGAACCATAAACGAAATGCTCATTGTCGGGTAAAAAGTAGGCACAGGTGGTTCGCCCAAGACCTGTACTTACCATAGGAGGAGCAATACTATCGAAAGTTTCATTTTGATTCATAATAAACATCTGATCACATCCCAAACCCCACGCGGTATTGTTGGATTGAAAGACCAGTTGTTGGTCGTCGAAACTCCAATAAGCTTCGGCATTATCACCGCCAAAGGTTACCTGGCGAATGGATTTAAAATGAATTTCTTCTGGGAAAATGAGGCTGTCTTTTCGGTTAGAATTTGCCTGATCTTGGGAGGTTTTATTTGTGTTGTCTTTGCAGGAAAAAGCCAGGGCAACAAATAAAAAGGCATATATAAACTTCATGATCTTTTTTATTGATAATTTTGACAAAAATAGAATTATTATGGTCAAGCAAATGTCGCTATCGGTATTATTATTAACGCTCGTTGGTTGTGCTCATCAGCCAGTACTTGAGAATAATTTAAGGGCGGATGTCGAATTTTTAGCCAGCGATGAACTTCAAGGGAGGCAAACGGGTTCGGAAGGTGAGAGAATAGCTGCCGATTATATTGCACAACGTTTCGAAGATTTGGGACTGGATGAGAAAGGTACCATGGGCTATTTTCAAGATTTTAAATTTACACCTAAAACAGATCCTCACTCGGAGGCCAGTTTTACTGATGAAGAAGTTGACAACACCATAGTGGGGCGCAATGTATTGGGCTTCATTGACAACAAGGCCGAGAGGACTGTAGTTATTGGAGCTCATTATGACCATTTGGGCTATGGCGATCTGGGAGGATCCTTGTTTAGAGGCGAAGATAAAGAAATTCATAACGGGGCCGATGACAATGCCAGCGGCGTTGCCGTGATGCTCAATTTGGCTTATAGATTACGAGACCAAAATAAAAACAACAACTATTTATTCATGGCTTTTTCGGGTGAAGAACTGGGTCTTTTAGGGTCTAATTTTTTTGTCAAAAATGCTACTATTCCGCTCACGGACGTCAATTATATGTTTAATATGGACATGGTTGGCCGATTGTCTAATGACAATACACTGGCAGTCTATGGCACTGGTACTTCCCCAATATTCAAACAGACCATAATGTCCAATAATGAGACTTTTAAAATCATTGAAAACGAGTCGGGTGTAGGTCCTTCCGATCACACCTCATTTTACCTTGGAGACCTACCAGTATTGCATTTTTTCACAGGACAACACAGCGATTATCACAAACCTACTGACGATGCCGATAAGTTGAATTACGAAGGGATGCAATTGATCTCTGATTATATTTTGGCACTGATTTCCGATCTTGATAACAATGGCGAATTGGCTTTTCGAAAAACCGCTAGTGATGAAACAGAAACACCGCGCTTTAAAGTCACATTGGGTGTAATTCCCGACTATCTTTTTGATGGAATAGGTATGCGCATTGATGGGGTTAGTGAGGATAAGCCTGCCCAAAAAGCAGGCCTGCAAAAAGGAGATGTGGTGATTGCCTTGGGAGACTACGTTGTCAAAGATATGATGGGCTATATGCAGGCCCTCTCCAAGTTTGAAGAGGGTAACGCTACCACAGTCACAGTCAAACGCGGAGATCAAGTTGTTTCTGCAGAAGTGACATTCTAAAAGAAGCAGAATTGGCCAAACAACACATAAAACTTACAGATTTAGCCCGACAACTAGGCTTGTCAGTATCTACCGTTTCAAAAGCGCTTAGTGACAGTAACGAGATCAGTTATCAGACGAAAAAAAGAGTACTTGAACTGAGTAAAGCACTGAATTATCGGCCAAATACACTAGCTAAAAACCTAAAACAAAGTCGCACTAATACCATTGGAGTAATTATTCCTGACTTGCTTAATTATTATTTCGTCAAAGCGCTAAATAGCATTCAAGAGTCAGCTGAAAAGCAAGGCTACTCCATTATGACTTGTATCACTAATGAATCGTTGGACAATGAGGTTCGATATATTGAAATGTTAACCAACGGCAGTGTAGACGGGCTCGTCGTTGCCTTGTCAATTGAAACTCAAAAGAAAAAAAAGTTTGACCATTTTAAGCAATTGATTGATAATGAATTCCCTTTGGTTCTTTTTGATCGTGTGAGTGATGAAATTAATTGTTCCCAAATCATCAGCAATGACGCAAGTGGTGGTGCCCAGGCAGCACATCAACTGTACATTGCCGAATGTCGCAATCCATTGCTTGTTGTAGTTAATTCTGATTTAGAGGTAATCAAAAGACGTGAGGAGGGATTTACTCGAAAGTGGTATCAATTATCCTCAGGTAGTTCTGTTATAAGACTTGAGGTTCTCGATTTGGACGATAGTGAGAAAGAAATCTCTGATTTTCTCTACAATAACAACAAAATTGACGGTGCCTTTGCCGTTGATGAACGACTGGGTATAAAGACACTCAAATGTGCTATTGATATTGGCAGAAATGTGCCTGAAAATTTCAAAATTATAGCTGCATCCAATGGTGAACTGTCTAAAGAGTATGCCCCATCCCTCAGTGTCATCGATTTACAAGAAAACAAAATAGGCTCATCGGCAGCAGAGGAAGTGGTAAGACTAATCAAATCTAACGTCTTGAAGCCGAAAACTACAATTATTGCCCCGAAATTTCTGCTTCGTCAATCTTCATAAGCGCTTTTTGCATGACTACTATTGGTTGGATGTTTGTGCGATCTAACTAATTCCTGTAAATTAAAAATATATAATCTAATTTTGGGAACGATTTTTGTTTTGATTAATTAAACGTTGTTGTCAATATTTATTTCTATTTTTAAGAAAATGTTCATATTTTCAACTTAAAAAAATGAATTTCTGTTTAAAGCATCTTGTGGTCACTTTTGTTGGGTTTCTGTCTTTGTGGACAGTTTCGGCGCAAACTTATGTTGTTCCCACTGGTGCAACTGGCCAAAATTACACCTATACCGTTGATCCAAACACTAATCATTTATTTGAATTGTCTGAGAATACAGCGGTGATAGCGCCAAGTTTAGACAAACTGACCATTCATGAAATTATCGGAGGCACGCCGACAGCTGTTTATGGTTGGAATGCAGAAAACCCTATCCCATCTGGCTGGACCTTTACGCTAAATAATTCGTCTGGCACAAATTGGACCTATGACGCTTCCACAAATCAAATAACCTATACTGGTGATTGTGCGAGACAGTTGAGCGTAAATATTACCATTACACCGTCAACAGGATCTACTTTCCAGGCTACTTTAGTCTGGAACATAATCTGTAATTTAACCGTTGTTCAATCCTATTTTAATGCCTGTGATAACGAATACCTCATTCAAATGTATGAGGTTGTAAATGAGGGGCAATTCGATGATTCTCAGTTTCCATGTAGGGATTATGAGCTTCATTTGTACAATACGTACAATTCTGAAACTGGTGTTCTCAGTAGTGAGGTTTTAGATCCAACAACAGGACAAGCTTGGGTATCAACAAATGGTGTTTTTGAGTTTGGGAATCTGGCTTTGGGCACCTATTATTATTATGTGACTAATGAGTGTGGTCAGACTTTTCCTGCACCGGGAACCGCCCTGTTTCCTGCAGCATTTACCATTTCTCAAGCTTATAATTTTGGTTTAGATATCAATTTTTCGGGTTATGAATGCTTTGAGGACACAACATCAGTTGTGGACTTGACCTTAAACAGTGTTTCATATCCATTGCAAAGTTGGAGTATTTTTAATAGCGACACCAATCAAGTGATCTACGATGAAAATTCTCCCGTGGACAATACAGGCTTCCTATTTAACAATGATGGGGTGACGTCTCAATTTAGTATTGAGAACTTAACCGTTGTGTTTAATAATCTTCCAGACGGCAATTATACATTTAGCTTTGTGGATGCTCTTGGCTGTGACGAAACAGCCTCCTTTTCAACTGTTCGTCCACTGCCTCTAGAAGCGGAAATTGTAAGCCTCATCGATGTCACTTGTCCTGACAGTAGTGATGGTGTAGCGAATTTTACAATTAGTGGAGGTTGGACTGAGCCTTTCGATGGTAATATCTTTTATCCATTGATCGACGGTCAAGACCCAATTTGGGGGCAATACGAAAGTAGTTTGATCTACTTGGAAAATGAATTAGGGGATCAATTCAGTGGTTTTGTCTATCCTTATTATAATCCAGATACATCACTTCAAGAGGGCTATACGGTTTTAATAACTGGTCTTGAGGCTGGAAACTACACATTTAATTTTGGCGAAATTGTAACTACTAATGCAAATGATGATACCATCACCTATTCATGTAGTCAATCGATAGACATTCAGATTACTGAACCTCCTGCGTTTGACATTACGGCTACCACCTTAACTGATGTCCTTTGTTCTGGAGGTAGTTCGGGAGCAATAGATGCTTGTGCATCAGGCGGAACGGCTACCGATGCTAACGGTGACGGTTGTCTTGACTACAGCTATCAATGGGTGGCAAGCAACGGCGGTGTTGTGCCTTCGGGTCAAGAAAACAATGAGGACTTAACGGACTTAGTAGAAGG
>JAURRA010000008.1 GCA_030835825.1 Flavobacteriaceae bacterium
AGTTGTACCCAAGGACAGAAGCCTTCAAAATAAATTACACCGAACAAGTGAATGTTGAACCATGGAAAAAAACCACTATTGTTGGAGTAATGATTTGTGTAGTCGTGGTTTTTATATATATCTATTTTGCTTAGAAGTTCATGAATGAAGGTCAGATAAATCGGGTCATCAATGAGCATCAAAAACGCTTCAATGCGTCACCTGATGTACTGAGTTACGCGCCAGGCCGTGTTAATTTGATTGGTGGGCATACAGACTACAACGAGGGCTTTGTGCTTCCAGGAGCCATTGATAAAGGGGTTTATTCCGCCATTAGCCTCTCTACAGACAATATTATTGCAATAGCATTAGATGCTGGAGTCGAGCCATTTCATTTTAACTTCGACAGAGCATTGACTTCCGAAGACCCACATTGGAGTAGATTCGTTGTAGGTGTTGTTAGTGTATTGCAGTCAAAGGGTTTTGATTTACAACCATTCCATTTGACTTTTGGAGGCGATCTTCCGCAAGGTGGTGGGTTGTCTTCCTCAGCGGCTCTCGAAAACAGTTTAGTCCTTGGTCTGAATCATTTGTTTCAACTAGGTCTGTCTGAGCTTGACATGGTATTCATTGCTCAACAAGCCGAACATGAGTATGTGGGTGTGAAGTGCGGTATTATGGATCAATATGCCAGTATGTTTGGGGAGTCAGGTAAGGTGATTTATCTCGATTGTAGATCTCTGGACGCGCGACCCTTGTCTTTACCTCTCGAGGGATATCAATTGCTGTTGTTCAATACAAATGTAAAACACCAACTAGCGGATGCAGCCTATAACGACCGACGCAATGCCTGTCTGGCGGTATCACAACTTGCTGGTGTTAAGTCCTTGCGCGACATGACTTTGACGGCTCTCGAAGCGCTGCGACCCGAGATGTCATATGATAAATACGAGAAGGCCAAATATGTTATTGAAGAAATTCAAAGAACTGAGGCAGCGATTTTGGCATTATATAATAGCGATATTTTGTTATTTGGAAAAATGATGTTTGAGGCGCACGAGGGGTTGAGCAAGAAATACAAGGTGAGTTGTGACGAACTTGATTTTCTCATCGATCTGGCTTCTACGCATTCAGATATTATCGGCGCAAGAATGATGGGTGGGGGATTTGGAGGATGCACGATCAATATCGTAAAAACAGAAGCTGTTCAAAGAGTAGAAGAAGAATTTTCCGCACTGTATTTAGAAAAATTTGGAATTCAATGTGACATACAACGGGTGACATTGTCTGACGGTGCGCAGCTTGTCAAAAGAAAATAAAAGATGAAAGAATTGCTCAATTTACAGATCAGCTCCCATCAGAGGCTAAATATTTTAACCAATGAATGGGTATTGGTGTCACCCCATCGTATGAAGCGGCCCTGGCAAGGTAGATCGGAAAACCAGACGAAGCTTGAGAAGGTTAAGCATGACACAAATTGTTATTTGTGCCCCGGGAATGAGAGAATTAATGGCGATAAAAATCCACATTATTCTGGAGCTCATGTTTTTGACAATGACTTTGCCGCATTACAAACTTCTGCTGATACAGCGTATTGGAACGATGGATTGCTTCAAGCCAAAGGAGAATCAGGAATTTGCAGGGTTATTTGTTATAGTCCCGACCATTCGAAGACCATGTCTCAGTTATCGATTAGTGAACTCGTTCAGGTTGTCGATGTTTGGGCAGATCAATACATCAGTTTGTCTCAAAATCCAGAAATTCATTACGTACAAATATTTGAAAATAAAGGCGAAATTATGGGGTGCAGTAATCCGCATCCCCACGGGCAAATATGGAGTCAATCTTCCATACCAAACCAAGCGCTTAAAATGGATCAGCAACAACTCAGTTATTTTCGCTCTCATGGAAAGTTATTGTTGTTGCAATATGTCGAGGAAGAAATGAATCACAAGGAGCGATTGGTTTATGAAAACGAAAATTTTGCAATTTTGGTCCCATTTTGGGCAATATGGCCTTATGAAACCATCATAGTGCCAAAGCGTCATCAAGAAAACATAAGTAAAATGTCGGCAGCTCAAAAAAGTGATTTTGCGGAGGCTTTGTCTCTTTTGACAAAAGTCTATGACCAGTTGTTTGCTTGTGAATTTCCTTATTCTAGTGGAATTTATCAAGCACCGACTACTGATGCCGATCACCGGCATTGGCACTGGCACATGAGCTTTTATCCACCCCTATTGAGAAGTGCGACAGTCAAAAAATTTATGGTTGGCTATGAAATGTTTGCCTCACCTCAAAGGGATTTGACCCCAGAAGTAGCGGCACAAAACCTAAGGCTTTTGCTCTAAATGATTAATAACTCTTTTTTAAGTTTTCTATGGCAACACGTAATATAAGTATTTTTCTAACTATAGTTATCAGTTTATTGGGTCAACTGCACGCACAACAATCTGATGTTTACGTAGACGATGAGGGTCTGATGCGCTACCATGCGGACCAATCTGAGGTGAAGGGTTTTGGGGTGAACTATACGGTGCCTTTTGCCCATGCCTATCGCGCCGCTCAAAGAATGGGTATTGATCCAAAACAAGCCATTGATCAAGACGTTTATCATTTTAAGAGACTGGGATTCGATTTGTTCAGGGTGCATGTTTGGGACACTCAGATCAGTAACGTCCAAGGACATCTTATCGAAAACGAGTACCTCGACACCTTTGATTATTTGATTGCTCAACTCAAAAAACATGGCTTTAATTATATTATTACACCAATAGCCTATTGGGGTAACGGTTGGCCTGAGCCCGATGCGCCAAGTCCAGGTTTTTCAAGCTATTATGGCAAAGACAATTGCCTCACCGATCCAGATGCCATTGCGGCACAAGCGACTTATTTGTATGAATTTTTGAATCACACTAATCCGTATACTGATTTAAGTTTCGTTCAAGATCCCAATACCTTGGCTTTTGAAGTCAGTAACGAGCCACATCACAGAGGAGAAGGGGATAAAGTCAAGGCTTTTGTTCGAAAAATGGTAAAGTCTATACGAAAAACGGGTACAAAAAAACCCATTTTTTACAATATGAGTCATGGGGTTCATTTTACGCAAGACTATTTTGATGGCGGTGCCGATGGAGGTACCTTTCAGTGGTATCCTACCGGTCTCGGCTATCAAAATGAGTTGCCTGGTAATGTGCTGCCTAATGTGAACGATTATAATATTCCGTTCGATCACATTATTAAAAAAAATAAGGGTGCCAAGTTGGTTTACGAATTTGACGTTGCCGATGTGGGGAAGGCTTATCCCTATCCAGCTTTGGCAAGAAGTTTTCGAACGGCCGGGATTCAGATTGCAACGCATTTTGCCTATGATCCAACATTTTTAGCGCCCTACAATACCGAGTATAACACGCATTATATGAATTTGGCTTACACGCCACAAAAAGCTTTGGGACTGAAGATATGCGCCGAAATTTTTCGTGAAGTAGATTTGTATACCGATTTTGGCACCTATCCAGAAAACACCTCTTTTGGGTATACCACCGTGGATTATCTGAAAGATTTGGCCATTTACAATTCTGGGGATAAATTTTTCTATACCAACAATACGCAGCAGCGCCCAAAATCTCCTGAGTTATTAAAAGAAATTGCAGGTTATGGCAATTCTGAACTGATAAAATATAAGGGTAAAGGGGCTTACTTCTTGGATCAATTGGAAAAGGGAGTCTGGCGATTGGAAGTAATGCCCGATGCCGCTTGGGTTGAAAATCCTTTTGGGCGTAATAGTCCAGATCAAATAGTCGGCGTTGTACAATACAATAGCCATCAAATGCAAGTAGATTTAGCAGATTTGACAACCACTTTTACAATTGAGAATTTGTCGTATGATGAGTTGAGTCGACAGGCTGTTGGCAGTAAGTTTGAAGTAACTCCCGGTGTTTATCTTTTAAGAGCTCCGCAAATTAATTGGACCCCAGTTGAAGGACAGGATTTTGATACTTATCCTTTGAAGACCTATCACGCTCCTTTGACAACTGTCCTTGAAAATCACTTGACACACCAGCCACCTTCAAGAGGAAGTGCGGATGACAATCTGACCCTTAAATTGCAATATGTTTCAGTCGAAAAACCCAAATCTATAGCGGTGCGCGCTTACCTCAATAATGAGTCTTTTGTTGAAAATTTCATGCCTTCGCATCTGTTTGAGTATCAATTGACCATACCCAACGATACATTGACAGCAGGTATTCTAAACTATCAGATTGTGGTGGAACAAGGTGACGGATCGTTCGTTACTTACCCAGAAAAACGAAAGGGGAGACCTGATGCTTGGGATTTTTATCAATCAAATCCCTATCAAATTGCCATAATGGATTCAGAGGAACCTGTTTTATTATTCAGTGCAGAAAGAGATGCTTCTCAATTGATTCGGACCTGGCGCAGAGGCATTACTATTCAGCCTAAAGGTTTGGGTGATTCGGAATTTATATTGCGTTTGAACCAATTGGGCAAGGTGGATCCTGAGAATGCCTTTGGGGTAGTAGTTCAAGATTACACCTTCAAGCACAACCTTATGCCTTATTTAAAGGCCTCCAAGCAAAGCGCCTCAGATAAAAAGTATTTGACAGTGTCAGGTAGGTCACTGCTGGGGGTGGCTTATCCGGTTCAAGTGGCTTTAGTTATGGACAATGGTGCTGCTTTTGGAGCAGTTGTTGAACTCAAAACATCAGGAGAGCCTCAAAGGATTGATTTGAACGATCTGAAGCCAGTCAAAACGGTCACGCTGCCAAGACCTTATCCAACCTTTTTGCCCTACTATTTTGAACATAACAATCAGGACCAATTCGATCTTTTAAGAGCTGAATTCATTCAAATTTCGTTAGGACCTGGCATGACAGCTGAACAGATCAATGGGAGTCATGAGTTGGCCATCACTAAGATTTATCTTGAGTAAGTTAAGGATGTCTTTACAGG